>JBEPVS010000009.1:0-30913 GCA_041690875.1 Gammaproteobacteria bacterium
GTGCTACGCTGCGCGACCTGATGCGCACTCCGGTCGCCTTCATCTCCGCACCCGATGCGTTGAAATCCCGCTATCTGGAGCCGCTGGCTGAGCATGCGGACATCGCCCAGAGCGCCGACCCAGCAGAACTCAGGCGCACCCTGCCCGAGGCGGAAGTGATTCTCATCGGCCAGTTGCATGAGGAGCGGGTGCTCGCCGAAGTATGGCCGCTTGCTCGCAATACGCGCTGGGTGCACACCTTGTCCGCCGGCGTCGAAGGCATCTTGTTCCCGGAAATGATCCGCAGCAACGTCCTGCTGACGAACTCGCGCGGCGTGTTCAAGCGACCGCTGGCCGAATTCGCGCTGTTCGGCATGCTGATGCACTTCCGGAACGTGCGCACGCTATTCAAGCAGCAGAGCGCACACCGCTGGGCCTGCATCGACGTGCAGATGCTCAGGGACAAGGTCATGGCGGTCGTCGGCTTTGGCGAGATCGGCCGCGAGTGCGCGCTGCTCGGCCACGCGCTGGGCATGAAGATCCTCGCGCTGCGCAGGAACCCGGATCGTTCCAACGCGGATCCGCTGGTCGAGCGCGTGTACCCGACGGGCGAACTGCACTCGATGCTGGCCGCTTCCGACGTCGTGGTTTGCGCAGCGCCGCTGACCGCCGAGACGCGCCACCTGATTTCAGGTGCCGCGTTCGCGGCCATGAAACCGGGCGCGTTCATTGTCAACGTGGGCCGCGGCCCGGTCATCGATGAGGCCGCGCTCGTTGCGGCGCTGCGCGCGCACCGTGTAGCCGGCGCTGCGCTCGATGTGTTCGAGCGCGAGCCGCTGCCAGAAGCTTCACCGCTCTGGGACATGGACAATGTTTTCATTTCACCGCACACCGCGGATCACACCGTGGCGCCGGACTCGCTCCAGCTGACCATCGATTTCTTCATCAGCAACTTCCACCGCTACCGCAATGGCGAGCCGCTCCAGAACATCGTGGACAAGCAGGCAGGGTATTGACCATGCACAATCAATCCAGGCTCACCGCAGCATTGGCGCTGATGCTCGTGGCGAGCTCGACCCCCCTGCACGCGCAATCGACTTCGCCCGCAGCGCCGTCACCCGTCGTGCTACATGCGGCGCGCCTGCTCGACATAGCGAGCGGCCGTGTTGTGACGCCTGGTGAAGTCCTGGTCGAAGGAGAACGGATCCGGGCCAGCGGCGCCACGGTGTTACATCCAGTGGGCGCTCGCGTCATTGACCTCGGCGATGTCACGCTGATGCCCGGACTCATCGACGCGCATGTGCACCTGTTCCTGCATCCCGGCGCGGAAGACTTGCAGACAGTGAAGGAATCGGTGCCGGCACGCACGCTGCTCGCCGCGACTGCGGCGCGAGCTGACCTGATGGCCGGTTACACCGCAGAGCGCGACATGGGGACCGAGGGCGCGGGGTCGGCCGACAGCGCGGTGCGAGATGCCATCAACCAGGGGCTCATTCCCGGGCCGCGCATGCGCGTCAGTGGCAATGCCATCGACATCCTGAGCGGACACGAAGACGCCAACGGCTGGAATCCGGAGCAACGCGTGCTGTCGAACGCAAGCTACGCCAACACCGCCGACGAACTGGTCAGTGTCATTCGGGAGCAGCACAAGCAGGGAGCCGACTTCGTCAAGATCTACGAAACCGGCAAGGACCAGTTGCGCGACGGCGTCTTCAGCACTCCTTATCAATACACGACGTCGCAGCTGAAGGCCGCGGTCGACGAAGCAGCTCGCCTTGGCACGACCGTCGCGGTACACGCGCAGGGCGAGCCTGGCACACAGTATGCGGCCGAGGCCGGCGTTGCCTCGATCGATCACGCGACGCAATTGGGCGATGCGACGATGCGCCTGATGAAGGCGAAAAACATTCCTGCCGTGCCCACCTTCTCGGTATACGAATATTTCATCGATCATGCGCCGACACCTGAAATCGCCGCGCACGAACGAGTCATGCTCGATTACAAGGTCAGGGAGTTCAAACGCGAGCTCGCCGCGGACATTCCGTTCGCCGTCGGCTCGGACGTCGGACCCTTTCCGCACGGCACGCAAGCCCGTGAAATGACGCTGATGGTGAAATACGGCATGACGCCGCGCGCCGTGCTGCAAGCTGACCTGATCAATGGAGCGCGGCTGCTGGGCTGGAGCGCCGATATCGGTTCGCTCGAACCCGGGCACTACGCGGACATCATCGCGGTGCCGGGCAACCCGCTCGAGGACATTTCTGTCGTCGAACGTGTCGTGTTCGTCATGAAAGGCGGCGCTATTGTGAGGGCGCCGTCCGGCCAGTAAGCGAACGCTGCGCTATCAGCACTACCAGTCCTGCGGCCAGCCAGGTCGTACCCGCGATCTTGGCGTGCGTCTCGGCGTTCCACAACACGTAGCCGATGACGATGGCGCCCATCGTCGGCGCCACCAGGTGGCGCAACCAGTTGCTGCTCTTTTGCCGATAGATGAAGTGCGCAACGACCGATACATGCAGCAGCAGGAATCCCAACAACGCGCCGAAACATACCATTGAAGTCAATAGCTCGAGTTGTTCTACGAGCAGCACCCCCAGCACCAGCGTGACGCCTGCGACCAGGAAGATGGCGCGCTCGGGAACCTGTCTTCGCGTGTTTACATGGGCAAGCGCATGGGGCAACTGCCGATCACGTGCCATGCCGTAGATCAACCGCGCTGTTGCAGCCTGTGCCGTCAATGCGCCCGCGATGCCCGTTGCCACGACGCCGGGTACTGTCAGCAGGAACTTCAGGCTGTATCCGCCGATCGACGCGGCGATGTCGTAGAAGGCCGTGTCCGTGGAGGCGCCTGCCGGGAAGTGCGTGCGGCCCAAGGTGAACAGCGAAGCGAGCCAGGTCTGGGATATGAACAAGGCCGTGGCCAGCACGAGTGACAGTATGGTTGCGCGCGCTATCGCGCTCGCGCCATCCCTGGCCTCCTCCGACAAGGTCGATATGGCATCAAAGCCAAGGAAACTCAGCACCGCCAACGACAGCGCGCCGAAAATGACGCGTGGCGATATTTCAACGGCGTTGTAGATCGGCACGAGCGAGAACCGAGCGCCGCCAGTGTGATGGGTCACTGCAACCAGGCTTACGCCAATAAACACCGCCAGGATCACCAAACCGACCACCAGCAGCAGCGTATTCGCGCGGGCCGTCGTCTCGATGCCGAAGTAATTGATCGCTGTCGCAAATGCGAGCAATGCCGATACGCACAGGGGTTTCGATACGTAAGGAAACGCCGAATGCAATGCGATGGCGACCGCCACATAGTTCAGCGTTGGCAACAACAGGTAGTCCAGCAGGATTGCCCAGCCGGCAAAAAAACCAACGGTGGGCCCGAGGCTGCGCGCGGCATAGCTGTACAGCGAACCCGCGACCGGAAACTCACGCGCCATTGCCATGTACGAAAGCGCCGTGAATACCATCGCGACGGAACCGATCAGGTAGACCAGCGGCACCATGCCATGGCTGGCATTGAAGACGTAGCCGAACACCGCCATCGGCGCGATCGGCACGATGAATACCAGGCCATATACCAGCAGATCGAACAGGTTGAGCGAGCGACGCAACTCCTGGTGGTAACCGAAGGCTTCGACGCCACTGGTTTCCGGCGATTTCCCGGGGATGTTCATGCGCCGGGCGACTCTAGCACAGCATCGACGGATGCCGGCCGTGCAAGGCCGCACGGTACCAGGTCGAGCGCGTCAGGCTCCCCTTCTGCGCCTCACGCCCGAACTGCCGCCGCGATAATTGCTGTGGCGATGGCGAGGTCGTTCTGGCTCTCGACGATGTCGCGCACGAAGGGGCGGTCGATCTTCAGGGTGTCGGCCGGAAAGCGCTTCAGGTAGGCGAGCGAAGAATATCCCATGCCGAAATCATCGATGGCGACGCCGATGCCGCGCTCGCGAATCTGCTCCAGCAGCTTCATCGTCTTATCGGGGTCGGCCGCCATGAGCATTGGGAATCAAACGCTTGGATGGCTTTTTATGGCTCGGCGGCGGATGCCGTGGAATGCGGAGGCTCTCCCATGATGCACCGCATTATGATATCTTGGGGAGTTTGCGCCCCCTGTAAACCCTACGGAATTTCGCCATGCCCCGCACCACTCCGCTCGCAGACATTCGCAACATCGGCATCATCGCGCACGTCGACGCCGGCAAGACCACCACGACCGAGCGCATCCTGTATTACACGGGCCGCAAGCACACGATCGTGGACATCCACGACACCAAGGACCTGAAGTCCTCGACGACAACCGATTACCTCGAGCAGGAAAAGAAGCGGGGCATCACGATCCAGAGCGCGGCCGTGTCCACGTTCTGGCGCGACAAGAAGATCAACCTCATCGACACTCCCGGGCACGTCGACTTTACGATCGAAGTCAACCGTTCGTTGCGCGTGCTCGACGGCGCAGTGGTCGTGTTCGACGGCGTGGCCGGTGTCGAGCCGCAATCGGAGACCAACTGGCGCCTCGCGAACAACTACAACGTGCCGCGCATGTGCTACGTCAACAAGATGGATCGCAGCGGCGCCAACTTTATGCGCTGCGTCGACATGATCAAAAAGCGCCTCGGCGCGCGACCTCTGATCTGCCAGCTGCCGATCGGCTCTGAAGATAATTTCAAGGGCATGATCGACCTGGTCGAGATGAAGGCGTTGGTCTGGGATTCTGACGACAAGGACGCCGAGTGGCAGACGCTCGATGTCACGCCCGACCTGGCGGACAAGCTGCACATCACGATTCCGACCGACCGTGCGATCCTGGCCGATGCGGAAAAGTACCGCACCGAGCTGGTCGATACCTGCCTCGAGCAGGATGATGAGGCGATGGAAAAGCATCTGCTCAATGGCGAGATGCCCTCGATCGAAACGCTGCGCAAGTGCCTGCGCAAGGGCACGATCAACTCGGCGTTCACGATCGTGCTGTGCGGTTCCTCGTACAAGAACAAGGGTGTGCAGCAAGTGCTCGACGCAGTCGTGGACTACCTCCCAGCCCCAACCGACGTCGAATCGATCAAGACCGTCGACGCCGACGGCCATCCGATCGGCGAGCGCAAGTGTTCCGATGACGAGCCGTTCGCGGCACTGGCATTCAAGGTCATCAACGACGTGTACGGCGCACTGACGTTTATCCGTGTGTATTCAGGCGTGCTGACAAAAGGCGCGTCGGTCGAGAACTCGACCCGCGGCAAGCGCGAGAAGATCGGCCGCATGGTCGAGATGTTCGCGAAAGACGCCAACCCGATCGAAGAAGCCCGCGCCGGTGACATCGTTGCGCTGGTATCACTCGCCGAGACCGATACCGGCGACACGCTCTGCGACGCGGCGAACCCGGTCGTGCTCGAGCGCATGCGCTTTCCAGACCCAGTCATCAGCGTCTCGGTCAAGGCGAAGAACAAGGGCGAGGCCGACAAATTCGGCGCCGCGCTCGGCAAGATGGTGCGCGCCGATCCCTCGCTCCATCTCGAAACCGATCGCGAGACCAACGAGACGATCCTGCGCGGCATGGGCGAGCTCCATCTGGAAGTCACGCTCGATCGCATGCGCACGGAATTTGGCGTCGAGGGCACCATGGGTGAACCGCAGGTCGCCTATCGTGAGACCTTCACGAAGAAACTGACCGAACAGTACACGCACAAGAAGCAGACCGGCGGTTCCGGCCAGTTCGCCGAAGTGTGGATCACATTCGAGCCGCTGGCGCGTGGCGCCGGCTTCGAGTTCGTCGATGCGACCAAGGGCGGCTCGGTGCCGCGCGAGTTCGTGCCGGCCGTCGAGAAAGGCCTGAAGGTGCAGAAGGAAGATGGCGTACTGGCGCACTTCCCGACCGTCGATTTCCGCGCCACGCTGATCGACGGCAGCTACCACGACGTCGATTCCAACGCGCTGACCTTCGAAATCGCTGCCAAGGCCTGTTTCCGCGAAGCGATTCGCAAAGCCGGACCGATCCTGCTCGAGCCGGTCATGCGTGTCGAAACGGTGACGCCGGGCGATTATCTCGGCGATGTCATCGGCGATATCAATCGCCGGCGTGGCAACATCGAGGAGCAGCTCGAGCGCGGCGCGAACATCGCCGTCGTCGCGCCGGTGCCACTATCCGAAATGTTCGGCTACATCGGCCAGTTGCGCAGCATGACCAGCGGCCGCGCCTCGTACACGATGGAGTTCTCGCACTACGATCCGGTGCCGCGTCAGGTCGCAGAGGAAGTGATCGAAAACGCCGCGAAGGCCAAGGCCGCCGCGACCGCCTGAATCGCGGCGACCCGAGCATGGGCGCTGGCTTCAGGCCGCTGAAGCCAGCCGCCCGGTGCGGTAATCGTTGACCGCCTGCTCGATTTCCTCTCGGGTGTTCATGACGAATGGTCCGTACTGGACGACCGGCTCGCGCAGGGGCTTCGCCGCGAGCAACAGGAACTGCACGCCACCGGCATCGGCCTGCACGGTCAGTGCATCGCCGTCCGACAGCACACCCGCGGCGCGGTGCGGGAGCGGTTTCGCTGCGCCTTCGGCGCCTACTTTTGCGCTCCCTTCGTACAGGTACAGGAAACCGTTATGGCCCGCCGGAACCGGCACATTGAACACTGCGCCCGGCGGCAGGCGCACATCCAGATACAGCGGATCGGTAGTCAGCCGCACATTGCCGCTGTTGACCGGTCCTGCAGTCACGCTGTTGTCGATCGTCGGTGAACCGGCGATGACCTTCACTTCACCGCCGTTCGAGAACTTCACAACCGGAATCTCTCGTGCCGGAATATCGCGATAAGCAGCCGGCTTCATCTTCTCGTGTGACGGCAGGTTCAGCCACAGCTGGAAACCGCGCATGCGGCCCTCGCTCTGCTGCGGCATCTCCGAATGGATGATGCCGCGCGCGGCTGTCATCCACTGCACGTCGCCGGGCCCGAGGTCACCGCGATTGCCCATGTGATCCTCGTGGCGCATGTGGCCATCGAGCATGTACGTGACCGTCTCGAAGCCGCGATGCGGATGCGCCGGGAATCCGGCCATGTAGTCATCCGGATCGTCCGAATAGAACTCGTCGAGCATCAGGAACGGATCGACGTGTACGCCGCGCTGGCTGCCCAGGCTCCGACGCAACTTCACGCCGGCGCCATCGGCGGTCGCGACCGATTCGATGATCTGCACAAGGCTGCGAGTCGTCATGTCTTCTCTCCTGCAAAAATGTCGTGCCGGCTGCTCAGGCCGCGATGCGCTCGATGTCGGCCGATGCACGTGCCAGCGCTTCCTGCTTGTACTGCGCACTCATCGCAAGACCTTCGGCGTAGATGAAACTCACGTCGTCGATGCCGACAAAGCGCAGGAAGTCGCGTACGTAGCTAGTCTGCGTATCGAGCGCGGTTCCAGCATATACGCCACCACGCGTGGCAAACACGTAGGCCTTCTTGCCCGTCAGCATCCCCACCGGACCCTTGTCGGTGTACCTGAAGGTCACACCCGCGCGCGCGATGTGGTCGAAGTAGGCCTTCAGCTGCGAGGGCACGCCGAAGTTGTACATCGGCAACCCGATGACGATGACGTCGGCCTGTTTCAATTCTTCGATGAGCATGTCCGAATATTCGACCACTGCCTGCTGCGCCGAACTGCGCTCTTCCGGCTTTGCGATGAAAGCGCCGAAACGCTCGGCATCGAGGTGCGGCACGAACTCCACAGCGGCCACATCGCGCTCTCGAAGCTGCGTGTCCGGGTGGCTGTCGCGGTAGGCGGCGACGAACTGTCGGGCCAGCTGGCTCGACTCTCCGCTACCGTTGTAGATGCTAGTGTTGATCTGAAGCAGGTTTGTCATGGCTCATCTCCTCGTGTCGATGGGCCATTTAACTATTGATTAAACTGATAAAAAAGCCTAATAATTGGCGCCTACATATCTTGTTTTTAGATATATGGCTCAGCAGCACCCCCGTATCTCGCTGGAACAGTGGCGTTCGCTCCTTGCCGTCGTTGACGCCGGGGGCTACGCACAGGCCGCGGCGCTGCTCCACAAGAGCCAGTCGAGCGTTACCTACGCCGTTCAAAAACTCGAGTCGCTCCTGGGCGTAAAGGCCTTCAAGGTCGTGGGCCGCAAGGCGAAGCTGACGCCGGGCGGCGAAGTGCTGTACCGCCGGGCAAAGGTTCTGCTCGAGGAAGCCAGTGCACTCGAAGGCGCGGCGGGGAGCCTCGCCGCGGGATGGGAATCGGAGCTGCGCATTGCGGTGGAAATCATCTTCCCGACCTGGCTGCTGCTGCAATGTTGCGCGCGCTTTGGCGAGGAACGGCCTTTGACTCGACTGGAACTGTACGAAACGGTGCTCGGAGGCACCGACGAAGCGCTCCAGCAGCGACGCGTGGATCTGGCGATCTGCTCGCGGATCCCCGTCGGTTTCAACGGCGATCCGCTAATGCGCCTGCGGTTCATCCCGGTCGCGCACCCGAATCATCCGCTGCATCAGCTTGGGCGCGAACTGACACTGCAGGACTTGCGTCGCCATCGCCACCTGATCATCCGCGATTCGGGCAGCCGGCGGCGCAGCGGCAGCTGGCTGGGCGCCGAGCAGAGCTGGACCGTCAGCCAGAAAGCGACGTCGATCCACGCCGCGAGCACGGGGCTCGGGTTTGCGTGGTACGCCGACGACACGATCCGTGGTGAACTGGAACGCGGAGAACTCAAGCAGCTGCCGATGCGAGATGGGAAGGAACGTTGGGCCGAGTTGTACCTGGTCTACGCCGATCGCGACTACGCCGGGCCTGGTGCGCTGCGGCTGGCTGAACTGATCAGGGAAGGCGTCGCCGGGCAGTGCCGCACGGCGAAGCAGGCTACGCCCGAACTCCCGGCCCCGACTGACACACGCATTTGACGCGCGTGCCGCCGACGCGCCGCCGTCGAATCTCGATCGTGCCGCCAATCATGCGCGCGCGGTAACGCATGATCTTGAGACCCATGCCGGGGCATTGCGCATGTTCGACAGCCAGCCCGACGCCGTCATCGCTGACCGACAATTCAAGCCGGCCCGCGCGCTCGCGCAACGTTACCTGGACGCGGGCGGCGCGCCCGTGTCGAATTGAATTGTTGATCGCTTCCTGCGTGATGCGATACAGGTGGATCGCCGTGTCCTCGCCGATCTGCAAATCCGCCGGCACGGTGCGGCGCAGCCGCACCTGAATGCCATAGGCCGCGCGCGACCGCCTCGTCAGGTCCTCGAGCGCGGAACCCAGTCCGCCCTGGTCGATCGTCACCGGGGCAAGGCCGCGCGCCATCGCGCGCGTGCTCTCGATCGCATGGTTGACGAGGCCGACGATGCCATCGATCTGCGGCACCGCCGCGGGCGAATCGCGCCCGAGGCGCGTCGACACGCTGCGCAGCATCAGAGCGACTCCAGTCAGCTCCTGTCCGAGTCCATCGTGCAAGTCGGTGCCGAGGCGATGACGCTCGCGATTGGCGATGTCGAGCACTTCGCGCTCGAGCTGCTTGCGCTCAGACACATCCTGCACAACGAGCAGCCATTTCCGCCCGCTCGCGAGCCCAATGGCCTCGGCAATCACCTCGCCGGTGAATTCACTGCCGTCGGCGCGGCGGAACAGCACGTCGCCGCGGTTCGAGTGCCCCGCGAAACGCTTCATGAGGCGGTCGATCCCGAACGGAGTCGCGCTATCCGGCGCCGTATGGTTCAGCGCATTGGCGAGCAGGTTTCGAAGTGGCAGTCCTGAGTGCTCGCCCGGCTCCCGTCCGAACATGCGGTCGAAGGCTGGATTCGCCAGCTCGATGCAGCCGACCGGGTTGATCAGGGCGACGCCCTCGTTCATCGTGTCGAGTATTTTCGCCTGCGTGCGCAGCTGCTCTTCGGCCTGTCGGCGCTGGTTCACGTCGATGCAGGCGCCGACCACGCGTTTCGCGCGCCCATCGGCATCGCGCTCGACGACGCGCGCGCGTGTCTGCAGCCAAAGGAATTCGCCGCGCACCGAGCGGAAGCGGTATTCTGTCTCGATCGACCCGCGCCCCGCGCCGGTCACCTGCACCACATCGTCGATGAGGCGCTGGCGATCATCCGGATGCACGGCGGCGAGCAGGTCCGCCATCGTCGTGCGATCGACGGTGGACTTGATGCCGCGTCGCCTGGGCCAATCGGATAACCACACGAGCGAATCGGCGCCGACCTGCCAATCCCACAAGCCGATATCCGAGCCGCCGACCGCTGCCTCGAGCCGCGCCTCGCTCTCGCGCAGCGAATCCTCCATGCGTTTGCGTGCGTCGATGTCGAGCGCCACGCCAACGACCTTGAGCGGCTTGCCATCCGGCGCGCGCTCGACGACCCGGGCGCGATCGAGCAACCAGCGGTAGTCTCCGTTCGGCAGCCGGATGCGAAATTCATTTTCGAAGAAGCCGGCCTGGTCGGTCGAATTGATCTCGATGACGCGGCTGAGCTTCGGCACATCGTCCGGGTGCACGTTGCCCAGCCAGGTTTCGACGCGCGTGCGAGCTTGCTCCTCGGTGAGTTCATGGCCAATCGCCCGGTGCCAGTGCCGGTTGCCGCGCAAGGTGTCGGCGGCCACGTCGTACTCCCACATCGGCAACCGCGCGGCCCCGACCGTGAGCGAATGCAGGTCTTCGGCACGGCGCAGCGCCTCAGCCGTGGATTTCATTTCCTCGACATCGATGCAAACACCGACGTAGCTGGCGGCGGTGCCATCGCTCGCGCGCGCAGTGACCTTGCCGCGCTCGTGTATCCAGCGCCAGCGGCCATCGAGCGTGCGAATGCGATAGTCCACCGAGTAATGGTCGGTGCCGGGACGTTGGCAGGGAACATCGGACGTATCGAAGCGCACGCCGTCGTCGGGATGGATCAGCTTGCGCCAGGCGGTGATCGCATCGGTGCCGAGGTGCGGATCAATGCCGAATTGCGCAGACCAGGCGTCGAACCAGCGGCAGCTGCCATCGGCCAGGTATTCCCATAAGCCGATGTCAGAGCCCCCGATCGCCGCACCGAGTCGCTCCTCGCTCGCTCGCAGGCGTTGGCTGTCGCGGTGGCGCTGGATCACGAATGCAGCCAGCAGCGCGGCAAACTGGATCAGCTCAAGTTCTTCCTTCGAAGGTTTGCGTGACGTGCGGTAGTAGATCGCAAGCGTCGCGAGCAGCGTATTGTCGGCGTCGAACACCGGCATCGACCAGCAGGCGCGCAGCCCGTGCGCCAGGGCGATCGACACGTATCCCTCCCACAGCGCCGAGCGCTCGACGTCCTCGACGACGACCAGCTCACGCCGCGCCGCCGCCGTGCCGCAGGATCCGATGCCGTCGCGGATCGGCACCGGATTGATGGCCTTCACATAGTCGGGATGCAGGCTCGGTGCCGCGGCCGGGCGCAGCAGGCCGTCGTTGGTATCGGCGAGCATGACGCTGCAGAGCATGCCATCCGCCCAGGTCTCGACGTAGGTGGCCAACCCCTCGAGCAACACGTTCAACGGCGCCGCCGACCCGAGCAGCGCGAGCAACCGGATCTGCGCACCGAGCGAATCAGGGCCGACGCCGGATTTCGGCGCGCGGCGGACAATGGCTTCGACCGAGGCGGACCAATCGGCTTTTTCAGCGCGGCGTGGCATCGATGCGCGTCCTTGCTATTCCGACGCAGTGAGCCCGTGCTGCACGGCGAACTTCACCAGCCCCGCGAGCTGGTTGACGCGCAGCTTGTGCATCAGGCGACTGCGGTAACTGTCGATGGTCTTCGGAGAAAGGTGCAGCAGCGCACCGATCTTCGTGCTCGAGTAGCCATCGACGACCAGCCGCAGCACCTCGCGCTCGCGCTTGCTGAGTCTCTCGAGAACGTCGGCGCCGGCGCGCTCACTGATGCCGTCGGCAACGATTTCCGCGACCTTCCGGCTCAGGTAGCGGCGGCCCTGCTCCAGTGCGCGCACCGCATCGATGATTTCGACGCTGGCCGATTCCTTCAGCAGGTAGCCGCGCACGCCGGCTTCAAGTGCCTCGAACACATACTCGGCGCTGGAATGCATCGTCAGGATGACGATGCCCACGTCGGGCAGGCTCGCGCGGATCTCGCGCGCGGCGTCGATGCCGCTCAGGTCCGGCATCGAGATATCCATGACGACCACTCGCGGTGCCAGTCGCAGGACTTCGTTGACGGCATCACGACCGTTGGCCGCCGTGCCGACCACTTCGAGTCCGGCGTGCGCACTCAGCAACGACACCAGGCCATCGCGCACGATCGCGTGGTCATCGGCTACGAAGACGGTGGTCATCATGTAGCCGTGCAAGCCCCCGCGCACGCAATTCCCATGACACTACATTGCACTTGCAGCATCGCTGCATGCAAGAACTCCCTACACGTCATGACAAACGTTCCCGGCATAAACCCCGACGTCGGATGTTGAAACTGACGACCTGTGGAGTTTTATACGGCAAATGAATCAAGAAGCTGGCAATTCGCACATGACCGCTGAGCGCGATGTGTGGCTGGAAGGCGGCATTGTATGGGCCGCGCCCAGCGGAGACCTCGCTGAAAACGCCAGCCGCGATCTGACGCGGCGAGCGCTGGCGCTGGCCGAGGAGACGGCCAACTGGCGCATTCTGTTCGATTTCCGCCGCTCCAAGCTCACGCACGATGTGCTGGCGCTGAACCGGCAAGCAGAGCTGATCAGCCAGCACGGCCTGCCCGCAATCGCCCGTACGGCCATGCTGTGCCGGCATCGGTCCACCGACTTCCAGTTCTGGGAACGTGTGCTGACGCTGCGCGGACTTTCGGCCGCGACTTTCACCGATGGCGAGGCGGCGATCGGCTGGCTGCAAGTGCCTCAACAGGGCGAAAACACTGCGCCGGAGGCCGCGGATGCGGTGACACACCTGGCCGTGGACCTGGAAGCCGTGAAGCGCCAGCTGCGCCGGTTCGCCGAGGAACGACGCAACGCGCCGCGCGAGACAGTCATGGCCGAATTCCGGGAACTGGTGGACTACCTGCACGCCCAGGCCGATTCCCTGGGTGTCGATGCGCAACGCGGAAACGAAAAACAGCCGCGGGACGCCCACCAAACCGACAAATAGAGACGCGCCGTCAGGCCGCGTTGGCCAGACCCACCCGCCGCAACAGCGGTTTGATCGTCAGGCCCTGCACCAGGAGCGTGAGCAGCACGACGCCGAATGTCATGTGCAGGATCAGGTCGCGGTGTGCAAGATTTGCCGGCAACGACAACGCGAGCACCATCGACAGGGCGCCGCGCAAACCGCCCCAGGTCAACACCGTCGCCCACGACAAGGGCCAGTTCGCTCCGCCTGCGGCGCGCATCAGCGCGTACTTCGCATACACGAACACCGCGCGCGCCACATTGATCGCCGTCCAGCCGATCAGTATTTCCGGCAGATAGTGGCCCAGTGTGGCCAGGTTGATCTCGACGCCCATCAGCAGGAAAACGAAACTGTTGAGCAGGAACGCGGCGTAGTTCCAGAACGCATCGACGGCACGCCGAGTCTCCGCACCCATGCCGCGTCGGCCGCTCTGGTTGCCCGGGCCGGCGTGCGCGCCCCAGGTGCCCGTCACCATGCCGGCCACGACACAGGCGATCACGCCGGACAGGCCGAGCAGCTCCGCGGCGATGAACGCACCATAGGCGCTGAGCACGGTTAACGTGATACCGATCATTGGATCATCCTGCGAGCGCGTGAGCGTGCCGACTGCGACGCCAACGACGCCGCCTGCGACAGCGGCCAGGCCTGCCACGCGCACGAATTCCACCACGGCACCGCCGGCGCTCAGCGGAGTGCCTGTCGCCATGGCGAGCACAATGCCGAAAACCACGATCGCCGTCCCGTCATTGAACAGCGACTCAGCCTCGACGATGACCGCCAGACGCTTGTCCACTGCGAGCGCGCGGAAGATGGCCAACACGCTGATGGGGTCAGTCGCTGAAATCAGCGCGCCGAATACCAGCGCCTCGATCCAGGCCAGCGCGCCCGGCGATATCGCGTTGACGCCCCACCACACCAGCGCCGCGGTCAGGAAGGTCGCGACCACGAGGCCGGGCACGGCCAGTGTCAGTATCGACAGTCGCGCGCGCCAGAACTCCGCGAAATGCATCTGGTAGGCGGCCTCGAACAGCAGCCCCGGCAGCGCCACCAGGAACAGCAGGTCCTTCGACAGATGCGGCCCGGAGTAGCGGACCAGATTACCCAGCAGGAGTCCTGCCAGCACCAGCCCGATCGCGTAGGGCAGTCGCGCGCGGCTCGAGGCCACGGCGACCAGCGCCGCCACCGCCAGCAGCAGCAACAGGCCCAACTCAGGATGTGCGGCCACGACCTCTTCCGCCGACCGTCATGACTTCGGCAGGTCGACCCGCGGTTGCGCGAGGTTTGCAAGCGGCGCGGGCGCGGAAAACCCGAAACCCTGCGAGAAGTCGACCTTGAGCGCGGTCAGCGCGCGCACATCTTCCCGCGATTCGATCGACTTGGCGCAGGTGTGCATGCCCAGCACACAGGCCATCTGCGCCACGCCCGCCACGATCGCCTGTAGGCGCTTGTCGGCGCCGATACCCGTGGTCAGGCTCGGGTGGAGCTTGAGCATGCGCAGGCCCTTCAGCGTCAACAATTCGACCTGCTCCGCGCTCATCGAGAAATCATCGAGGATGATCGTGCAGCCGATCGCGGCCAGTAGTTGCGCCGCCTCAGCAGTGCGCTCGGCGGTCTGCGCGCAGCGGGCCGCATCGAGTTCAAAGGCGATCATGCCGCGCGGCAAATCGGCCTTCGTCATGCACAATTCGAGGAACTTGAAGAAATGCGGATCGACGAGCGCGGTCGGCGACAGGTTTACCGACACATTGATCGGGTCGCTCCGCCACGCATCCGGATTGCGGGCCAACCACAGCACGAGGTCGGTGATGACGCGGCGATCGACGACCGAACCGAGCCCGTGCTTCGCAGCCGCCTCGATCATCGCAGTCGGCGCTTTCGAACGGCCGTGCTCCGACCCGGTGCGCAGCAGGATCTCGTAGCGGCGAATGCGGTTGCCTTCGGTCAGCGGTTCGAGCTGTTGCGTGTAGAGAACGATCGGCTGCGCGCGCAGTGCCGCGTAGTGGCGGTCGAGCGCCGGATCGATCGGCGCTGCGGTCGCCGGCGACGCCGCGCCCGTTTCCCCACCCGGTGGCCGCAGGGCCGAGGGTGCGATGACCGTGGTGTCCGTCGCACCCGCCGTATCGGGCAGCAGAGCGGCGATGACCGATTCGCTTAGCGCGGGCCGTTCAGCCGACGCGGACGCTGCCGCCACGGTCTCGGGCCCCAGCAATTCAAGCGTCGCGGTCAACTCCTCTTCCAGCGACCTGTTGGTGTCGGTGTCGGACGTCGCAGTGACGACGGCGGGTGGCGGAGCGGGCAGTTCGGGCAAGGCGCGTAAACGCATCTGCGTCGCGGACAAGTCCGCATTCAGCCACGCGCAGAATTCCTCGAGCAATTCGCGCAGCGCGTCGCTTGCGCTGCCGGAGGAACCCAGCGCATCGGTCATCACCGCCTTGCGATCTACGATGATCATCAGGACGCCGAGCACCGATCCACCGCGCGCGGCGCGATAGGTGACGGCGACGCGGCCATCGCCGAGTTCGTGTTCGTGCTCGTGGCGCTCCGGCGCGCCCTCACCTGCGAAGACCTCAAGTGAAACACGGACCGCATCGTGTTCATCCGGACCGAGTACGCCCTCGTTGAGCCACAACACGTCGGCGTGCTCATCATGCAGCGAAAGGCTCCACACCCGGGCGTTGGTGATCGTCGCAAGTATCCGGCGCGCGAGGCTTTCGAGCTCGGCGGACCGAGGATCGGGAACTGCAGCCGTGGTTGCCGTGCTCACGTTTCGCCCAGGATCATGCGCCGCTCCTTGGCCGCGTAGCCCGCGCGCGCTTCCGCTTCCGGCGCCAGCAACGACACGATGATTGCGACGGCGAATGCTAGCGGCATCGACACGAGCGCCGGGTTCTTCAGCGGGAACCACGCGTGCTCGTGGTGCAGAATGTCGATCTGCACCGTGGGCGAAAAGAAAATCAGCACGGCGGCCGTAAACGTGCCGCTGACAATCGCCGCCACGGCTCCCGCCGTCGTGAAACCCGGCCAGTAGATCGAGAGCAGCAACGCTGGAAAAGTGCCGCTCGCGGCCAACGCGAAAGCGAGTCCGACCATGAAGGCGACGTTCTGTCCCTTGAACAGCAGCCCCAGTAGCACGGCGACGATACCCAATACGACGCTTGCAATCCGCGCGACCTTGAGCTGCTCATCATGCGGCGCGCTGCCCTTGCGCACGACGCTCACCCAAAGGTCGTGCGAGAGCGCGGCGGCGCCCGACAGCGTCAATCCGGCCACGACCGCGAGGATCGTCGCGAAGGCCACTGCCGCGATGAATCCCAGCAGCGCTTTGCCGCCCAGCACCTCGGCGAGTAGCGGCGCGGCCATGTTGCCGCCCTTGTCCACCGCGACGATCGCATCGTGCCCGACCAGCACCATTGCGCCGAACCCCAGCACGAAGGTCAGCAGGTAGAAACATCCGATCAAGCCGGTAGCCCAGAACACGGACTGTCTCGCGGCGCGCGCATCGGGCACCGTGTAGAAGCGCATCAGGATGTGGGGGAGCCCAGCCGTGCCGAACATCAGCGCGAGGCCGAGCGAGACGGCTTCCCAGGGCGAACTGATCAGCTTGCCCGGCGCCAGTACGCCGCCGCCATAGCGATCGGCAGCGGCGGCAAACAAGCGCAACGGATTGAATCCAAACTGCGAGAGCACCAGCACCGCCAACAATGACGCGCCGCCGAGCAGCAGCGCTGCCTTGACGATCTGCACCCAGGTCGTGGCGATCATTCCGCCGAACAGCACGTAGGCCAGCATGACTGCGCCGACTACGACGATGGCCGTCTCGTACGACAATCCGAACATCAGCTTGATCAGGTTGCCAGCGCCAACCATCTGCGCGATCAGGTACAGCGACACGACGGCGAGCGTCCCGATCGCCGCGGCGATGCGTACTGGGCGTTGCCTTAGCCGAAAGCTGACGACATCGGTAAACGTGTAGCGGCCGAGGTTTCGCAAAGGCTCCGCGATCAGGAACAGCACGACGGGCCAGCCGACGAGCCAACCGGTCGAATAGATCAGGCCATCGAATCCCGATGTCGACACGAGGCCCGCAATGCCGAGGAAGCTCGCGGCGCTCATATAGTCGCCGGCCAGTGCGAATCCATTTTGTCGCCCGCTGATGCGCCGGCCCGCGGCAAAGAATTCCTCGGTGCTACGCGTGCGCCGCGCGGCCCACCACGTGATGGCGAGTGTCAACGCAACAAATGCGATGAAGAAACCGATCGCGGTTGAATTGGGCGCGCCGATGCGGCTTGCGCTGCCCACGCGCTAGGACCCGGCCGGGCCCGCGGCGCGGATTTCTTTGATGCGCCGGTCCAGGTGCGCGTTTGCCCAGCGCACGTAATGCCAGGTCAACACCCATGCCGTGACGATGACCAGTGCGCCGAGCAAGACGCCCAGGCTGAGACCCGGCACTAGCAGCGTGCCGAGAAGCGGCTTGTCGAAGGCAACCAGCAGCACGAAACCGAAATACACGACGATCATGACGGCACTCAGGGCCACGGCGATGCGCCAGCGCTGGCGCGACAACACTCCGAGTGTCATGAACGGTTTACTTCATCGTCGGCATCATGAAATCGGCCCCGCCCGTCGTCGGCATGGGCCATCGGCTCGTGACGGTCTTCTGCCGCGTGTAGAAACGCACCCCTTCCGGTCCGTGCACAAGGTGATCGCCGAACAGCGAAGCCTTCCAACCACCAAAGCTGTGGAATGCCATCGGCACAGGAATCGGCACGTTGACGCCGACCATGCCGATCTGGATGCCGTTCGCAAACTGGCGTGCGCTGCGTCCATCGCGTGTGAAGATCGCGCAGCCGTTGCCGAACTCGTGGCGGTTGACCAGATCGATCGCCGCGCCCAGGTCGGCGACACGCACCATCGACAACACCGGTCCGAAGATTTCCTCGCGGTAGATCTTCATCGCCGGCGTCACGCGATCGAACAGGCTCCCACCGAGGAAAAAACCCTGCTCGTGCCCGCGCAGCGCAAAGCCACGTCCGTCGACCAACAGCTCGGCGCCTTCGCTGACGCCGCTGTCGATGTAGCCGAGCACGCGTTCACGATGCGCCGCGGTGACCAGCGGACCCATGTCCGCCTTTTCATCCATTGAGTGCGAGATGCGCAGTTGCCTGACCTGCGGCATCAGTCGTGCCGCCAGCGCATCGGCCGTCTTCTCGCCGACGGCAACGACCACCGAGATCGCCATGCAGCGTTCGCCCGCCGAACCATAGCCGGCGCCGAGCAACGCATCGGAAGCCTGGTCCAGGTCGGCATCCGGCATGACGACCATGTGGTTCTTCGCCCCGCCGAGCGCCTGCGCGCGCTTGCCGCGTTCACAGGCGCGCGTATAGATGTAGCGCGCCACGGGAGTCGAGCCGACGAAGCTGATCGCGCGCACCTGCTCGTGGTCGAGCAAGGCATCGACGGCCAGCTTGTCACCGTGCACGACGTTGAACACGCCATCGGGGAGACCGGCTTCCTTCAGCAACTCGGCCAGCAGCAGCGCGGTGGATGGATCGCGCTCCGATGGCTTCAGCACGAAACAATTTCCGCAGGCGATCGCCACCGGGAACATCCACAGCGGTACCATTGCGGGAAAATTGAATGGCGTTACGCCGGCGACGACGCCGAGCGGCTGGCGCATTGAATAGCTGTCGACTTCCCTGCCGACATTCTCGGAATATTCGCCCTTCAACAGATGCGGAATGCCGGCGGCGAATTCCACGACTTCGACGCCGCGCGTCAACTCACCGCGCGCATCGGCGATGACCTTGCCGTGTTCGCGCGAAATCTGCGCGGCGATGCGTTCAGCGTTATCGAGCAGGAGCGCACGAAAACGAAACATCACACGCGCGCGCGTCAGCGATGGAGTCTGAGACCAGGCCGGAAACGCTTCCTGTGCGGCGGCGACCGCCTGCCCCACTTCGGCGACGCTGGCCAGGGCGACCCGGCCGGCGACACGACCTCTGCTCGGATCGAAGACATCGGCATGCCGGCCGGACGCACCAGTAACACGGCGTCCAGCGATCCAATGCGAGATTTCAGGGCTCAGCGTGGCGGCGGGGACGGCGTTCATGGTGGCGCGATCATACGCAACCCTGAACGCCCAGGGGTAGTTTGCGGCCCCTGCCAGTGGGCGTGGTCCGCTGGCAGCCGCCGTGCGCTAGTTCGTGGCGGCGGCCTTCAGGACCTCGGTCGATACGCTGTAGTCGGCGATCGAAATCTGGTGCGGGACGCACTGGGTGCGATAGGCGGTATTGCGAAGCGCAAAGCCTTTTTGCAGCAGGTCGCGCATCTGCTCGACCAGCTCGCACTCACCGGCACCCATGTAAGTGGGACGATTGGGTGCGAGCTGCACCTTCTCCCAATCCGCCTTGACTGCATCGGCCGGTGCCGGATCGGCAGACGGTGCGAGGGCACTGAACTCGGCGGTGACCCAGGCGAACTTGCTGGGCTGGCTCGAGCCGTAGTTGCAGCCGGTGGCGCGCACGGTCAAGTCCTTGCGGGCGCCGAAGGTCAACAGGATTTGCTTGACCTTGCCTTCGAGGCCATCGCAGGTATAGAGCGCCGTGAAGCCGTTGTAGTCGAACTTGAGCTTCTGCGTACGCCACTGCGCCATCGTGCTCGCGCTCGTATTGGCGCTTGCGCTGGCATCAGCCGTCGAGCTCACCGTCGTGGCATTCGCCGCGGCGGTAGCCATGCCTGCAGCGGCCGCAAACAGCGCCACGCTGCTTAGGAACACCGAGCTGGAAAGTTTCCGCGACATGATTCACCTCCACTAGACCGGGTCGTTATGCCGGTTCGACCATCGCAATGGCCTTAGGTTCGCTTCTGCACCGCGTGGCCGCCAAAAGCATTGCGCAGCCGCGCCAGGAAGCGCGCCCCGTAGTCGCCCTTGCCCTGGCTGGCCAGGCGCACGTTGAGCGCCGCAGCAGTCACGGGCAGTGGTACGCCCAGGTCCAATCCTTCCCGGACCGTCCACCGTCCTTCGCCCGAGTCTGCAACTACAGGAACAACCTTATCCATGCTCGCATCGCTGCGCAGAGCGCCGGCGGCCAGGTCGAGCAGCCAGGAGCGCACGACCGTGCCGTGACGCCAGGCTTCTGCGATCGCCGCGACATCAAGCTTGAACTCCTGCTTCGCATGCAGCAGCGCGAACCCTTCGGCATAGGCCTGCATGGCGCCGTATTCGATGCCGTTGTGGACCATCTTCGTGAAATGCCCGCTTCCTGATGGCCCGCAATACACCCAGCCCCGATCGGGCGCAGGCGCGAGCGCCTTGAACAGCGGCAGCAGGGGCGTTACCGCAGCGGTCGGGCCGCCGAACATCAGCCCATAGCCTTCCTCGAGCCCCCAAACCCCGCCCGAAACGCCGACATCGACGAAAAGCAATCCGCGCGCCGTCAGCGCCGCGGCCTGGCGCACCGTATCGAGATAGTCGGCATTGCCGCCATCCAGGATGACATCGCCGGGCGACAGCAGCGCCGCGAGCGAGTGGATGGTCTCATTGGTGATCGTGCCGGCCGGCAACATCACCCACACCGCGCGCGGTGGGCGCAGCATCGCGACCGCATCGGCCAGGGTTGGGGCCGTGACGACGTTCGGTTCGCCCACGAGCGCATCGCGCGCCGCCGCGGCGACATCGAAACCGCACACCGGAAAGCCCGCGCGTGCGAGCCTGCGCAGCATGCTGGCGCCCATGCGTCCGAGACCCACCATCGCCAGTGTGCGATCGGCACTCATTGCATGTGCTGCCCGCCGTTGATGGCGATATTCGCGCCGGTGACGAACGCGGCTTCTTCGCTCGCGAGATAGGCCACGAGGCCCGCGACCTCCTCGGGCTTGCCGAGCCGTCCCATCGGGATCTGCGGGATGATCTTCGAATCGAGCACTTCCTTCGGGATTGCCATGACCATTTGCGTGCCGATGTACCCCGGCGAGATCGTGTTCACCGTGACGCCCTTGCGCGCCACTTCGAGCGACAGCGCCTTCGTGAATCCATGCATGCCGGCCTTCGCGGCCGAATAATTGGTCTGGCCGAATGCGCCCTTCTGGCCGTTGACGGACGAAATGTTGATGATGCGGCCCCAGCCACGATCGACCATGCCATCGCAGACCTGCTTGCTGACGTTGAACACCGAATCGAGATTCGTGTGCAGCACGGCATCCCAGTTGATGCGATCCATTTTCTTGAACGTCATATCGCGCGTGATGCCCGCATTGTTGACCAGCACATCGACCGGGCCGAGTTCCGCAGCGATCTTGCCAACGCAGGTCACGCAGGAATTCCAGTCAGTCACGTCGCAGGGGTAAGCATAAAAGGAGTAGCTGCGCGTTTTCATCGCGGCGAGCCAATCCTGGGACCTGCTGTTGCCCGGTGAGTACGTCGTGGCCACGGTGTGACCGAGCGCCGCGAGCTTCATGCAGATGGCTTCGCCGAGGCCGCCCATTCCGCCGGTGACCAACGCAACGCGTTTTTTATCCATGCCGTTCCTGTCCCTGACTTCTATTTTCGTTCCACGGCGAGCGCCACGCCCATGCCGCCACCGATGCATAGGCTCGCCAGGCCCCGCTTCGCATCGCGCCGCGCCATCTCGTGCAGCAGCGTGACGAGGATGCGGCAGCCCGAAGCGCCGATCGGATGGCCAATGGCAATCGCGCCGCCATTCACGTTGATCTTGCTCGTGTCCCAGCCCATCTCTCGATTGACGCCGATCGCCTGCGCGGCGAACGCCTCGTTGATTTCCATCAGGTCGAGGTCGGCGTGATTCCAGCCCGCCTTTTTCAGGCACAGCTGGCTTGCCGGCACCGGGCCCATTCCCATGATCTTCGGGTCGACGCCGGCCGACGAATAGGCCTTGACGCTCGCCAGCGGCGTAAGACCCAGCTCGCGCGCGCGGCTCGCCGACATCATGACGACCGCAGCCGCGCCATCGTTCAGCCCGGAGGCATTGCCGGCCGTGACGCTGCCCTCCTTGCTGAAGGCGGGCTTCAGGTCGGTCATCGATGAGAGGGTGGCGCCGTTGCGGATGTATTCATCCGCGTCGAAGCGCACCGTGCCTTTCTTGCTGGAGATCTCGACGGGCACGATTTCCTCCCTGAATCGCCCAGCCTTTTGCGCCGCTTCGGCTTTGTTTTGCGAAGCGACCGCGAACTCATCCTGCTCGCGGCGCGAAATGCCGAATTTCGTGGCGACATTCTCCGCGGTGATGCCCATGTGGTAGTTATTGTAGGCATCCCAGAGTCCGTCGACGATCATCGTATCGATGAGCTTCGCATCGCCCATGCGGAAACCGTCGCGCGAACCGGGCAACACGTGCGGCGAAGCGCTCATGTTTTCCTGGCCGCCGGCAATGACAATGTCGGCATCGCCGCAGCGAATCGCCTGCGCCGCGAGGTGTGTCGCCTTCAGTCCGCTGCCGCAGACCTTGCCGACCGTCATCGCCGGCACCGTGTCGGGAAGCCCGGCACGCAGTGCGGCCTGGCGCGCCGGGTTCTGGCCGCAGCCCGCGGTCAGCACCTGGCCCATCAGCACTTCCGAAACCTGAGCGGGAGCGATCCCCGTCTTCGCGATCAACGCCTTGATCACCTGAGCGCCAAGCTCGGCGGCCGGAACCCTGGCGATGCTCCCGCCAAACTTGCCGACCGCGGTGCGGAGTGCCGCGACGATGACCACCTCTTCCATGCCAGGACTCCAGGGCGCTGCAATATGTTTATTCTACCGGTCCCAGAGCAGCCCGCCGTCCACTTTTTGCACGTCTGTCACGCCCGTCAGCGCCATCGTGACCTCGAGCTCGCGACGCAGGATCGACAGTGCCAGGCTCACGCCGCGTTGCCCGCCGGCAGCCAGTGCGTACAGGAAGGCCTTGCCGATCAGGCAGCCGCGCGCCCCGTGGGCGAGCGCCTTCAGCATGTCTTGCCCGCTCATGATGCCGCCATCGAACAACGCCTCGCAGCGACCGGCCATGGCATCGACCACACGAGGTAGCGCAGTGATCGTAGAGGGCGCGCCATCCAGCTGGCGGCCGCCGTGGTTGGAAACAACGATCGCATCGGCGCCGCAGTCGATGGCCCGGCGCGCGTCGTCCGGATCGAGCACGCCCTTCAGCACCAGCTTGCCTGGCCAGAGCGAGCGCACCCAGGCGACATCCTTCCACGTCACGCTCGGATCGAACTGCTCGCTGATCCAGGTCGACACATTGCGCGCGCCTTGCGAATTCGGGAGGTGTCCGACGATATTGCCGAAATTTCGGCGCTTGCCCCGCAAGACGCCGTAGACCCATCGCGGCCTGGTCGTGATATCGAGTGCGTTGCGCAGCGTGAGGCGCGGCGGCACCGCGAGACCATTCTTCGCATCGCGCCGCCGCTCGCCCTGCACCTGCAAATCTAGCGTCATCACCAGCACGGGACACTGCGCAACCTGCGCACGCGCGATCAGCTCCTTGTTGAATCCACGATCGCGCATCAGGTACAACTGAAACCAGAACGGCGCGGTGCTCGCATCGCGAACGTCCTCGATCGAGCCGATTGACAGCGTGCTCAGGCAGAATGGAATGCCCGCGGCAGCCGCGGCGCGCGCGCCGCAGATTTCGCCATCCCGATGGAAGAGGCCCGTGAGGCCGGTCGGTGCGATGGCCAGCGGCATGGAACAGGGCTGGCCGGCCATTGTCGTCGCGGTGGAGATCTTCGATACGTCGACCATGACGCGCTGGCGCAATCGCAGGGCCTCGAGGTCGCTGCGGTTGCGGCGCAATGTCAGCTCGTCGTAGGAACCGCGATCGACGTAGTCGAACAACGCGCGCGGCACGCGTCGACGCGCGGCATCGCGCAGGTCCGCGATGCAATTGCGAACCGTCATGCGCACACGCTCACGCGCTCGAGACGTCGACGATCTGGTTGCGCAGCTCGCCGATGCGATCAATGCGCGAGACAACCAGGTCGCCGCCCTTCAATCCCTGCGGCGGATTCCTCGCAAAGCCTACGCCGCTGGGTGTTCCGGTCGCGATGATGTCACCGGGTTCGAGCGTGAGGCCGGCCGAGAGCGATGCAATGATCGTCGGTATGTCGAAGATCATCTGTCCCGCGTGCGCGCGTTGCCGTTCTTCCCCGTTCACGCTGAGCGAAAGTTCGAGCGTGGTGACATCGCCGATCTCGGCTCGATCGACAATGCACGGCCCGAGCGGACAGCTGCCGTCGAGCGATTTGCCCTTGAACCATTGCTCGTGGCGCTTCTGCAGGTCGCGCGCCGTGAAGTCATTGGCCACGGTGTAGCCAAACACATGCTCGAGCGCCTTGTCCCTCGGGATATCGCGCCCGCCGCGGCCGATGACCACGGCCAGTTCTACTTCGTAGTCGAACAGCGTCGTGAGCCCCGAATCGAGGCGCACATCGCCCCTGGGGCTGTTCACCGCCCCGGTGGCCTTCGTGAAGAATTGCGGCACCTCCGGGAGCCGGGCCTGCTTGCCCGCCGCAGCGTAGCCTTCGTTGACGTGGTCGATGTAGTTGCGGCCGACGCAAAACACATTGCGCACCGGCACCGGGATCGGCGCCAGGAAATACAGCAGCGCCGCATCGCGCCACGCATCCGCGAGTTCCTCGTTGCGCGCCTCGATGCGCGTGATCGCTGCGTGCGTGGCATCGGCGCCGCGGATGATCGCGAGCATGCTGCTGAAGTCGGCCGCCTCGTTGATGCGCCGACCGGCCACGGCCAGGTCGAGCACCTTGCCCTCGCGCCACAGTCCGGTCAGCGTGCGCTCTCCATCGCTGCAAGTCACCAGTTTCATCGTTGCCTCGCTCCTGGGGCTGCGGTGCGCCCGCTCCCTTGGTAAAGATCGGCATATTGCTCGCGCAGTGCCACCTTCTGCACCTTTCCCATCGTATTGCGTGGCAGCTCGCTGACGAACAGCACCCGCTTCGGGCATTTGTAGCCGGCAAGCCGCTCCTTGAGCTGCGCAATGATCGATTCGGCCGACTGCGGTGCGCGCGTGACGACTGCGGCCGTCACGCCCTCGCCGAAATCGGGATGCGGCAGGCCGAACACGGCCGATTCCACGACGCCCGCGATCGCGTCAAGCTCCCCCTCGACTTCGCGCGGATAGACATTGAAGCCGCCGCTGATGACCAGGTCCCTGCTGCGTCCGACGATGTGCAGGTAACCGCGCGCATCGAAATGGCCGAGGTCGCCGCTGATGAAGTAACCGTCGCTGCGAAATTCCGCCTGCGTGCGGTCGGGCATGCGCCAGTAGCCGGCGAAAACGCTGGGTCCCCTGACCTCGATCATGCCAACGGCATCGACCGGCAGTTCTGCACCCGTATCGCAATCAACCACTCGCACCGACACGTCCGGCAGAGGCCGGCCGACAGTGCCGGGCACGCGTTCGCCCTCGTAGGGGTTGGTCGTGATGATGCCGGTCTCGCTCATGCCGTAGCGATCGAGGAGCGAATGTCCCGTTCGCTCGAGCCATTCGCGATGCGTATCGGCCAGCAAGGGCGCCGAGCCCGAGACGAACAACCGCAACGGTGCCGTCAGTGCGTGATCGACGCGCCGGTCCTGCAGCAGGCGCACGTAGTGCGTTGGCACGCCCATGTACACCGTCGCCGCCGGCAGGTTGGCGGCGATCGCATCCGTGTCGAAGGACGGCAGCAGGATCAACGAAGCGCCGGCCGCGAGCGTGACGTCGACCGCAACGAAAAGACCGTGGATGTGAAACAGGGGCAGGACATGCAGCAGCACATCGTTCGCGGTGAACCGCCAGCAGGTCTTGAGGCTGAACGCATTCGCGGCGAGGTTTCCGTGCGTCAGCATCGCGCCCTTGGCGCGGCCGGTCGTGCCCGAGGTGTAGATGATGGCGGCGGGATCGCCGGCTTCGCGTGCGACGTTCGGGCAGCTGGCTTCAGCGAGATCCGCGCGCCGGGCGAGCGTGCCGCTTAGGGGAGCGCCGCCGAGCGTCAGCACGTGTGCGACGCCGAGCCTGCGCGCAACCGGCAATATCGTGGCAATCCTGCCAGGCGAGCACACGACAATGCGCGGCTGCGCATCACCGATGTAGTACTCGAGCTCCGCGAACGTGTAGGCCGTGTTGAGCGGCACGAACACGGCACCCGCGCGCAGGACACCGAGATACAGCATGATCATCTCGGCGCTTTTTTCAACCTGAACGAGTACGCGATCGCCCGGCGCCGCGCCAAGGTCGAGCAGCGCATTCGCATACTGCGCACTGCGCGCTTGCAAGGCGCCGTAGTCGATCAGCCCTCTGCCGGCCTGCCGTGCGAAGGGCCGCGCAGTATCGGCCCCGGCACACAATCGTTCGTACAGATTCTCGTTCACTTCGCGCTGTTCGCTCGTGCAGCTCGCTGCTTGGCCTCGCGCCGATGCGACAGCAGCACCCACTCGGTGTAGCCATTGGGCTGCTCGCGCCCCTTGAAGATCAATTCGCAGGCCGCCCGGAACGCCAGGCTGCGGCCGAAATCCGGCGACATCGGGCGATAGCCCGACTCGCCGACGTTTTGCCTGTCGACGATGACGGCCATGCGCCGCAGTGCCTCGAGCACCTGCTCGCGCGTGCATACGCCATGGAGCAACCAATTGGCAATGTGCTGGCTCGAGATGCGAAGCGTGGCGCGATCTTCCATCAAGCCGACGTTGTGGATGTCGGGCACCTTGGAACAACCGACGCCCATCTCCACCCAGCGAACGACGTAGCCGAGGATGCCCTGCGCGTTGTTGTTTAGTTCATTGTCGATATCCGCTGCGCTCCACTCGCGTGCCGCTGGCGCGAGCGGCGGCGTCAGCAGATCGTTCAATAGAGCGCGCGGCCGGCTGCGCAGCGAACGCTGCACCGCGACGACGTCGACAGCATGGTAATGCAGCGCGTGCAGCGTCGCGGCGGTTGGTGACGGCACCCAGGCCGTGGTCGCGCCCGCTTGCGGATGCGCGATCTTCGTGCGCAGCATGTCCGCCATGAGATCGGGCATCGCCCACATACCCTTGCCGATTTGCGCGCGTCCGGACAATCCACAACGCAGGCCCACATCGACATTCGCGCGCTCGTATGCGTCGAGCCAGGTGGCATGGCGGATATCGGCCTTGCGCAGCATCGCACCCGCGGCCATTGACGTGTGCAGCTCATCGCCGGTGCGGTCGAGGAAACCGGTGTTGATGAATACGATGCGCTCGCGCGCGGCACGGATGCACTCGAGCAGATTGAGCGTGGTACGCCGCTCTTCGTCCATGATGCCCATCTTCAGCGTGTTGCGATCGATCCGAAGCATCTGCTCGACGCGCTCGAACAGGCGCACGGCCAGTGCGACTTCTTCCGGACCGTGGAGCTTGGGCTTGACGATGTAGATCGAGCCGCTGCGGCTGTTGCGTACGCCGGCACTGGCACTGGCGCGCAAGTCGTGCAGGCCGATCAGTGCGCACACAGCCGCATCGAGCATCGTCTCGGGCACTGGGGCTCCGTCGATACGCACCATGTCGCTCATCATGTGGTGACCGACATTGCGTACCAGCATCAGGCTCCGTCCCGGCAGCCCCAGTTCGCCGCCATCCGGCGCTGTGTACATACGATCAGCATTCAGCCGCCGCGTGACATGGCCGCCGCCTTTTGGAAATTCCGCGACCAGCGTGCCGCGCATCAGCCCAAGCCAGTTGCGATAGGCCGCGACCTTGTCGGCGGCATCGACGGCAGCCACCGAATCTTCGAGGTCCTGGATTGTCGTCAGCGCCGCTTCCAGCACCAGGTCGCTGACGCCCGCCGCATCGTTGCGCCCGATCGCATGCGCGCGATCGATATGGATCTCGATGTGCAATCCGTGGTGGCGCAACAGCACGACTTCGGGCGCGGCCGCTGCGCCCCGGAAACCGGCGAAGGCATCCGGCTGCCGCAGCGGCACACCATCCTCGGCGGCGGACGCGAATGAAACGAGCAAGCAGTCGTTTACAATGCGATAACCCACCGCGTCTCGATGCGAGCCTGCGATAAGCGGAAAATATTCATCGAGCAGGTGGCGCCCGTATTCGACAACACGGCGGCCGCGCACTTCGTTGTACGCGTCACCGCGCGCTGCGCCGTCGGTGTCTGGAATCGCATCCGTACCGTAAAGCGCGTCATACAGGCTAACCCATCGCGCATTGGCCGCGTTCAACGCGTAGCGTGCGTTGCTCGCCGGCACGACGAGCTGCGGGCCGGAGAGCGTGGCGATTTCCGCGTCGACACGCTCGGTGGTGATGGAAAATTGCTCGCCCTCGTCGACGAGGTAGCCGATTTCGCGCAGCATCGCCTCGTAGCGCGAGCCGTAACCCGCGGCGCCGGGATGCTGCCGATGCCAGGCATCGATGCGCGCCTGCAATTCGTCGCGCCGCGCCAGCAGTGCTGCGTTGAGCGGCCCGAGTTCGCGCAACATCGCCTCCAGCGCGCGCCAGAATTCGCCGGCGACGATGCCGGTGCCGGGCATTGCTTCGCGCTCGATGAAATCCTGCAGATGCGGATCGACTGCGAAACCATCCGCCATGGGCGATGCGCTCACCGGCCCTGCACCAGCGATGCGTACTCCGCGTGGCGTGCAACGAAGCTGACGACGAACGGGCACACCGGCACGATGCGCTCGCCGCGGCTGCGGATCAGGTCGAGTGTCTCGCGCACGAGGCGTGTGCCGAGCCCGCGTCCGCCCAGCGACGACGGTACCTCGACGTGCACCAGGTGCAGCACTTCGCCCACCCGGCGATAGGCGACAAAGGCCGTGCCCTCGGGCATTTCGAATTCGAAACGGTGATTCACCGCATTGTCGACCAGCGATTGGGGCACGGTCCCTCCTGTAAGATGACGTGAATGAGCGATGCGGAAATCGAAGCCCTCGCCTTGAGCCTGCAGGTGGCGCTGCGCAGCGTATTGTGTAGCCTGCCGTTCGCCGTCCTCATCGCCTGGCTGCTGACGCGCCGCCGCTTCGCCGGCCGTTCGCTGCTCGATGCGTTCGTCCACCTGCCGATGGTACTGCCCCCGGTCATGATCGGCTACGTGTTGTTGTTGCTGTTCGGCGTGCGCGGACCGATCGGCCACTGGCTGCATTCGCAGGTGGGGATCCAGCTGGCGTTCACGACCGCCGGCGCCGCGCTGGCCACCGCCGTGATGACATTCCCGCTGATGGTGCGCTCGATTCGTCTCGCGCTCGAGCACGTCGATGTCGGCCTCGAGGACGCAGCGCGCAGTCTCGGCGCTGGCGCCTTCGATCGATTTGCCAGCGTCACGCTGCCGTTGATGGCGCCGGGCATCCTCGCGGGCGCGGTGACCGCTTTCGTCGCCAGTCTTGGCGAATTCGGCGCGGTCATCACGTTCGCCGGCAACGTCCCGGGCGAAACGCGAACGCTCCCGATCGCGTTGTACTCCGCGCTGCAGACTCCGGATGGCAACGACGAAGCAGCGCGCATCGCGCTGATCAGCTTCACGCTGGGCCTCGCCGGCCTCATTGCGTCAGAGTGGCTGGCGCGTCGGCTGCGCAGGCGACTGGGTCGCTGAGCATGTTGCAGGTAACGCTGCAGTTCGAGCGCGCGGAGTTTTCCATCGATGCGAGCTTCGATGCGCCGACGCCGGGCATCACCGCGCTGTTCGGAAAATCCGGCGCCGGCAAGAGCACGTTGATGCACATGCTCGCGGGCCTCGTAAGGCCTGTCCGCGGCACCATCACGCTCGATGGCGAGACGCTGTTCGATGCGGCGCGCGGCATCGATCAACGCGCCGAGGCTCGCCGTCTCGCCTGCGTGTTCCAGGATCTGCGCTTGTTTCCGCATCTCGACGTGCGTGCAAACCTGCAGTACGGCTTGCGGCGCGCGCGGGCCAGCGCATCGCCGATCGTCTTCGAGCGCATCGTAGAGCTCCTCGAGCTTGCCCCGCTCCTGCATCGGCACTGCTGGCAACTCTCCGGCGGCGAGCGCCAGCGCGTGGCGCTCGGCCGCGCACTGCTGGCGCAGCCTCGTCTGCTACTGCTCGACGAACCGTTGTCCGCGTTCGACGCGCCGCGGCGCGCCGAGGTGTTGCCATACCTGGAGCGATTGCGTGACGAATTCGCGCTGCCGATGATCCTCATCACGCATCAGTTCGAGGATGTCGTGCGTCTCGCCTCGCACGTCGTGCTCATCGACAAGGGCCGCGTGCTCGCGCAAGGCGAATTGCCGGCGCTCAGCCTCGGGGCCGAACTGCGCGCCCTGCTGGGCGCCGACGCCAGCGGCGCCGTCATCGAAGGCCGTGTCGAATCCGTCGACGACGCGTCCGGCCTCGCGCGTGTCATCGTCGGCACCGGACACCTGCTGGTGCCGGGCGAATCGCTGCGCAGGGGCAGCGCCGTACGCGTGCAACTGCTGGCGCGGGACCTGATCCTGGCGACACAAGCGCCGCAGGGCTTGAGCGTGCGTAACCAGCTGCACGGCACGATCACCACGCTGGCCCCCGATCCGCCGCACAACATGCTGGTGCATGTCGACGCCGGCGGCGCGCGGTTGGTGGCGCGCATCACCGCAGCAGCCGCGCAGGAGCTGGAACTGCGCACGGGCGACGCCGTGTGGGTGCTGGTGAAATCCGTGTCACTGCGCGGGCACGTGATCTAGCTCCCAAAACCCCAAAAATTGAGGCTGGACCCCACGGCGCGCTATGCTGGAAGCCAATGCCAACCCGATCGCGCCTGTACGTTCCGGCACCGCCAGCCCGCCCCGGCCAGCCGCCTGATTTCAGCTACCTGCAGCTGGCACCGGCCGGCGCAGTGGCGCGGCCTGAAATCACTGCATCGTGGCGCGATTCGATGGGGGCAGCG
>JBEPVS010000010.1:0-28959 GCA_041690875.1 Gammaproteobacteria bacterium
GCTGACATAGACATTGTTGACATCGAACAGTACGCCGCAGCCGGTGCGTTTCGCGACGGCCGCGAGGAACTCCGGTTCGTTCATCGACGCGGCGGCGAACTGCAAATAGGTGGACGGATTTTCCACCAGGATCTGGCGGCCCAAGGCCTCCTGCACCTGCGTAACGTTGCGGCACACGATCTGCAGTGCTTCGTCGGTATACGGAAGCGGCAGCAGGTCGGGCAGGTATTGCCCGCCGGCGACACTCCATGACAGGTGATCGGAAACGAGAGCCGGTTCGAGCTGCTGCACGAGGCGCCGGAGCCGTTCGATGTGAGCGGCGTCAACGCCCTGCGCCGAACCGAGCGACAGTCCGACCGCGTGCAGCGACAGTGGATAGTGGGCGCGAATCCGCTCGAGCTCGGCGAGCGAATGGGCATCCGACATGTAGTTTTCCGGATGCACCTCGAGCCACGCGGCTTGCGGCCGTTCCGCCAGCACCTGCGCCTGGTGCGGAAGCCGCAGCCCGATCCCGGCTTGCGCCGGGATCGGGTGCATCGAACCCATCGGGATCATTACATCTTCGTGGTGCTGCCGCCCGCGAGCTTCGCGCAGACACCAGCCGGCAGGCTGACCCATGAGGCCTTGTCCATATCCTTGCTCGCCTGGCCCGCACAGGAATGACCCGCAGCGGCGCAGTCGTTCTTGCCAGCCTTGGCGACGCCGTAGCACTTCTCGCCGGCGGGTTTATCCATGGACGGCGACGCGGCATCGGCGGCGTATGCCGCGGTTCCGGCCGCCATCGCGGCGGCGCCAAAGATCGCGGACAGTGTGATCGTCTTCAGGGAATTCGCTGACATGTTTGTACTCCGATGATTATTGGTTGATAGGCCGGGCCCCTCGCCGCGGTTACCCCTAAATCGTTGCGCACGACGAAAGGTTACAACATCATCGGGGCATAATGGCCCCAGAAACCCAGTTGCAGCTGCAGGAAGCCTCCTGGGTGGTGTTGATGCGCGCCGCGCAGGGGGGCGATGCCCGCAGCTACGACCAGTTGTTGCGGTCAGTGAGCCCGTTCATCCGCAACCTGGTGCGCCGCTACTGCCGCGATCCGGACCTGGCCGAGGATGTCGTGCAGGACGTGCTGCTCACGGTGCACCGGGTCCGGCACACCTGGGATCCGCAACGCCCGTTCAGCCCGTGGCTGGCTTCCATCGCGGCCCGGCGTGGCATCGACCGGATCAGGCGGGCTTCGCGGGTCGCCCGCCATGAGGTGAGCGACGAGATCGCCATTGAAACCTTCGCGGCGCCTGCTGCGAACAATGAATCAGGAGCACTGCACGCCGCGGAAACGATCGCGCCGCTGCTGGCGGCGCTTCCCGAGCGGCAGCGGCGCGCGCTGGAGGCCGTCAAGATCCGCGGCCTGTCCGTGGCGCAGGCGGCCAGCGAGTCGGGCCAGAGCGTGGCGGCGCTGAAGGTCACCATGCACCGCGCGGTCAAGGCGCTGCGGAATCTGGTGGGCGCGGACAAGGACGGCGGCGTTTAACGGTCTGCTATGAAGGCTATGGAGAAAGGCAATACAGAACAGTTGATCGAGTCCCTCTCGCGGGGGCTTGCTCCCGTGCGCCCGCTGCTGCCGCCCGCGCGACGCGCGTTATTGTGGCTTGGCGCCGTGGCGCTGCTGTTCGGCGTCATCGTACTGAGCTTTGCCGACCTGGCTGCCTTTGCGGCGCGCTTCGCCGCGCCGCGCATGGCTCTCGAGGCTGCTGCGATACTGCTGACCGGCATCACGGCCGTCATTGCGGCCTTTCACCTGAGCCTGCCGGACCGCAGCACCCTGTGGCGTTACGCACCGCTCCCGCCGCTGGCGCTTTGGATCGCCACCAGCGGGCTGGGCTGCCTGCAGTACGGACTGGGACTCGGACCGCCGGGCGATCGCACCGGCGACAGCCCGCACTGCTTCGCTTTCATCGTCGGCGTCAGCGTGCCGCTGACGGTGCTGCTCTACGCCGTGCTGCGACGCGCGCGTCCGCTCGATCCACTGCCGGTCGCGCTGACCGCCGCACTGGGCGTTGCGGCGCTCGCTGCCTTCGTGCTGCAGTTTTTCCATCACTTCGATGTCACGGCGATCGACCTGGTGGTGCACATGGCGGCCGTGCTGTGCGTGGTGGCCATCGCCGGGGCTTCCCGGCGCGTACTGGCGGCTGGCGGCTAGCGCGGCAAGGGCAGGCGCGTGGCGCCGACGATCGCGTCAGTCGCTTTTTCCTGCAGCAACACGGCGACGCCGCGCGCGTCGGCGGGCAGCGTATCGAGCGCGATGTGCCACTGGGCCGCCGCCGCATTCCAGGTGCCAACCGTGCGAATCGACCGCACCACATTGAACTCGCGCAGCGTGCGTCCCGAATTTTCGCCACGACCGATTGCGGTAACCGCCTCGGGCAGGTAGCTGATCACGAGCACGTCGCAGGGCGGCGCCCCCTGCACTGCTGCAAGGCTGACGAACAGCTCGTGATCGTGCACAGTCGCGGTGACCGGCACGCCGGAGCGCGGCGCTGCCAGCAGTTGCATTACGCGCGACCGATCACTCCCCAGCACGTCATCGCGCCCATCGATCACCATCTGCGGTGTGTACATGGATGCCAGCCGCAGGCGCCGCGCATACTGCGACTGACGTTGTGCGGCCTGCGGCAAACCAAAGCGGTCGCGCCAGCCCAGCTCATCCCAGTAATCCACGTGGAATGCAAGCGCCAGCACATCGCTGCGCGTGGACAGTTCACCCAGCAGGGCGTCGGCCGGCGGACAGGAGTTGCAGCCCTGCGAGGTGTAGAGCTCAACCACCGCCGGACGCGGACCAGCCGCGGCCGTTGCGCCTGCTGCCAGCGCTGCGATTGCAGTCCAGGTGATCATTGCACGGGTCATCGAATGCCGATTAGTTCGTCAGCCGGCTGCGAAGGTTACCTGCAGCACTGCGAATCGGTGCACGCCCCGGCGGCGGCGTAACATATCCAGTGTCCCAAAGCCTGGAGTCGAGTTTGAGCCCGATCACTTTCTCGAATGTCACTGACGCTGCGCAAGCGTTGAAGGGTGTGGCGATACGCACGCCAGTACTGACATCCAGGCAGGCAGACAAGGTCAGCGGCGCACGGCTGTTCTTCAAGTGCGAGAATTTCCAGCGCGCGGGAGCCTTCAAGTTTCGTGGCGCCTACAACACGCTCAGCCGTTTCAGCGTGGAGCAAGGGCGCGCGGGCGCGGTGGCCTTCTCGTCTGGCAATCATGCGCAGGCCGTCGCACTGGCGGCGCGGCTGCTGCACATGCCCGCGCTCATCGTCATGCCGCACGATGCGGCTCCGACCAAGCTCGCTGCCACGCGTGAATACGGCGCGGAAATCATTTTCTACGACCGCTACGAAGAAGATCGCACGGCCCTGGCTCGCCGGCTCGTCGAGGAACGCGGCGCAACCCTCGTGCCGCCCTTCGATCATCCGGACGTGATCGCTGGACAGGGCACGGTGGGCAAGGAACTGCTCGAGGAGACCGGTCCGCTCGACTATTTGTTTGTCTGTGTCGGCGGCGGCGGCCTGCTTGCGGGTTGCGCGATTTCCGCGGCAGAGCTTGCGCCGGCATGCAAGGTGATCGGCGTGGAACCCGAGGCGGGCAACGACGCCCAGCAGTCGCTGCGGAGCGGCGCGATTGTGCGCATTCCGGTGCCGCAGACTATTGCCGACGGGGCGCAGACGCCGGAAGTCGGCCAACTGACGTTTCCGATCATGCAGCGGTTGGTGACCGACATCGTCACCGTCAGCGATGAGCAACTGCGTTTGCAGATGCGCTTCTTCGCCGAGCGCATGAAAATCGTCGTCGAGCCGACAGGGTGCCTCGCCGCAGCTGCGGTAATGAACCGGGTCGTCGAAGTTCGCGGCAAGCGCGTCGGCGTGGTCATCAGCGGCGGAAACGTCGATCTCGCGCAGCTAAGCGCATAGCACGCCACGCCCTCGGCGTCACGGTTCGTGCCGGGATCAATGCCGCAGCGGATCATCCTCGGGGAGCTGATGCGCGTACCACGTGGCGAGCCGATGGCGGATCGACTTCTCGCTCACCTGATCCTCGGGCATGGGCTGGATCTTCTTGTCATGCACAAGCAGGCGATAGACGTACAGCGCCTTGGCGCTCGCTGAATCCGTCCGCTCGAAAACCACCGCTCCGCGCTGCTCGGCGTAGGCCACGCCGGCGGCGAGCGCCGCCTTGAACAGTTCGCCTTCGTGCTTGAGCTTTTTCATCGTCGCCGTTGAGCTCCCGCAACCTGCAGCGCATGATGTTCGCCATGAGCCGGGCATTCGTCAAGGAATCGGACCAGGACATCGAGGCACCGCCCGAGCGCGCGATCAGCCCGCACCCGAACCTGGTCACCGCGCACGGGCTGTCGCTGCTTGAAACACGCGTGCGCGAACTCGAAGCGGAGCGCAGCGCAGCGCGATCAGTCGGCGATGCGGCTGCGTTGGCTCGCATCGCGAGCGACCTGCGCTATTTCCAGGCGCGGCGCGACAGCGCCAAGCCGATCAGCCCAGCCCCGCTCCCCAAGCAAGTGCGCTTCGGAGTGCGGGCGGTGTTGCGGCTGACCAGCGGCGCCATGCAAACATTTCAGCTCGTGGGCGAAGACGAGGCCGACCCGAAGGCTGGCCTGATCAGCTATGTCTCACCGCTTGCAACGTCGCTGATAGGCCTGCGTGTCGGCGACGAGCTGCCCTTCGCCGGGCAGTCCGCCCAGGTCGTCGAGCTGCTCGTCTGAACGCTGCGGTCAGGCCGCGACCGGAATCGTCCGTCCGAGCATTTTCTCGATCGCGCGCAAGCGGTCGCGCTCGTCGCGGCTCACCAGCGAAACGGCTTCGCCACTACGCCCCGCGCGGCCGGTGCGACCGATGCGATGCACGTAGTCCTCAGGCACATGCGGCAGCTCGAAATTGACGACGTGCGGAAGCTCCTCGATGTCGAGGCCGCGCGCCGCAATGTCGGTGGCCACGAGCACCTGGATCTTGCCCTGCTTGAAGTCCTCGAGCGCGCGAGTGCGGGCGCCTTGCGACTTGTTGCCGTGGATCGCGGCGCACCGCAGTCCATCGCGCACCAGTCGTTCGGCCAGGCGGTTGGCGCCGTGCTTGGTGCGCGTGAACACCAGGCTCTGGCGATTGCCACCGTCATTCAGGATGCGCGAGAGCAACGGGTGCTTCTGCGCCGTGTCGACGTGATAGACGCGATGATCGATCAGCTCGACCGGCGCATTGCGCGGCGCGATGTCGATGCTGCGCGGATCGCGCAGGATGCCGCGCGCCAGTTCGCGGATCTCGTTCGAGAACGTCGCCGAGAACAGCAGGTTTTGCCGCTGCTTGGGCAGCGCGGCGATCAGCTTGCGGATCGGGCGGATAAAACCCATGTCAAGCATGCGATCGGCTTCATCGAGCACCAGGATTTCGATGCGCGAAAGGTCAACCAGCTTGAACTGCAGGTGATCGAGCAGTCGCCCCGGGGTCGCGACGATGATGTCGACGCCTTCGGCCAGCGCCTTGACCTGGGGTTTCGGCGCCACGCCGCCGAAGATCAACGCGCCCCGCTGGTCGAGATAACGGCCGAGCTGCTGGAAGGACTCAGCCACTTGTGCGGCCAGTTCGCGCGTCGGCACCAGTACCAGTGCGCGCGGTGCGCGCGGACCACTCGGCGCAGGCTGTGCGGCGTCGAGCCGCTGCAGGATCGGCAGCGCAAAGGCCGCTGTCTTTCCGGTGCCGGTTTGCGCGGCGGCCTGCAAATCGTGGCCCTCGAGCGCGAGCGGAATCGCTCGCGCCTGGATCGGCGTCGGCACCGTGTAACCGGCTTCGGTCACCGCGCGCAGCAGCGAGGGATGCAAACTAAAAGTTTCAAAAGACAATGCGATACTCCATGCGTTGCCCGGAGCGCGGGTTTGCGCGCTGTCGGTACAGGCAACAAATCAAAATTGAAATAATCCTGCGGTCAGACGGCCATTTGGTCGCCTGGCGTAGAAGGTTTGCAGGAGGGGCAGAATGAGTCCCGATCGGGACTTAAGTAGAACCTCGGCACGTGGGACCGACGCCCGCGTATTCGACAAACTCGGCGCGAAGTGTACACCAAATGCCCACCGCGAGCGAGCGGCGTTTCACAGAACGCGCGGGCAGCGAAGGCGCGATCAACGCGTCAGCGCGGTGGCAGGAATTTCGCCGTGGTCTTGGCGCGGATTTCATCGAGCGTCACGCCCGGCGCCATTTCCAGCAACTGAAACGGCGAGTGCCGATCGGCGCGGCTGAACACCGCCAGATCGGTGATGACCTTGTCGACGACGTTTGCGCCGGTCAACGGCAGGTCGCAGCGCGGCTTCAGCTTCGCGCTGCCGTCTTTCGAGGTGTGCTCCATGACGACGACGACGCGCTTGACGCCGGCGACGAGATCCATCGCGCCACCCATGCCCTTGACCATCTTGCCGGGGATCATCCAGTTGGCAAGGTCGCCGTTCTCGGCCACTTCCATCGCACCGAGTATCGAGAGATCAATGTGTCCGCCGCGAATCATGGCGAAGCTGTCGGCCGACGAAAAATAAGAAGACGTCGGCAGCTCGGTGATCGTCTGCTTGCCCGCGTTGATCAGGTCCGGGTCTTCCTCGCCTTCGTAGGGAAAAGGCCCCATGCCGAGCATGCCGTTTTCCGATTGCAGCACGACACGCATGCCGGCCGGAATGTAGTTCGCAACCAGCGTCGGAATGCCGATGCCGAGGTTCACATAGAAACCATCGCGCAATTCCTGCGCGCCGCGCGCAGCGATTTCATCGCGTGTCCAGGCCATCAGGCGCCCCCCGCGGCGGTGCGCTTGCGCACGGTGCGGTTCTCGATCGTCTTCAGGTAACCGCTTCCCTGGAAGATGCGCTGGACGAAGATGCCCGGCGTGTGGATCTTGTCAGGATCGAGCGTGCCCGGCTCCACGAGTTCCTCGACTTCGGCAACCGTGACACGCCCGGCCGAGGCCATCATCGGATTGAAATTGCGCGCGGTCTTGCGATACACGAGATTGCCTTCGCTGTCGCCACGCCAGGCCTTGATGAGCGACAGGTCCGCGACCAGCCCCGTCTCGAGCACATAAGTATCGCCGTTGACGACGCGCTGTTCCTTGCCCTCGGCGACCAGCGTGCCGGCACCGGTGCGCGTGTAGAAGCCCCAGATGCCGGCGCCCCCCGCGCGAATTCGTTCGGACAGCGTGCCCTGCGGATTGAACTCGAGCTCGAGCTCGCCGGCAAGATACTGCCGCTCGAATTCCTTGTTCTCGCCGACGTACGAGGAAATCATCTTGCGGATCTGCCGCGTCTTCAGCAGCGCGCCGAGGCCATAGTTGTCGACGCCGGCGTTGTTCGACACGACGGTGAGACCCTTGGCTCCCGTATCGCGGAGCGCCGCGATCAGGTTCTCCGGAATTCCGCAAAGGCCAAAGCCGCCCGACATGACGGACATTCCATCACGCACGACGCCGACCAGCGCGGCGCGCGCGTCGGAGTAAACCTTGGGACCAGCGGGAATAGCCATGGGCGTCGGAGATTACCGTGGATTTGCCGTGCAAACTAGCGCAAACGCGACCTGCATTGGCGCGCGACGCCCACGCTCCGGCGTGCAAACGCGCGAAGCGCCGCGTTCACGCTTGCTGGCAGGCCAAGGTACCGCTGCGACCGCGCACGCTCCCCTCGACCACGGCGCAGGCCGGCAACGCGTCGATATCGAGCGTGCCGCACAGCGTGGCCAGAGACACCAATTCATGTCCCTGCGATAACCAGCCGCTCAGCAGGCGTTTCATCACCGGCAGCAGCTTCATGCCCTCGAGCTCAGCGTGCAGCGTAAACACGTGCGAAGCGGCATCGGACGACCGTGTCTGCGCCAGCAACGTTTCATGCACGTTGTCGGCGGTGATGCCATCAATGCCGATCAGTTCATCGAGTGTCGGCAGCGTCGTGGGGAGCTGGGGCACGCTGCTACGTCGGCCCATGAGCAATGGCACGAATGGCTCGGTGCCGCGCGTATCCGAAGCGTAGGCATATCCGAACTGCTGTTCGAGTGCGAGCGCCGCATCGTTCATCTGCCAACCAGCCGCTCCGTGCGTGCGCGCGGGCGCCGCGAACACCGCTTCGAATGCTGCCGCCGCAAGCTGCATCTGGCGCGCGGTCCAATCGGCATCGCGGTGTGCGACGAAATCCTGCCACGTGACGTGGTCGTAGCAGTGAATGCCGACCTCGAAGCCGGCATCGCGCGTTGCGCGCATTTCACCCCCGGCGCGCGCGGCGATGTCCGGCCCCGGCAGCAACGTCCCGTACAGCAGCGTGCGCAATCCGTAGTGTTCCAGCACCGAGGTGCGCGAGACCTTGCCCATGAAGCCTTTGCGGAACACGCGGCGAATGGCGCGACCGGTGTGGTCCGGACCGAGACTGAACAGGAACGTCGCGCCGGCGCGCGCCTGCTGAAGCGCGCTCACCAGCGCAGGGACGCCTTCGCGCGTGCCGCGCAGCGTATCGGCGTCGATCTTGAGTGCGATCTGCAACTAGTCCAGCAGGCGCGAAGCCTGCGACAGCTGGCCGCGATAGGCCTCGAATATCTGCTGCAGTGCCTCGCGCATGCTGACGCGCGGTTCCCAGCCGAGTTCGCTGCGAGTGTTGTCGATCTTCGGCACGCGGTTGGCTACGTCCTGGTAGCCCTTGCCGTAGTACTCGCCAGAAGTTGTATCGACCACCTTCACTTTTTTGGCGTTGACGGCGTACTCGGGATATTCCGCCGACATCTTCAACAGCATCTCGGCCAGCTCGCGTACCGAGTAGTTGTTGTTCGGATTGCCGATATTGAAGATCTTGCGCGTCGCACAGCCATCCTTGTTCTCGATGATCTTCATCAGCGCGTCGATCCCGTCGCTGATGCCGGTAAAGCAGCGCTTCTGGCTTCCGCCGTCGACCAGCTTGATCGGTTCACCGCGGACGATGTGTCCAAGGAACTGCGTGATCACGCGCGAGCTGCCTTCCTTGGTGGAATGCAGGTTGTCGAGGCCGGCGCCGATCCAGTTAAACGGACGGAACAGCGTGTAATCGAGCTTGTCCTCCGATCCGTACGCATAGATCACGCGATCCATGAGTTGCTTCGAGCAGGCGTAGATCCAGCGCTGTTTCTCGATGGGGCCGTACACCAGCTCGGAACTGGCCGGGTCGAACTCGCCATCGCGGCACATGCCGTAGACTTCCGAAGTCGATGGAAACAGCACGCGTTTGCCGTAGCGCACGCACTGGCGAATGATCGGCAGGTTGGCCTCGAAGTCGAGTTCGAATACCCGTAGCGGCTCGCGCACATAAGTCGCGGGCGTGGCGATCGCCACCAGCGGCAGCACCACGTCGCACTTGCGTATGTGGTACTCGATCCACTCCTTGTTTATCGTGATGTCGCCCTCGAAGAATTTCATGCGCGGATTGTCGAGCAGCGGCTCGATGCGCTCGGCGCCCATGTCCATGCCGAACACGCTCCAGTCGGTATCCTTGAGGATGCGCGCCGACAGATGGTGGCCGATGAAGCCGTTGACGCCGAGGATCAATACCTTTGTGCTCATGCCTTTCTTCCGTTTTCAAGCTTCAGCGGCGCGTCGCCGAATTGTTCATGGAATGCCACCGCATCGATCGCCCGTCCGTCGAGTTCGAACTCCAGCAGGCGCAACGCGCCATCGTGGCAGAGCGCCCGCACTTCACCGTCGATCCAGCGCAATTCAGGTTGCGGCGCGCTCGCCACGCCAACCGAGGGAATCGTGCGCAACACGCGCAGCGGCATGCCGCTGGCCAATGCCATGGCACCGGGATACGGCGGAGCCACCGCGCGCACCAGATTGTGCACGGCGGCAGCACCCAGCCGCCAGTCTATCGCGCCATCGGCGCGCGTGCGCCGGCCAAAATAGCTTGCCTGCGATTCATCCTGCCCGCGCAGCACCGTCGTGCCGGCGATGAGACCCGGAAGCGAGCGTTGCAGCGTCATCTCGGCCGCGACGGTCACCTTGCGGAAGACTTCGACGGCAGTATCGTCTGGCAGGATCGGCACCGATTTCGCGTCGACGATGCCGCCGGCATCGGCGCGCGCCGTCATCGCATGCAGCGTCGCCCCCGTTGCGGATTCACCGCGCAATACGGCCCAGTTCACCGGCACCCGGCCGCGGTATTTCGGCAGCAGCGAACCGTGCATGTTATAGGCCCCGCGCGCCGCGGCTGCCAGCAGCTCCGCCCCTAGCATGTGGCGATAATAGAAGGAGAACAGGAAATCGGGACGCGCGGCGCGCACGCGCGACAGCAGTTCCGGATGTTTTGCATCCGCCGGGGTGATTACCTCGAGGCCGTGCCAGCGGGCATGACGCTCCACGCTGTCAAACCAGATCTGCTCGCCCGGATCATCCGCGTGAGTGACGACCAACGGCACCGTCACGCCCTGCGCCAGCAACACGCGCAGGCAACGCACGCCGACGTCGTGATACGCGAACACGACCGCGCGGGTCACGGTGGATCTTGCGTTCGCTCGAGCACCGCGCCGATGATGTAGCGCGGCCTGCGGCGGACTTCCTCGTAGATGCGCCCGATGTATTCGCCCAGCAGCCCGAGACCGAACAGCGTGACGCCGATCAGCAGGAACGCGATCGCGAACAGCGTGAACACGCCCTGCTCGGCCGGGTTCGCGCCATACACGAGGCGGCGCACGACCAACCCGAGGCCGAACAGCACCGACAGCACCGAGACACCAAAGCCGAAGGCGGAAAACAGCTGCATTGGCACCGTCGAGAACCCGGTCATCAGGTCGAAGTTCAGTTTGATCAGCTGGTACATCGAGTATTTCGATGCGCCGGCGCTGCGGTCTTCGTGGCGCACGTCGATTTCAGTCGGGTTGCTCGCAAAGGTATAGGCCAGCGCCGGCACGAAGGTGTTGTTCTCGGAACACTGGTTGATCGCATCGACGATGCTGCGCGCGTAGCCGCGGAACATGCAGCCGTGGTCGGTAATGCGGATGCGCGTCGTGCGCTCACGGATCGAGTTGATGACGCGCGAGGACCAGCGGCGCCATGCCACATCCTGCCGCTGGCGGCGGATCGTGCCGACATAGTCGTGGCCGGCGTCGAGCTCGGCCACGACGCGTGACATTTCTTCCGGCGGGTTCTGCAGATCGGCATCGAGCGTGATCAGGTAGCGACCGCGCGCATACGCAAACCCGGCGAGGATCGCGCGGTGCTGGCCGAAGTTGGCAGCGAACAGGATTACGCGCGTCACGTCTGGCCGCAGCTCGAACTGCTCGCGCAATAGCGCGGCGGAGCGGTCTCGGCTGCCGTCGTTGACGAAAATGATTTCGTAGCTGCGATTCAGCGCATCGAGCGCCGGGTAAAGCCGCGCATACAACGCAGCGAGCGAGGCCTCTTCGTTGTAGACCGGAATGACGACGCTGATTTCGACCCTCGCGATGCTCACGCCCGCTTCGCTCCTGCCGTGGCGGCCGCGCCGGCCGCGAGCGCCACAGCCAGTGCGGACGGCAGCGCCGCGAGCACGCGATCGACGTCGCTATCAGCCATGGCGGAAAACATGGGCAAGCTAACCGTGCGCTCGCCGATCCGTTCGGCGTGCGGAAACTCGCCCGGGCGATGGCCGAGTTGCCGGAACAGTGTAAAGAGATGTATCGCCGGATAGTGCACGCCAACGCCGATGCCCGCTTCGCGCATCGCGCTGACGAATACCTTGCGCACGGCGCCAGCCGGCAGCAACACCTGGAACATGTGCCAGTTGGATTGCGTGTAATCCTCGAGCGGCAGTTCGCACCTGAGCGACCGGTCGAAGCGCGCAAAATACCGGCGCGCCAGTTCGCGCCGGCGCGCGGTGAACGCGGCCAGATGCGGCAGTTGGCCCAGGCCGATGCAGGCGGCGATGTCCGTCAGGTTGTGCTTGCCACCGGCGAGCGTGACATCCATGCCATCCCAGCTTTCGCCCTGCCTGCGCGCGCCCTGCAGGCGCCACAACTCGCAGCGGCGTGCTTCGTCTTCATCGTTCAACACCAGGCACCCGCCTTCGGCGCTGGTGATGTTCTTGTTGGCGTGGAAGCTGATCGACACCAGGTCGCCACTGGTTCCGATCATGCGTCCGGCCCAGTTCGCGCCCATCGATTGGGCGGCATCCTCGATGACGCGCAATTTGTGTGCTCGCGCAATGGCATAGAGCCGATCGCGATCGACAGGGAGCCCGGCCAGGTCGACCGGAAAGAGCGCGCGCGTGCGCGGCGTAATGGCGGCCTCGATCCGCTCGAGATCGATATTGCGCGTGCGCGGATCGCAATCGACAAACACGGGGCGCGCACCCGCGCGCAACACGACGTTGGCCGTCGCCACCCAGGATATGGGTGTCGTGATGACTTCATCACCGGCGCCGATGCCCGCAAGCGCCAGCGCGATTTCCATCGCGCCGGTCGCCGAACTCATCGTGCGCACCGGCCGGCCGCCGAACATCGCCGACAACTGCGCTTCGAATGCACGCACCTTCGGGCCACTGGTGATCCAGCCTGAGCGCAGCACCTCGCCGACCGCTGCAATCGTCGCCTCGTCGATCGCGGGCCGAGTCAGTGGCAGGAAATCTTCGCTCACCATGGATGCGGCTCGTTCAGCTGCCGCTGGAGCTGCGCGCAACGAGCCAGACGCCGACGAGGATGATGCCGATGCCCGCCAGTCGTGCGCCGCTCAAGGATTCATTGAACAGCCACCACGCGGCGAGCGCATTGACGACATAGCCGAGCGACAGCATCGGATACGCAACGCTGACCTCGACGCGCGCAAGTGCGAGGATCCAGACGACGACGCTGAGCACATAGCACCCGAGACCGGCAATGATCGGCACGTTGAAGATGACCCGGTTGGCGATCAGCGCGGCGTTGCTGGCGCGCAATTCCACGTTCGCCAGCGAGCCGGCTCCCGCCTTCAACAGCAATTGCGCAATGGCATTGAGCAGCACACCGGTGAGCACCAAAGCGAACTGGGGACCCTTCATTTACCTGACTACCGCGACCAGGGTGGGCGCAGTGTATATCACGCGCATGGGGAGGCCCATCCGCTGCAGTTCCACGTAGCTTTCCGGTCGAATCAGCGCCATCGCGTCGGTTTCGATGCGCCAGCGGGATGCGAACCCGCTTAAGTCCGCGATCCACTTGCCCGGTTCCTGCGTCAGGCCAAAATCGAGCTCGCCGCGATAGCCCACCAGCGTGCAGGTGCGGCGCAGGTAGAACGGCACTGATTGCTCGTATGCATCGACGCAGTAGAGCGCGCTGCCCGGATGCAGCTGCTCCGATGCCGCGGCGAGCAGTTTTTGCAATTCAACTTGTCGCGGCAGCTGCCCGGCCGCGGGAAGGAGTATGCCGAGCAGCAACACGGTTGCCAGCGCCGCCAACGCGGCGGCCGGCAACGGGCCACGCCGCGTCACCACGCTGGCAGCGGCCACAGTGACGAGGCTCGCGAGCAGCATTGAGACCACAAAGAGTTGCACGGTCGGTCCCGGCGGAATGACGAGACCGTTGATCAGCGTTGGACGGAACCACAGCACCATTGCGACGGCGGCCAGCACCACGCCGATGGCCGCCGAGCTCCCGAGCACGCGGCGGATTTCCGTTCGTTCGAGCGAACCCAGGGTGCGGCCGGCGAGCAGTGCGAGCGCGGGAAATATCGGCAGGATGTACGGGATCAATTTCGATTGCGAAAAACTGAAGAACGCGAAACTGAAGATGATCCAGATCGCGAGCAACAGCGCGACCCCATCGCCGGCGCGGATATCGCGCCAGCAGCGCCGCGCCATGGCCGGTAGCAACGGCGTCCACGGCATGAAGCCGCCGAGCAGCACCGGGATGAAATACCAGTCAGGCTGGTAGCGATGGTGCACGCGGGTCAGGAACCGATCGAACTGTTCGTGCACGAAGAAGAACTGCGCAAAGGCGGGATTGCGTTGCTCGACGAGCCAGATCCACGGCGCGGCGAGCAGCGCGAGCGCCGCCAGCGTCCACCATGGTCGCGCACGCCACAGCAGGCTCCACTCGCGCCGCAGCAGCGCGTAGATCGCCGCGACTGCGCCTGGAATCAGGATGCCGACCAGCCCCTTCGACAGGAATGCGAGCGCGACACCCAGTGCGAGCAACAGCGCGGCAGTGCGTGTCGAAGCGCGTTCAGTGCCGGATGGAGGGCGCATCAACAACAGCAATCCGGTGAGCGCGAGCTCCAGCGCGACGGTCAAGCCCATGTCGAGTGTCGACACGCGCGATAGCGCGAAGTAAAGCAGTGATCCGGCCTGTACCAGGGCGGCGAGCGCTCCGCTCATCGGGCCGTAGAGGCGCGTTCCGATCCACGCGGTCAACAGCACGCCAAGAAATCCGCTCAGCGCGACCCACAGCCGCGCGGTCCATTCGTGTTCGCCCCAAAGTCGATACGCGGCCGCCGTCATCCAGTACTGCAGTGGCGGTTTCTCGAAGTATTTCAGCGTATCGAGTCGCGGCGTCACCCAGTCGCCGGTCGCGACCATCTCGCGGGGAATTTCCGCGTAACGTCCTTCGTCCGGATTGAACAGCCGATAGGTTTGCAGCGGCAGGAACCACAGCGCGATCGCGCCGAGCAACACCGCAACCCACAGTCTCTGGCTCATCCGCACCATCTTACCTGCGCAGCCGTTGCGGTGCTTAGGGCGGGCTAAGGCTCCGCCGACCTGCGCACCGGGGTTGCAGCGCGCGTTTACCTTAGTTGCCGAGGAGCCCCTTCAATTTTTCTTGCAGCTTGTCCTGGAGCTTCTGCTGCAGCTCGTCCTTGTGCTTGTCGATTTCCTTCTGCACGCGTGCCTTGGCCAGCGCCGCCACATCGGGACGCACCTTCGGAGCGCTGAAGCTGCCACTGACAATGATGGGAATCGTGAAGCCGCTCAGGTCGCTCGCGCCGCCTGCATCCGCAGCGTTGTCCGGAATCTTCGCGACCGTCGCATCGAGGTGATAATCGAGCGTGCCGCTGGCGATGTCCGCCGTGCCGTGGCCCTTGACCTGCAAAAACTGTAGCGCCGCGATCAGGTCATTGTTGGCAAGCACGCCATTGGTGATGCGGCCGGTTGCGGACACCGTCGTGAACGGCGTGCGTTCGGGACCGGCGGCGCGTGCCGGCATTGCTTCCTGCTTCAGCAGCGCGCGGGCGCGGCGGATCTCGTACCACAGGTCGACGCCTTCGTAGGCGCCGTTGTCGACGTGGAAATCGAGGGTGCCCGTCAGCGTGCGCAGCAGGCCTGCAGAATCAGCGCCCGTTCCGGTCGCCTTGATCGATGCGTTGCCGCGTCCGGTAATGTGCTTGGTCTCGAACATATCGCGGAACAGTGGCGCGAAATCGACACCGGTCACGTGCTCATCGAAGCTGACGCGCGCGAGCTTGCCCGAGGCGTCGATGCCGATGTCGCCGTGATATTGGCCGCCGTACATCTGCGCCTCGGACGGGAACACGCGCACATGGCCGCCGGCGGCATTCACTCCGACGCGCAGGTTCTGGTATTGGATGCCGGCAAACACCGCCTGGCCGACGCGAATTGCGCCGCGCATGTTCAAGTTGCGCAGCATCTCGACTGGAATCGGCGTCGGCGCGGACGGCGCGGCGGCAGCCTGCTGCTTCGCAGGCGCCGCGGGTTCGGGTGCGAGGTAGCGATCGGCATTGACGCGATCGATCTGCAAATCGAAGGCAAGCGCCGTCGTGTCCAGGTCGCTGATGCCGGCGCGGCCCGTCGCGTTCGTGTCATCGAGGCGCAATTTCATCCCCGAGAGCATGACGGACTTGCCGCTGGCGCTAAGCGTGCCGCTGAATGAAAAATTCTTGAACACGGCAGGATCGCGCGTCGCCGGCAACTTGATGTCGAATTTTTCCAGCAGCTCACGGAGCGAAGTGTTCGCGAGTTGCACGGGGCCGTTGAAACGGGGTGCGTCGACGATCTTCGTGCCCCGCAGCGTGCCGCTGACCTGTGCGCCCGCGGCCCGCCCTTGCATGTCGGGCAGGTACAGCGTCTGCGCGTTCAGGTCGGCATCGATACTGGAAAACTTCAGCTCGACCGGCAGGCCTTTCGACGGAAATGCCGAACCCGACAGCTGCAGCTTGATGACCGGCGACGCGATGACATATCGGCTTGCATCAGGCCACGCGGTGGCACGGCCGCGCACGTCAAGCCCGACTGTAAGCGTCTTGCTCTGTTGCAACGTACCTGACAGCGTCAGATCAAAGGGCTGGCCGGGATGCAGCGCGCCGGTCTCCATGTTCAGGCCGCTCACTGCCATATCGCTGCCGCCCTTCTGGTCGACATAGTGCAAGTTGCCGTTGACGATGCGCACGCTCGCGACCGACATCTTCGGCGGCGGCCCGCTCGTTGTCGCCGTTTCAGGCGTCTTGCTCTTGCCGAGGTCTGACCAGTTGTCGTGACCCGAGGCGTCGACCGCAAGTCGAATGATCGGCGATTCCACGGTGACTGCGCCGATTTCGATTTCCCGATGCAGCAGCGGCATCAGCTTGACGCCGAGCCGCGCATGCTCGAATTCCACCATCGGATCCGCGCCGAAGCCGGGCGCGTTGCCAAGCGTTGCACGGCCGACTTCGATGGCCAGCCACGGATACAAGCGCAGTTTCAAATCGCCCGGCAGGCTGAACTCGCGCCCGGTCTGTTCGCGCACCAATTGTTCGAGTTGCTGTTTGTGTGCGTTCGGATCGAAGAACACGAGCACGTACGCGAGTGCGGCCGCCAACAGCAGCAGCACGCCGCCCAGTGCGTACAACGCGTAGCGCAGGATTCGCATGGCAGCCTCCGCTCTAGTGCCGCATCAGACCGCGCCGATGAAATCAGTCTTCGACAAGTCCAGGCCGTTATGGCGCAGGATCGCGTACGAAGTGGTGTAGTGGAAAAAGAAATTCGGGAGCGCGTAGTGGGTTAGGTACGGCAGTCCCTTGAAAGACAGTTCGCGCGGCCCAGCCTTCAGGTTGATCTGCCGCTCTTCCGAACCGTCGATCTGCGCCGCCTTGAAGCCGCCAATGAACTGCCGCGTCTTCGCGATGCGCGCCAGGAAGTCGGCGAAGTTGGCCTCACTGTCTTCGTATTTCGGCACTTCGGCGCCCGCAAGCCGTGCGCACGTGCCCTTGCCGAAATCGCAGGCGATCTGCAGCTGGCGCGACAGCGCGAACATGTCCGGGGCAAGACGCGAGGCGAGCAGCACGGCCGGGTCGATCTTGCGGGCCTCTGCCCAGGCTGCGGCTTTCGTCAGGATCGCGGCCAGGTTGCCGAGGTTCCGATCGAATACGGGTACGGAAGCCTGGTACATGGAAATGCTCATGGAAACTCCTCGAAGATTTGCGGGCCCGAGACCATAGAATAGCGCAATGGAAATATTCAAGGAGTTTCGCATCGAGGCCGCGCATCGCCTGCCGAATGTGCCCGAAGGCCACAAGTGCGCGCGGCTGCCCGATCTGTCGCGCATCGTCATCCACGAGACCTGTACCAGTGGCTGCGATTACCGCGGAAACTGACGCGGCGTCTGCGGTCAGCGTGCCGGCGCGGCGATTGGCGCCGCTCAAGGCGTTGGCGCCTTTCGTGCGCCCGCACCGTGGATTGATACTGCTTGCGTTGATTGCGCTGGCGGTCGCAGCAGGCGCCTCGCTGCTGCTGCCGGTCGCGGCGCGGCAGGTCATCGACCACGGATTCACGCGCAGCCAATCCTCGCACATCGGCCGCTACTTCCTCGGCTTGCTGGCGGTGACCGTCGTCATGGGCCTGGCCTCGGCGAGCCGCTACTACCTGGTGACGTGGATCGGCGAGCGCGTTGTCGCCGATGTGCGCAACAAGGTGTTCAGCCACGTGCTGTCGCTGTCGACGGAATTCTTCGAGCGCGTGCGCACCGGCGAGCTGCTCTCGCGCATGACCGCCGACACGACCCTCGTGCAGACGGTCATCGGTTCGTCGGCGTCGTTCGCGCTGCGCAGCACCGTCATGGCGCTCGGCGCGCTGGTGATGATGGCGGTCACCAGCCCGAAGCTCACCGCCATGGCGTTCCTGAGCGTGCCGTTGGTGCTGATCGCAATCATTTTAATGGGACGCCGCGTGCGCGGCCTGTCGCGCGAGGCACAGGACCGCATTGCCGAGACATCGGCGCTGGCGAGCGAAGTGCTGAACGCGATGCCAACCGTGCAAGCCTACACGCACGAGCCGGTGGATCGATTGCAGTTCGATGGCGCGACGGAGCTGGCGTTCGCCAGCGGCATCCGCCGCACGCGTTTTCGCGCGCTGATGACCGCCGCGGTGTTCATGCTGGTCGGGGCGAGCATCGTCGGCGTGCTGTGGATCGGCGCGATCGATGTGCTGGGCGGCCGCATGAGCGCCGGACTACTGGGCCAGTTCGTGCTCTACGCGGTGATCCTGGCCAGTTCCGTCGGTGCCCTTAGCGAACTGTGGGGCGAAGTACAGCGCGCCGCCGGCGCAACCGAGCGGTTGATGGAGATCCTCGCCACCGAACCGCAAGTTCGGGCCCCGCCCTCGCCCGCGCGATTGCCCGAGGCTGTGCAAGGCCGGATCGAATTCAACGCGGTGCGCTTTGTCTATCCCAGCAGGCCCGAGCATGCCGCGCTCGCGGATTTCAGCCTCGTGGTCAAGCCCGGGGAAGCAGTCGCCCTGGTGGGGCCTTCCGGTGCCGGGAAATCAACCGTTTTTCAACTGCTGTTGCGTTTCTTCGATCCGGGTGCCGGCCGCATCCTGCTGGATGGCGTCGATATCGCACAGCTCGATCCCGCGGCTTTGCGTGCGCAGATCGCGGTGGTCGCACAGGAACCAGTGATCTTCGCGGGCAGCATCGCCGACAACATCCGGTATGGGCGGCCCAACGCCGACGACGCCGAGGTGCGCGCCGCGGCGATTGCCGCCGCGGCCGACGAATTCGTGCGACAACTTCCACGCGGCTATGAAACGCGCATCGGCGAACGCGGCATCACGCTCTCCGGCGGCCAGCGCCAGCGCCTCGCCATCGCGCGCGCGATGCTGCGCGATGCGCCGGTGCTGCTGCTCGATGAGGCCACCAGCGCGCTCGATGCCGAGAACGAACGCCTGGTGCAGCAAGGCCTCGCCAACCTGATGGCCGGGCGCGGGGGCCACGCGCGCACCACCATCGTGATCGCGCATCGCCTCGCGACCATCCAGCGCCTGCGGCGCATTGTCGTCATGGACGCCGGAAGCATCGTCGCGCAGGGCTCCCACGCCGAATTGATCCAGGGCGAAGGACTGTACGCGCGGCTTGCGGCGCTGCAGTTCCAGGCGCTGACTTGACAGCGCCGCACCCCACGCCGATTCTTTGTCGTCATGGCCAGCATGCTTTGGATCGGGACCCGCAAGGGCGTTTTTGCGTTGCGCCCCGACGCGCGCCGGCGAAGCTGGAAATTGATCGGACCGAAGTATCTCGGTCACGTCATCCATCACATCGTGCAGGATCCGCGCGAACCGCGACGCCTTGCGATGGCCGCGAAAACCGGCCATCTCGGACCGACGGTGTACACCTCGAGCGATCGCGGCCGCAGCTGGAAGGAAGCGCTGGCGCCGCCGGCGTTTCGCAAGGTCGCCGATGGCGAAAAGCCGCGCGCCGTCGAGCGCGTATTCTGGCTCTCGCCGGGCCATGCCTCGGAGCCGGGTGTGTGGTACGCCGGGACCGCCCCGGCCGGACTGTTCCGCTCGAGCGATCACGGCGAACACTGGGAGCCGGTCGCGGGTTTCAACGATCATCCAATGCGACCGAAATGGGCGGCGGGCAACGCCACGCCCGACGGTGAACTGCTGCATTCCATATGCGTCGATCCACGCGATGCGCGCCACCTTTACCTGGCAATTTCCATTGGTGGCGTATTCGAGTCCACTGATCGCGGCGCCAACTGGCAGCCACTCAATGCCGGCATCGCATCCGACTTCATGCCTGATCCCGATGCCGAATATGGCCACGATCCACATTGCGTGATCCAGCACCCACTGCAGCCCGACCGGTTGTATCAGCAGAATCACTGCGGCAGCTATCGCCTCGATCGCCCTGCCCGGCGCTGGGAACGAATCGGCGCGCGCATGCCGAAGAGCATCGGCGACATCGGCTTTCCGATCGTCGCGCACCCGCGCGATGCCGACACCGTGTGGGTGCTGCCGATGGATGGCTCGACGGTCTGGCCGCGCACGTCCCTGAACGGCAAGCCGGCCGCCTACGTCAGCCGCAACGCGGGCAAAACCTGGCAGCGGCAAGACAAGGGGCTCCCACGCGCACAGGCCTGGTTCACGGTGTTGCGCCAGTCGATGTGCGCGGACGATGCCGCGCGGCTCGGTCTTTATTTCGGCACCACCCAGGGAGAGGTCTGGGCGAGCGTCGACGAAGGCGCTGCGTGGCGCTGCATCGCACGCCACCTGCCCGAGATCTACTCGGTCACGTACGCCGCCTGACGCTGGGGATGAGCGCGTGAATACGGTCCGCGTTGCTTCGCCACTGCGAGACTACACGGCTGGCGCCGCCCGCATCGAGGCAGGAGGCGCCACGGTCGCGGAAATCCTCGACAACATCGAGCGCAATCATCGCGGCATGCGATTCCGCATGATCGACGAACAGGATCGCATTCGCCCGCACATCCGGATTTTCATCAACCAGCGCGAAGTCCAATCGCTGGATGAGGCGATCGCTGCGCGCGACGAGATCCACCTGATCTGCGCGCTGAGCGGCGGTTAGGCGGGAAGGTCGCCTCATGTCACTCAGCGCAGGCGAACGCGAACGCTACAGCCGTCACTTGCTGTTGCCAGAGATCGGCGAGGCCGGCCAGCAAAAACTCAAGGCCGCGCGCGTGCTGGTCGTTGGCGCCGGCGGGCTGGGCTCTCCCGCCAGCCTCTACCTTGCGGCCGCGGGCATCGGAACATTGGGCATCGTCGATCACGATCGCGTCGATCTTTCAAATTTGCAGCGGCAAGTGCTGTTCGACGGCGCCAGCATCGGCGCGAGCAAGGCCATCGCGGCGCAGGCAAGGCTGCGCGCGCTCAATGGAGAGATCAACGTCGTGGCGCATGAGTTCGAGCTGCGCGCCGCCAACGGTCTCGAGGTAATGCAACAATACGATTGCATCATCGACGGCAGTGATCGGCTCGCGACGCGTTACCTGGTCAATGACGGGTGTGTACTGCTGAAGCGCCCACTGGTGTCGGCCGCGATTCATCGCTTCGAAGGACAGGCGATGACGTACCTGCCAGGCGAAGGGCCCTGCTACCGGTGCCTCTTTCCTGCGTCATCGGCAGCGGTCGCGCCCAATTGCGCCGAGGCGGGCGTGCTGGGCGTGTTGCCCGGCGTGCTCGGCGCCCTGCAGGCGACCGAAGCGATCAAGGTCCTGCTCGGTATTGGCGCGCCGCTCGTCGGTCGATTGATGACCTTCGATGCGCTCGAGATGGCGTGGCGCGAGTTTCACTTTCACCGCCGCACTGAATGCGCGGCGTGCGGCACGGCGCCGTCCATCAGGACACTCGCGGACAGTGAGGCCAGTTGCCGAACCCTGACAACGGGTACCTGGCCTCGATTCAAGCCTGCGGAGCTGCAACAGCTGATCGAAGCGCGTGGCAATGTCCAAACGATTGCGCCACTGCTGGTCGACGTGCGCGAAGGGCATGAATACGCCCTGGGCCATTTGACAGGTTCAATCAACATTCCGCTCGGCGATCTCGCGGCCCGGTTCGAGGAACTGCCCGCGGACTCCGCGGTCGTATTCATCTGCCGCAGTGGCGGCCGCAGCCGAACGGCCTGCGAGCTTGCCGCTCGCGGCGGTGTCCGATCCGTGGCCGATCTCGAAGGCGGATTGATGGCCTGGGCAGCGGCGATCGACCCCTCCATTAAAATCGCGTAACTTCATTCGCTGTGGAGACTTCCTGATGATGACGGTGCGCATGCTGCGCTTGGGCCTGCTGTCTGTAACCGCACTGTGCGCTGGTTGTGGCGCCAGCGGGCAGGAAACCGGCGCGGGGCAAGCGACCGAAGTCGGCGTCGTCGTGGTGCAGCCGCGCTCGACCACGGTCACGACGCAACTGCCGGGCCGCACGGTGGCGTTCCGCATCGCGCAGGTGCGTCCGCAGGTCAGCGGCATCATCAAACGACGCCTTTACACCGAAGGCGCACTCGTGAAAGCCGGCCAGGGCCTCTACCAACTCGATCCCGCGCCCTTCCAGGCTGTCTTCGATAGCGCGCAGGCGCAGGTCGCGAGCGCCGATGCAACCGCGCTGACGATGCGGCTGAAATATGAGCGTTACCTGAAGCTTTCCAAGTCGGGCGATGTCAGCCAGCAGGATCGCGACGACATCACCGCGAACCTGCACCAGGCCGAGGCGCAACAGACCGTCGCGCGCGCCGCACTCGAAACAGCCCGCATCAACCTCAGCTACACGCGCATCGTCGCGCCGATTTCCGGCCGCATCGCCATATCGGCGTTTACCGAGGGCGCTCTCGTGACCGCGAACCAGGATGCGCCGCTGACGACGGTGCAGCAGTACGCGCCGATGTACGTCGATGTCACGCAACCCACGACTGAAATCTTGCGCCTGCGCAAGCAGGTCGCCGCCGGTGCCCTTGCGCATCCCGGGTCGGATGGCGCCGACGTGTCACTGCTGCTCGAGGATGGCACGCAGTATCCGCAGCTCGGGCATCTCGAGTTCACCGGTGTCACGGAGAGCGAAAGCACGGGCACGATCACGCTGCGCGCCGTGTTTCCGAATACCGACGGAACGCTGCTGCCGGGCATGTACGTGCGCGCGCTGCTGACGCTCGGCGTGGCGCAGTCGGCGTTGCTCGTGCCGCAGCAGGCAGTCAGCCGCAATGCGCGCGGCGATGCCAGCGTGCTCGTCGTCACGGCCGACAATCACATCGAGCTGCGTTCCCTGCAACTCGAGCCGAGCGCGAATAACCAGTGGCGCGTGATCGATGGACTCAACGCCGGTGAACGCATCGTCGTGCAGGGCCAGCAGAAGGTGAAACCGGGCGATGCGGTGAGGCCGACAGTCGTCGATGTCGGCGCGGCGGCGCCTGCGCAAACACCAGCGCCTGCTGCGGCTGCCGCAGCGCCCGTGCACGGCTGAGCCAGGCATCGATGGCGCGATTTTTCATCGACCGGCCCACCTTTGCGTGGGTCATCGCGATCATCATCATGCTCGCGGGTGCGCTGTCGATCCATCAGCTTCCCATCGAGCAATATCCGAACATCGCGCCGACTACGGTCTCGATCAACGCAACGTATCCCGGCGCTTCGGCACACGCGCTGGAGGATTCGGTCACGCAGGTCATGGAGCAGTCGCTGACCGGCATCGATCACCTGGTGTACATGTCATCGACCAGCAACTCGCAGGGCAATGCAAACATCGCGCTCACGTTCGAGGCGGGCACCAGTGCCGACATCGCGCAGGTGCAGGTGCAGAACAAGCTCCAGCAAGCCGTGCGGCGCTTGCCGATTGCGGTGCAGGCGCAGGGCGTCACCGTCAACAAATCGACGTCGGGGTATCTCACCGTCACCGCATTTTTCTCGCCCGATGGCTCGATGTCGCGCGCCGACGTCGGTGACTACATCGCATCGAACCTGCTCGATCCGATCAGCCGTGTCGATGGCGTCGGCACGGTGCAGATGTTCGGATCCGGCTACGCGATGCGCATCTGGCTCGATCCCTACAAGCTCAGCCAGTTCCACCTGATTCCGGCCGATTTAACCGCGGCGATCAATGCGCAGAATTCGCAAGTAGCCGCCGGGCAGCTCGGCAGCCAGCCTGCGGTCGACGGCCAGCAGCTCAACGCCATCGTCACGGCGCAGGGCAAGCTGACGACACCCCAGCAATTCCGCGACATCGTGCTGCGCGTCAACAGCGACGGCTCGGCGCTGCACCTCGGCGACGTGGCTCGCGTCGAGCTCGGCGCCGAGAGCTACGACGTGTCGACGCGCATTGACGGGCAGCCTTCGGTGGCCGTCGGTGTCGCGCTCGCCTCGGGAGCCAATGCATTGGCGACGGCTGACGCCGTCAAGGCCCGCATCGGGCAGCTCGCGAAATTCTTTCCGCCGGGGCTCGGTTATCGCATCGCCTTCGACAGCGCCCGCTTCGTGCGCATCTCGATTTTCGAGGTCGTCAAGACGTTGTTCGAAGCTGTGGTGCTGGTCGTGCTGATCATGTTCCTGTTCCTGCAGAACGTGCGCGCGACCTTGATTCCGGCCGTGGCGGTGCCCGTGGTGCTGCTCGGCACCTTTGGCGTGCTCGCGGTGCTGGGGTACTCGATCAACACGCTCACCATGTTCGGAATGGTGCTCGCGATTGGCCTGCTGGTCGACGACGCGATCGTCGTCGTCGAGAACGTCGAGCGCATCATGCGCGATGAAGGACTGGATGCGCGCGATGCCACGCGTCGTTCGATGGACCAGATCACCGGCGCACTGCTCGGGATCGCGCTGGTGCTGTCGGCGGTGCTGTTGCCGATGGCTTTGTTCGGCGGATCGACCGGCGTCATCTACCGGCAGTTTTCAGTGACGATGGTCGCGGCGATGATCCTGTCGGTGCTGGTTGCACTGACGCTGACGCCCGCATTGTGCGCGACGATATTGCGGCGCGCCGATGTCGCAGGTCCGCACGGCACCGGGCTGCTGGCGCGACTCGAGCGCCAGTTCGAGCGCTTGAGCGACTACTACCAGGGTCTCGTACGCAGGTTGTTGCCGCAAACGCGGCGCGCGATGTTCGTGTATGCGGCGCTGCTTGGCCTGCTGGCGCTGCTCGCGATCACGTTGCCGACCGCGTTCCTGCCCGAAGAGGACCAGGGCGCGCTGATGGCGATCATGAAACTGCCGTCGGGCGCAACGCTACAGCGCACGATCGATGCGCAGGCCCAGCTCGAATCCGACCTGCGCGCCGACACGGGATCGGTCAGCGGCGTATTTTCGATTGCCGGTCGCAGCTTTGCCGGCAATGGCCAGAACACCGGTATGTCCTTCGTGCTGCTGCGCGACTGGAACGAGCGCACCAAGGCTTCGCAGTCGGCGGCCATGACTGCGAAGCGGGCCAACCAGGCAGCAGCGAAGATCCGCGATGCGGCCACGGTCGTCATGGCGCCGCCACTGATCCGCGGACTCGGCACGTCGACCGGCTTCGACCTGGAACTGAAGGATGTGGGTGGCGTCGGCCGCGAGGCGCTGGTGAAGGCGCGCGACCAGCTGCTCGATCTGGCAAAGCAGGACAAGCGCCTTGCGAGCGTACGCATCAATGGGCTCGCCGATCAACCGGAATTTCACCTGAACGTAGACCAGGTGAAGGCCAGTGCGCTTAGGTTGTCGATCGCCGATATCAACGACACGATTTCGACCGCGATCGGCGGACTCTACGTCAACGATTTCATCGACCGCGGACGCGTAAAGAAAGTGTATATGCAGGCCGACCCGCCCTACCGCATGCAGCCCGCCGACCTCGATCGATGGTTCGTGCGCAACGGCGGCGGCGACATGGTGCCGGTCTCGTCTTTCGCATCGGGCGCATGGTCGCTCACTACGCCCAGCCTTGAGCGCTACAACGGCAGCTCCTCCATCGAGGTCATCGGCGAGCCCGCACCCGGAATCAGCAGCGGCACGGCCTTGAAACACATCGAGGCGATGGTGGCCAGGTTGCCACCCGGTATCGGCTACGAATGGTCGGGCCTCTCGTACCAGGAAAAACTGTCCGGCTCGCAGGCGCCGGCGCTGTATGCAATCTCGATCGTGTTCGTCTTCCTGTGCCTCGCCGCGCTGTACGAGAGCTGGTCGCTGCCGTTGTCGGTCATGCTCGTCGTGCCGCTGGGCGTCATCGGCGCGCTGCTAGCCGCGTGGACCCGCGGCCTGGCGAACGACGTGTATTTCCAGGTGGGATTGCTGACGACAGTGGGCCTCTCGGCGAAGAACGCAATCCTGATCGTCGAGTTCGCCAAGAAACTGCATGAAGGCGGACTCGACCTGAACGAAGCGATCCTGCAGACGGTGCGCATTCGTCTGCGGCCGATCCTGATGACCTCGCTTGCGTTCATGCTGGGTGTTTTGCCGCTGGTGCTGAGCACGGGTGCCGGCGCCGCCAGCCGCATCGCGATCGGCACCGGCGTGTTCGGCGGAATGCTCGCGGCAACTGTGCTCGGCGTGTTCTTTGCGCCGCTGTTCTTTGTGATGCTGCAACGGCTGATCGCGAGGCGCGCGGCGCCCGCAAGCCAACCGGGTTAGGGCGCGGTCAGCTCACAAACCGATTCGCCCGAGCGCGTCGGCAATGCCGCGCAAGCTCGCGGCCAGTGACGGATGGCCGGCCTCGAAACGAGCCGCCATCGCCTCGAGTCGCGGTGCGTGCGTCTCGGTTCCCGTCGCGCCACCGACCTCTCCGGCAATCTCCTGCAGCATCCGGCGCGCTTCGTCATCCAGCTGCGGCGTGTCGCGCAGCTCGGCATGCAAGCGGGCAATCGCGTCGTGCAGAGTTTCCTTGCTCATGCGCGCCATGATAGCCGATCGGCCGCGGGCCGGGCGCTACGCCAACTCAAAACAGATCCAGCGAAGATTCTGCGCGCGGCGCCTGCGCCAGGGTCTGCGCCGCCGCGGCGCTGACCAGGCTCCCGACCCGTACACCGAGCAGGCGCAGGCGGCGATCCAACGGCGCGCGCTTCAGGCATCGACCTGCCGCGCGGCGGATCACCGCCGCATCGGCGGTATGGAAATCGAGCGTCTGCGCGCGCGTGATCGATTGGAAATTGTCATAGCGCAGTTTCACGCCAATCGTGCGTCCGGCATACCCATGCCGCGAGAGGTCAGCGGCGAGCCGTTCGCACAGCGACGTGAATACGGCGCTCAACTCCGGCCGGTCGCGCACAGCGTGCAAATCGCGCTCGAAAGTCGTCTCGCAGCTCATCGACACCGGTTCACTGTGCGTGCTGATGTCGCGCTCATCGCGTCCCCACGAAACCTCGTTCAGCCAGTGCCCATGGTGCTGGCCGAACTGTTCGATCAGCCAACGCAACTCGCAACGGGCCAGGTCGCCGATTGTGCGCACGCCAAGCTGTTCGAGGCGCGCGCTGGCCTTGGGCCCGATGCCGTTGATCTTGCGGCTGGGCAACGGCCAGACGCGTTCGGCAAGGTCTTCTGCGTAGATGATCGTGATGCCCTTGGGCTTGTCGAACTCGCTGGCGAGTTTCGCCAGCAGCTTGTTCGGCGCGACGCCGATCGAGCAACCGAGGCCGGTGCTCGCGAAAATGGCCTGCTGGATGCGCAGCGCGAGCAGGCGACCGCCGTCTTCGGCGCCGCCGGGGACGGCGTCGAAGTCGATGTACACTTCATCGATGCCGCGATCCTCGACGCGCGACGCGATCTCGGCGATCGCGCCCTTGAACAGCCGCGAGTAGCGGCGGTACTCATCGAAATCCGCTGGCAACAACAATGCCTGCGGACACAGCCGCGCGGCCTGCATCAGCCCCATGCCCGAGTGCACGCCGAATTCACGCGCTGCGTACGTCGCGGTCGTGACGACCCCGCGCCCCTGGTAGCTGTCGAGCCGTGCAATTTCGCCGGGCGAGTCATCTCGATTGGAGCGGCGGCGGCCGCCGATAACCACGGGTTTTCCGGCGAGCTGCGGATAGCGCAGCAATTCGACCGACGCATAGAACGCGTCCATGTCCAGGTGCGCGATGCGCCGCCCAGACTGCGCCGCCGTATTGTTCATGCGTCCGGCTGGCCGTGCCAGAAACGGCGGTGCAACGGGCGCGCACCGAGGTTGTTCACAAGTTCGGCCGGCTCCCCGACATTCCATATCGCGAGATCGCACCACTGGCCGGGCGCAATCGTGCCGATGGAATCCTGCAGGCCGAGTGCGCGGGCGGCATGGCAAGTGACGCCGGCGAGGCATTCAGCGGTCGTGAGTCCGAATTCCACTGCGGCGAGATTCATCGCTGCCAGCAATGACGTGAGCGGCGACGTGCCGGGATTGCAATCGGTCGCCACCGCCATCGGCACTCGGGCGCGCCGCAATGCTTCGATTGGCGGGCGCTGGCGCTCGCGCAGGAAATAAAACGCGCCCGGCAGCAGCACCGCGACCGTGCCGGCCCGCGCCATGGCGGCAACGCCCTCGTCATCGGTGTATTCCAGATGATCGGCTGACAATGCATTGTGCTGCGCTGCGAGCTTCGCGCCGTGCATGTTCGAAAGCTGGTCCGAGTGCAATTTCACGCGCAGGCCGTGTGCTCGTGCAGCCTCGAACACCTGCGCGACCTGCACCGCCGTGAACGCGACCGATTCACAGTAGGCGTCAAATGCATCGGCGAGTCCGCTCGCGGCCACCGCCGGAATCAGTTCACCGCACAGGCGCTGCACGTAGCCCTCGGCATCGCCGTTGTGTTCGGGTGGCAGCGCGTGCGCACCCAGGTACGTCGTCGCGACTCCAAGCGCGCGCGCATCGGCGATCGCGCGCGCCGCGCGCAACATGCGCAGTTCCGTGTCGAGATCGAGCCCGTAGCCGGACTTGATCTCGAGTGTCGTGACGCCTTCGGCAAGCAATGCGTCGACGCGCGGCAGCGCACTGTCGACCAGTTGCGCAAGGCTCGCCGCGCGCGTTGCCTTGACCGTCGACAGGATGCCGCCGCCCGATTGCGCGATGCTCTGGTAACTTTCTCCTGCCCTGCGGCGCTCGAATTCTGCGGCGCGATTTCCCGCGTGCACGATGTGCGTGTGGCAATCGATGAAACCGGGGGTCACCAGTCGACCGCCGCAGTCGATAACCTCCGCCTGCGGGAAACGTCGTTGCAGTTCATCGAGCGCGCCCGTCGCTGCGATGCGGCCTTGTTGCACGACGATCGCCCGCGACTGCACCGCCTCGGCGTTTTCACGGGCGGTGCGGCCGGGCGCGACGCTCCAGAC
>JBEPVS010000011.1:0-26905 GCA_041690875.1 Gammaproteobacteria bacterium
AGATGTGTTTAAGAGACAGGTGGTAGAGCGCTAGCCCTAAGCTGACGACAATCGCGAACAGCACGACGATGATGGCCGGCCTGATCCACTCCATTGCGAGAATTCTCCTGCGTGCGGTGCCTGCAATTATAGGCCTGCCGCCTGTACTCCGCGCCCACCCGGCGGCAGAATGGCCGCCGCTTTTTCGATGCCGGAGCGCGCGATTGTTGCGAGTGGAGTGGGGCAACCGGGTGTTCAGGGCCAGTGTGTGGATGACCGTGCTGGCCATTGCCGCCGTGGCGTTGTTCGTGCTGCTGGGACGCTGGCAGTGGCATCGCGCCGCGGAGAAACGCGCGCTGGTGGCGGCCTTCGATGCGGGCCGGAACGCGCAACCCAGCGAACTGGGCCAGCGCTCGCTTGCGGCGATTCCGCGCTATACGCAGCTGCGCCTGCGTGGTCGCTATGACGGCGCACACCAGTTCCTGCTCGACAACATCAGCCGCGACGGCGCGGTGGGCTATGAAGTGCTGACCCCGTTCGTGCTCGTAGACGGCCGCATCGTCGTCGTGAACCGCGGCTGGCTGCCGTTGCCTGGCGGCCGGCGCGAACGATTGCCGGATGTGGGTTTGCCGCCGGCGCCCGCGACTGCGTCGACGCTGCCGCTGCCCGAAGTCACGGGTCTCGTCGACAGGCTCCCTGTCCCGGCGCTGGCCATGGGTCGCGCTCCGCCCGATGCGAGTGCCGCGTGGCCGAAGCGCACCAGTTTTCCGGATGCCGCGCAAATGGCCGCTGCGCTAAGGTCCCCCATCGAAGACGGCCAGCTGCTGCTTGCCGCTTCCCAACCGACGGGCTACCGGCGCGACTGGCATCCCGGCGCGGTTGGCTTACCGCCCTCGCGCCACATTGCCTATGCGCTGCAGTGGTGGGGCTTCAGCGCATTGGCCCTGTTCCTGTATTTCTTCATGAACATCGAGCGACGCAAACCATGAGCGATGCACCCAAACCACCCGCCGGCAGCCGCCGAACGGTATTCCTGGTACTGCTGCTGTTCGCCGCGCCACTGGCCGTTGCGTTCTGGCTGTACTACGGATCGAGCTGGCGCCCGGCGCTTCACACGAACCACGGTACGCTGATCACGCCGCCCGTCACGCTGCCCGAGCAGGCGGGCAGCGCCCCGGTGCTGCGCGGCAAGTGGACGCTGCTTGTCATCGGCCACGGCGAATCGGGTTGCGATGCACCCTGCCGTGACACGCTCATTTACGCACGCCAGACCTGGCTGTCGCTGGCCCAGCTGACGCAGCGCGTGCAGCGCGTGCTGCTGGCGGGATCCGGCTGCTGTGACACGGCCTACCTGCAGCGCGAACACAACGGCTTGATCACCCTCGACGCCGCCAGCCCCACCGCCTCGCCGCTGCTCCCGCTGATTCCCGAGCCCACCGCCGGCACGATCTTCGTCGTCGATCCATTGGGCAATCTAATGATGCGTTACGATGTGCGGCACGACCCAAAAGGCCTGCGCGAAGACCTCAAGAAACTGCTCGAGCTGTCCCACATCGGCTGACACCTACACGCCTGAAACGATGCCCCGCGCCTCGCTCATTCGACCCATCGCCATCGCAGCCTTCCTGCTGTGCTTCGTGGTCGTCGTGCTCGGCGCCTATGTGCGGCTTTCGGACGCAGGACTGGGTTGCCCGGATTGGCCGGGATGCTATGGACATGTCACGCCGGCCGGCGCAATTTCCGCCGCCGACTCCTCGGGCGGCACGGTCGACGGCGCCACCGTCGATGCCGGCAAGGCCTGGAAGGAGATGGTGCATCGATACGCTGCCGGAACATTAGGCATTCTTATTCTTGTTATTGCTGCACTGGCGATACAAACTCGCAAGCTCAAGAGCGTCTCACTGACATACGCCGGGGTGCTGGTCGGGCTTGTCATTGCGCAGGGAATACTCGGCATGCTGACCGTTACCGAACGGCTCCAGCCGGTCATCGTGACCTCGCATCTGCTGCTGGGGTTGACCACTTTGTCGGCACTTTGGTGGCTGGTTTTGACCCTGGGCCGGCGGCAGGCCAGTGCCTGGCGCGGCAGCACCGCCTTCCTCGGATCGAGCCTGAGTCGCACGCGTCAGTTCGCGCTGCTGGGACTGATCGCGCTTGCAATGCAGATCGCACTCGGCGGCTGGACGAGCAGCCATTACGCCGCCATCGGCTGCCCCGATTTTCCGAAGTGCCAGGGTGCGTGGTGGCCATTGATGAGCGGCTCGCCAGGCATCGCCTTTGCTCATCGCCTGGGTGCGCTGTTCGCCACGGTCATGCTGGTGATGGCCTCGGCGCGCGTGCTCCGCTCACGGAGCGATCCCTTTGCGCGCCGGACCGCGCTCGCGGTGCTGGCAGCACTGCTGCTGCAGCTCTCCATCGGCATCGAGATGGTTCGCCACGCATTTCCGTTGTGGCTCGCGACCGCGCACAGCGCTGGGGCGGCACTCCTCCTGCTCGCCGTCGTCGCCTTGAACCGCTCGCTGCGTCCGGCCTGGAAGGCATCTTGAGCGCGCCGGCGGATGCTGTGCCGCAGGCGACGGCCGCAGCGCGCGCGGCCGGCAGTTCGCACAAGGCCGGCTGGCGGGATTACTTCGAGCTGACCAAGCCCCGCGTCGTCTCGCTGATCGTGTTGACCGCCATCGTCGGCGCACTGCTCGCGACGCCGGGGATGCCACCGCTCGGTGCGTTGATCTACGGAAACATCGGGATCGCTCTGGCCGCCGGCTCAGCTGCGGCGTTCAACCATGTGCTCGACCGGCGCATCGACGCGTACATGGCGCGCACCCGCGGCCGCCCGCTCCCGAGCGGCACGCTTTCGCACCCCCAAGCGATCGTCTTTGCGACCGCGCTCGGCATCGCCTCGATGCTGGTGTTGGTTTTGCTGGTCAACACGTTGACGGCCGTGCTGACCTTCGGCTCGCTGATCGGCTATGCGGTGCTGTACACCGTGTGGCTGAAGCGCGCGACGCCGCAGAACATCGTCATCGGCGGTGCCGCCGGCGCCGCACCGCCGGTGCTGGGCTGGGCGGCCGTCACGAACACGATCGATCCGCACGCGCTGCTGCTGTTCCTGATCATCTTCGCGTGGACACCGCCGCATTTCTGGGCGCTTGCGATCGCGCGCCGCAACGATTACGCCAAGGCCGGTATCCCGATGCTGCCGGTGACGCACGGCGTCGAGTTCACGCGGCTCCATGTGCTGTTGTACACGGTGATTCTCTCGCTGGTGACGCTCCTGCCCTATGTCACCGGCATGAGCGGCTTGATCTACCTGGCCGCGGCGTTGGTGCTGGACACGCGCTTCCTGGTGCACGCGGTGCGGCTCAAGCTCACACGACGCGACGACCTGCCGATGCGAGTGTTCCGGTTTTCGATCAGCTACCTGATGTGGCTGTTCCTCGCATTGCTGGTCGATCACTACCTGCCGACTCAGGCAGCGATCAGCTCCTGAGGCGAGCGTTGGCCGGATGACGCGCGACGCAACCCCTTTGCTCGAGCGCGAGGAGCCGCAGCGGCGCCTCGAGGCGGCACTGAACGCGGCGCGCCGCAACCACGGTCGCTTGGTTTCGATCGAAGGCGAAGCCGGCATCGGCAAGACCTCACTGGTATTGCACTTTGCCGAATCGCACCGCGCCGATGCGCGAGTCTATGTCGGCGGCTGCGAAAATCTGGCCACCCCTGAACCCCTGGGTCCGTTGCGCGATATCGCCCGCGACTCGGGCGGGAAATTTTCGTTGTCCGGCAGCGGCCAGATTGCGACCTTCGAAGCCTTGTTGCGTCTGCTGACCGGCGGGCGCGACCCGGCATTGCTGGTGATCGAGGATCTGCATTGGGCCGATGATCCGACGCTGGATCTGCTGCGGTTCCTGGGCCGCCGCATCCGCACGGCGCCGATCCTGGTCGTGGTCACGCTGCGCAACGACGAGGCCGCCTCGCAGTCCAGGCTCGCTTCGCTGTGGGCCGACCTGCCGCGCGATTGCCGTGAGCGTGTGGAGCTGCGACCCCTGTCGCTGGCTGCCGTGTCACTGCTCGCCGGTCCGGTCGGACGCATACCGCGAGAAGTCTTCGACGCGACCAGCGGCAATCCTTTTCATGTCACGGAATATCTCGCCACCACGCACTCGGAAGTGCCGCACACGGTTCGCGATGCAACCCTGATGCGGGCCGCGCGCCTGAGCCCGCGTGCGCGCCGCGCTCTCGACTGCGCCGCGATCTTTCCACGCCGGATTGACGAGGCGACACTTCGCGTGCTGGCCGTGGACACCGACCATGCCGGCGTCGAAGAGTGCCTGCGCAGCGGAATGCTCAACGTGACCGACAGCTCGCTGTCGTTTCGCCACGACCTGGCCAGGCGCGCAATCCACGATGCGATGTCGCCGCTGCGCCGACGTGAGCTGCATGCCGCGGCCCTGACCTTTCTCAAGGAACACCATCAGGGCCACGCCGCGGAGCTGGCCCACCACGCGGAGCAGGCCGGAGCGCTGGACGACCTGGTCCGTTATTCGGCGCAGGCGGCGACTGAAGCCATCGCGATGGGTGCTTGCGCTGAAGCGGTGGCGCACCTTGGGCGGGCGATCAGTCATGGCGTACGGCTGTCGGATCCCGAACGCGCCGGTCTGCTGGAACAACAGGCCGAGGCTGGTGAACAGAGCGGCGCGTTCGATGTGGCAACCGCCGCCATCGCGCAGGCCATGGTGGCGCGCAAACGCGCACACGACCTGCCGGGACTCGGCAATGCGCTGCGCATATCCGCGCGTCTCCATTGGCAGCTGGGAAGGGCTGAGCTGGCTGAACGCCTGCTCGAGCAGGCGCTGGACGTGATGCGCGAGCACCGTGAAACGTGGCAGTACGCGATGGCGCTCAGCGGACAATCGCAGCTCGACATGCTGGCGGATCGCAACAGTTCCGCAGTGAAATTCGGCCACCAGGCGATGGCCAGCGCCGAGCGCCTGAAACGCTCTGACATCTATCTGCATGCTTTGACCAACGTCACCGCGGTAGACAGTTCGATCGATGTCGGTGCCGGGGTGGCGCAGATTCTTTCCGCCATCGAGGAAGCGCGGCGGCGCAACGAGCCCGATTTTCTGCCACGCATGTACACCAATCTGGTCTACATGATGACCTGCGACCGGCATTACGCGGGACTGTTCGAACACTTCGAAGCCGGCATCAACGTAGCGATCGCGCGCGGCAATGCGCCGCTCGAGGCGTATATGCGCGGCACGCGCGCCATCGCGCTGCTCGATCGCGGGAGTATCCAGCAGTCCATCGCAGAAGCGGATACCGTGCTGTGCGGACCGTATCCGCGCGGCACCATACGCTTTACCGCGCAGCTGGCGCTGGCGCGCGGACGGATCCGGATCGGCCTGCCCGAAGACGGCGTGCTCGACGAGGCCCGCGCGCTACCCACTTCGCAGCGCGACCTGATGCGCCTCGCGCCGCTTGCGGTAGTCGACGCCGAAGCACTCTGGCTCGGCCTGCCGGCACCCGGTGCGCTTGAACGCCTGCGCGCGGCTTACGACGTCGCGCACGGTGCGCAGGGCCAGCGCTGGGCGCTGGCCGAAACCGCGCTGTGGTTGACGATTCTGGGTGAGCCTGTGGAAAAATCAGCGGAACTCAGGCGACGGCTGAGCCCCGCATATCGTCACCATGTTTCCGGCGAGTGGCGCGAGGCCGCCGCGGCCTGGAGCAAGCTGGGCTGCCCATACGAGCAGGCCATTGCGCTCGCAGCGGGCGATGAAGGCGCCCAACGCGAGGCGCTGGCGTTGTTCGACCAGCTCGGTGCGGCGCCGGCCGCGCGCCGGCTCCGGCGCATGATGCGCAGCCTGGGCGTGCGCGCCATTCCCACCGGTCCACGCAGTGCGCGCCGCAACGACCCGGCGGGTCTCACGCCGCGGCAAAACCAGGTTCTGCAGCTGCTGGCCGCGGGACTGTCCAACGCGGCGATTGCCGCACGACTTTCAATGTCAGTGAAGACCGTCGAACACCATGTAGGCGCGGTGCTCGCAGCGTTTGCCGCATCCAGTCGCCTGCAGGCGGTGCAGGTCGCGCGCGATCGCGGCCTGCTCGAAGGTCAGGGAAACTAGGGGGTCGCGCCACAAAAGTTAGGGGCTTTCACCGAAGCCCGGCCGCTTTGCGAATGACATTGTACGAACTGACTGTAATACCTAATCAGGAGTCGGCCATGTCACGCACCGGGATCTTCGCTTTTGGAGTGCTTTCCTACGCGGTGTTTCTCGCGGTTTTTGTCTACGCGATTGGTTTTATCGGTGGATTCCTGACGCCTACGTCGCTGGACGCGGCGCCCCATGCCTCATTCGGCCGGGCGCTGATCATCGACCTGGCGTTGCTGTCCGCCTTCGCCTTGCAACACAGCGGCATGGCACGACCGGCATTTAAACGCTGGTGGACAGGCATCGTGCCGGAAGCGGTCGAGCGCAGTACTTATGTACTGCTAAGCTCGCTGATCCTGGTCGCGTTCTTCGTGCACTGGCAGCCCATCGGCGGCATCGTGTGGCAGTTGTCCAGACCGTCGGCACGCATTGCCGTTGAAATGCTGTACGCGTTCGGATGGCTGCTGCTGCTCTACTCGACTTTTCTCATCGATCATTTCGACTTGTTCGGCCTCAAGCAGGTCTGGCGGCGACTGGATGGCAAGCCCTATCAGCCGCCCCGGTTCCACACGCCCAGTCTCTACCGACTGGTGCGGCACCCGCTGTATATCGGCTGGCTCATCATTTTCTGGGCGGCGCCAACCATGACCGGAGCGCACCTGCTGTTCGCTCTCGCAACCACCGCCTACATCCTGATTGCCATTCAACTCGAGGAACGCGATCTGGTGGCCGCATTCGGCGAGCGCTACGTCGAGTACCGGCGCCGCACTCCGATGCTGCTGCCGCGATTGCCGACAGCCGATGCCGATCGCAACGCCTGATATGGATAACCATCGCCCGTTGTTCGAGCGCGCCGTGCAGCACGCCAGTCGCTTCCGCGACTCGCTGGTTGAGCGCTCTCCGCACCCGAGTCTTTCGGCCACCGCACTGCTGGCGCGGTTTGACGGACCGACGCCGGAAGCCGGCGAAGATCCGGGTTCCGTCATCGACGCACTGGTCGAGGCGGCGGGGCCCGGTCTCACCGGCTCGGCCGGATCGCGGTTCTTCGGCTGGGTGATTGGTGCGTCCGATCCGGTCGGTGTCGCGGCCGACATGCTGACCAGCAGTTGGGGCCAGAACGCCGGCAACTATGCCTGCTCCCCAGCTGCCGCCTTCGCGGAAAAAGTCGCCGCCCGCTGGTTGCTCGACATCCTGCGACTGCCATCGGACTGCTCGGTCGGATTCGTGACGGGCGCCACGATGGCGAGCTTTGTTTGCCTCGCGGCGGCCCGCAACGCAGTGCTGGATCGGGTCGGCTGGAATGTCGAGGCCGAGGGATTGACTGGCGCGCCACGCATTCGGGTTTTCGCCGGCGAAGCGGCACACGTCACGATCTCTTCAGCGCTGCGCTACTTGGGGTTGGGCGACAAGGCGATCCGGATCCGCGCTGACGGCGACGGGCGCATGGACGCAGGGGCGCTCGGCGCCGCGCTCGCCGCCGGAGACGGACCGGCCATCGTTATCGCGCAGGCCGGTCAGATGAACACGGGCGCGTTCGATCCGATGCGGGCCGTGGCCGAGCTGTGCCGCAGGCACGGTGCGTGGCTGCATGTGGACGGCGCCTTCGGGCTGTGGGCGCGAGCGGTCCCGGAAATGGCCGATCTCGCTGCCGGGCTCGAGGAAGCGGATTCCTGGTCTGTCGACGGCCACAAGTGGCTGCAGATCCCCTACGACAGCGGCTTCGCGATCGTGCGCGATTCGAAAGCGCACCGACGCGCCATGTCGGTGACGGCAAGTTATCTGCCCATGGCGGTGGAAGCGGAATACGACCCGGGCCAATGGGCGCCGGAATTGTCGCGGCGTGCCAGAGGATTCGCGGTCTGGGCAGTGCTCAAAGCCCATGGGCGGCGCGGCGTAATCGAAATGATCAGGCGCCACTGCACGCTGGCTCGCGATCTGGCGCGCCGCCTGGCGAGCGAACCGGGAGTGAACGTGCTCAACACTGTTGATCTTAACCAGCTGGTCGTCAATTTTGGCGCCGGATCACCGCAGCAGCAGGACACCACGTGCCACGCCGTCATCAGCCGGATGCGGACCGATGGCGTCTGCCTGGCTGGCGGCACATCGTGGAATGGCCGCTGGGTACTGCGGCTGTCCGTTATCTCTGCGGCATTGACCGACAGTGACATCGGTCGCCTCGGCGAAGCCGTCATCGCGGCCTGGAGGCACGTGCAGGCGCGACACAATTTCCATCCTGAAATCACAACGGCAGGCGACGTGGGCAATCCCATGCCGCAGGTCACTACTTAATCGGAGACTCTCGCCATGATCGCACGTCGTCTGCTCATACTTTTTGCCGCTGCCCTGGTCACGGCCGGACAGGCCCTGTTGTTCTAGCGGGAGCAACCGCCAACTGCTCCATTGATGCCACAATCGTGGAGGCGGTCTATTGTTGCCCGTCTCTTCCCGAATCGAGGTGCACGCGTGACCATGCTCATCGGCCTGTCCGGAAGCCTGCGGCGCGGCTCCTTCAACACTGCACTGCTGCGCGCCGCCGCGCCGCTGATGCCGGCGGATGCAACGCTTGAGATCCGCACCGTGCACGATGTGCCGCTGTATGACGGCGACATCGAGAGCGGGCCCGGCATTCCAACCGGCGTGACGGCGCTTAAAGATGCGATCGTCGCGGCGGACGGCCTGCTGCTGGCAACGCCCGAGTACAACAACGGCATTCCCGGGGTGTTCAAGAACACGATCGACTGGCTCTCGCGTCCGCCGGATGATGCGAAGCGTGTGTTCGGCAACAAACCGGTGGGGCTGATCGGCGCCTCGACGGGTCCGTTTGGCACGATCTTGAGCCAGGCCGCCTGGCTTCCGGTGTTGCGCACGCTCGGCACGCGCTACTGGACCGGCTCGCGGCTGCTCGTGTCTCGCTCCAAAGAAGTGTTCGACGAAGCAGGCGCGCTGCAGGACGCGAAAATCAGGGAGCAACTGCAGGCTTTCCTGGCAGGGTTTGTCAGCTATGTGCGCGAGTCGCGAGCCATGACCCCGCCAGGATCATCGCGAAAGCCGTAATGCCGCCGACGCCAAGCTGCTCGTGCAGCAGCAACACGCCCAGAAGGGCCGCGACGGCCGGATTGATATAGGTGATGACGGTGGCACGCGCCGGTCCGGCGTGATTGACGAGGTAGAACATCAGCAGCATCGCGACCGCGGTGCAGGCGATGCCGAGGATCACGATTGAACTGAGCGCGAGCGCCGAGGGCATTGCTGTCGGAAAAGTCATCAGCGCCGGCACCAGCAGCAGCAGGCTCGAAGTCGCGAGGCTTGCAGCGATCGGCCCGATCGAATCGAGGCCTTTCAGGTGCTGCTTTATGATGAGCGGCCCCACGGCATAACCGACTGCGGCCAGCAGCATGCAGCCCGCGCCCGCCCAGCCGAGCGCGCCGTGGATGCTGCCGAAACCCAGCAGCGTCACGACGCCGAGAAATCCCAGCAATAGACCCGCGAGCCGCCACTTTCCGAGCGGCTCGTGCACACCGAAAAAGCGGCTGATTACCGTGACGGTCAGCGGGACCGAAGCGATCAGGATGCCGGTGACCGAGGAGTCGATCCAGCGCTCACCGATCGAGATCGCCGAAAAAGGAATGACGAATTCGATGATCGCGAAGACGAGGATCGGCAGTTTGTGCGCGCCGAGTGCGTGCAAGGCCCCGCGATGCCACGCGATCGGCAGCAGCACCAGCGCAGCGAGCGTGATGCGACCCCAGGCCACGATCCACGGCGACAATTCCTGCACCGCGACCTTGATGAAGAAATAGGGCACGCCCCAGATCACGCCAAGGGCCGCGAAAGCCACCCACGAGCGCGTGCTCACCCTGAAATCTCCCCCTAAACCGAAAGCAGCGGAAGTGTTATCCGCTCAACGTTAACAGGTGCAGGCGTGCGCTCGAGTTACAGCCAGACGAGCCGCGGCACCGCATCGTTTTGCGCGTGCACGATCGCATGCTGGTCGAATCGCCGCCCCAGCTCGCTGGCTCGCGTCAACTCCAGACCGGGCACGAAGAGGCTCTCTTCAGCAGCCCACTTTCCGCTCGGATCGCGTCCCGATCCGGACCAGCACACGAGCCCGAGAGCGGCGATCTGCTGCTGGAGTTGCCAGAGCGCGGCCTCATTTTGCGCAGCCGGCGTCGGCACGCTGCGGGGATTCCACGCGGTCAGGAACGCCGAGCAGCTGACGCCAAATTGTTCATGTACGGCGCGTAACTGAGGATTCGGCCTGTCGAGCAGCAACAGCAGCAGGCCGCCGGGCGCGCGCACTTCATAGTGCGTGGCGTTGTAGGCCGTGGCGAGCATGGCATCGGGCGGTTTGGGCTGTTGCATGCGCATCATTATGACGTACGCTTGGCTCATGATCGTCGAACGGATCTGGGCAGCCAACGAGCTGCGCAACTATCACTACGTCATCGCGTGTGGCGAAACCGGCGAGGCGCTGGTGGTCGACCCGCTTGATTGGAGGGCGTGTCTCGACCGCGCGCAGCACCACGGCTGGAAAATCACGCAAATCGTCAACACGCACGAACACAAGGATCACACCGCTGGCAACGCCGAGCTGGTCAAGGCCACCGGCGCAAAGGTCCTGGCGCATGCACGCGCGGCCAAGGTCATCGGCGGCGTCGATCGTGCGCTGTCCGCGGGGGATGTAATTCGCGTCGGTCGGAGCGTGGAACTGGAATGCCTCGACACGCCGGGACACACGCTCTCGCACGTCTGCCTGCTCGCCCATGCCGATGGGCCGGCGCTGTTCTCCGGCGATACGATGTTCAACGCCGGTGTCGGCAACTGCCGCGGCGGCGGCGATCCCGAGCGATTGTTCGAGACTTGCGCGCAGCAGCTCGCGCAGTTGCCGGGCAGCACGCGCATTTATCCCGGCCATGATTATCTGCTGAACAACCTGCGCTTCACGCGTCACGTGGAGGCTGGCAACCAGGCGGCCGTGGACTGGCTGGCGCGCTCCGAGAAAGTGCTGCCCGAGCAGCAGGCGGTGCTGACACTCGCCGAGGAATTTACTGTCAACAGTTTTTTCCGCCTGGCCGAGGCGGGGCTGATCGACACGCTGCGCCAGCGCGTGAGCGCGTTGCCGGCCAAACCGACGCCGCGCGAGGTGTTCCTGACGCTGCGGGAGTTGCGAAACAGCTGGTAATCGGCGCTTAGTCGAACGAATTGCCCCCACCCCGGGCGCCATGGAGCCGCCCCGCGCGCACGACGACGGGGTAGAATTTGCGGCCCCCATGGATGTGTCGCACATACTCAGTCCCCTGAACGACGCGCAGCGCACCGCGGTCACCGCGCCGCTCGGCCCCACGCTCGTGCTCGCCGGCGCGGGCAGCGGCAAGACGCGAGTGCTGATCCATCGCATCGCGTGGCTGATCCAGGCCGAGGGCGCAACGCCGCACGGCATCCTTGCCGTCACGTTCACGAACAAGGCGGCCGCGGAGATGCGCGCGCGCGTCGAGACGCTGCTCGGCGGGTCCGGCGCGGCCATGTGGCTCGGCACTTTCCACGGACTCGCTCACCGGCTGCTTCGCCTGCACTGGCGCGACGCCGGCCTGCCGCAAAGTTTCCAGATCCTCGACAGCGAAGATCAGCTGCGCCTCATCAAGAAGGTCGTCAAGGCGCTCGAGCTCGACGAGGCCCGGTTCGTGCCGCGCGAAGTGCAGTATTTCATCAACAAGCACAAGGACGAAGGCCGTCGACCGGCGCAGCTCAAGGACGGCGGCGATCCGACCGAACGCACGCTGATCCGATTGTTCGTCGAGTACGAGCAGGTCTGCGCGCGCCAGGGCGCGGTCGATTTCGCCGAACTGCTGTTGCGCGCGTTCGAGTTGTGGCGCGATAACGCGGAATTGCTGCGGCACTACCGCGCCCGGTTTCCGCACATACTGGTCGATGAGTTCCAGGACACGAACTCGATCCAGTACGCGTGGATCCGGTTGCTGGTCGGCACCACCGGGTATCCGTTCGTTGTCGGTGATGACGATCAGTGTCTGGCCGCGGGAACACCCGTGACGATGGCTGATCGTTCGAGAAAGCCCATTGAGGCCGTCCTACCGGGCGAGGAAGTGCTTTCCAGCTATGGCGCCGGTGACCTGCGGCCGGCCCGCGTAACAGAGCGCTTCGCGCGTCACCGCAACGGGCGGATGATTCGATTGCAACTGACCTCCGGCATCGTCGTCAGGAGCACGCCCGAGCACACTCACTTCGCGGGCTATGTCCTCGGCGAAACGCCGCAGACGTATTTTCTGTACCTGATGCACAAAGAAGGAATTGGCTATCGCCTGGGAACATCTCAGGTCTACACGGCAGGCCAGGCCAGGCCCACCGTAGGCTTCAAGCAGCGCTCATTGCAGGAGCAAGCCGATTCCGTATGGATTATCCGCACACATGCGAATGAAAACGAAGCGCGGTCGGACGAAATGCTGACTTCGCTTCGCTATGGATTGCCCACTTTGCCATTCGTTGCCCGCAAAGGCCCGGCCAAGAATAGGACCGGGAACGGTCTGGTGCACGATCCACAATACATCGCCAGAATCTTCAGTTCGCTCAATACAACCGATTCAGCCCTGCGCCTGCTTGAAGTCACCGGACTGGACCCCGAGCGCCCGCATCACGCGCCTCAGAGCCGGAATTCCAATAGGCACAACATCGTGATCACGCTTTGCGGCGACCGCCGTGGCGCCAATCCTATGCACCGCATTTCGGTCGTGGGTATTGATGCATCAGATCGCAAGGCACTCGAAACCCTGGGTTTGAGTGTGAGCGCGGCGAAGCGCAACGGCCGAAGTTGGCGGTTCGAGACAGTGCGTAGCGATTTTGGTGAGCTGATGGCCATCGCGAGACGTATCCGCGATGAACTGGGCGGGCGGTATGTACTCCAGGGCCATTTGCTCGCTCGCTCGCTGCCGTTCATTACCGCGGCAGCGATCCGGCCGGGAATGGTCATGGCCACGGAGCAGTCAAAATTTGACGTGGTGGAACGCGTTGACCACGAGGATTTTTCCGCTGAGGTCTACGACCTGAATATTGAGCGAACGCACAATTTTATCGCCAACGGGGTCATTACTCACAACTCTATATATCGATGGCGCGGCGCACGCGTGGAGAACCTGCAGAAATTCCGCAGCGATTTCCCGCAGGCGCAGCTCTACAAGCTTGAGCAGAACTACCGCTCGAGCGCCGCGATTCTCGACGCCGCAAACGCGCTGATCGCCAACAACTCCTCGCGCCTCGGCAAGGAATTGTGGACCAGCGGCGCGCGGGGCGATCCCGTGCGCGTGTACTGCGCTTACAACGAGCGCGATGAGGCCGATTTCGTGCTCGGCCGCATCCAACAGTGGATCGCGGGTGGTGGCTTGAGGCGCGAGTGTGCCATCCTGTATCGCTCGAACGCGCAATCGCGCGTGTTCGAGGAGGCGCTGATCCAGGCGCGCATACCGTACCGCGTGTACGGGGGCTTGCGGTTCTTCGAGCGCGCCGAGATCAAGGATGCGCTCGCCTATCTGCGGCTGATCGCGAATCGCGACGACGACGCTTCGTTCGAGCGCATCGTCAACCTGCCGGTGCGCGGCATCGGCGCGCGCACACTCGATGCGCTTCGCGATGCGGCCAAGGGGGCGGGCAGTTCGCTGTGGCGGGCGGCCGGCGCGCTGCTCACCGATGCGGCCGGCACAGGCGGCGCGAGCGGCGTCGGGCGCGGCGCGGCCGCGCTGCAGGGATTTCTTGCGCTGATCGAGCGGCTCGCCCGCGACATCGACGGCATGCCACTGCACGAGCAGGTCGACCACCTCATCAACAACAGCGGATTGATCGAGCATTTCCGCAAGGACAAGGCGGACCGCGGCGAAGCGCGCATCGAGAACCTCGCCGAGCTCGTCAGCGCGGCACGGGGCTACGAGCCCGAGGGCGAAGACCTGCCCCCGCTGCAGAGTTTCCTCGCGCACGCAGTGCTCGAGTCGGGCGAGACGCAGGGCAGCGAGTGGGATGACTGCGTGCAGATGATGACGCTGCATACTGCGAAGGGTCTTGAGTTCCCAGTGGTTTTCCTGGCTGGCATGGAAGACGGGCTGTTCCCGCACCAGCGCTCGATCAACGATCTCGCCAGCCTCGAAGAAGAGCGGCGCCTTTGCTATGTCGGCATTACGCGCGCAATGCGGCAGCTTTATCTCACCTATGCCGCGCAGCGCCGCCTGCACGGCGTCGACAGCTACAACGTCGCATCACGCTTCATCCAGGAATTGCCGCCCGGATTGCTTGAAGAAGTGCGTCCCCGCATCCAGCTCGCCCGCCATGCACTGGCCGCGTCGGGCAACGGGCGACGGGACGGCATCGGCGAGGGCACGAATGGCGCCGATCGCATGTACCGCAATCCAGCCGAGACCTTGCCCGGCGGCATGCGGCTCGGTAGCCGCGTGCGGCACGGAAAGTTCGGCGAGGGTGTCGTGCTGAACCTGGAAGGCCAGGGGCCGCACGCCCGCGTCCATGTTAATTTTGAGCACCAGGGCGCCAAATGGCTGATGCTGAGCGTCGCCCGGCTGGAGCCAGTGTGATGTTGCAACGATGAAGATCCTGATCCTCGGCGCCGGCCAGGTCGGCCGCACCGCCGCGCAGAGCCTCGCGGGCGAGCCGGCGAACGAAGTCACCGTCGTCGACATCAATGAGCAGGTGCTGCGCGACCTGCAGGACCGCATCGACATCCGCGCGGTGGCCGGCAACGCCGCGCATCCGACGGTGCTCGAATCCGCCGGCATCGCCGACACCGATATCCTGATCGCACTGACCAACAGCGACGAGGTCAACATCGTCGCCTGCCAGATCGCACAGCTGCTGTACCGCACGCCCACGCGCATCGCACGCATCCGCGCCGCGGAGTACACCTCGCGTCCGCAGCTGTTCGCCGAGGGCGGCCTCGCGGTCGACGTGTGGATCAGCCCCGAAGAACTGGTCACCGACTACATCGCGCACCTGCTGTCGAACCCCGGCGCACTGCAGGTGGTCGACTTCGCCGACGGTCGCGTGCAGCTCGCCGGCGTGCGCGCGCAGCCCGAGGGATTGCTGGTCGGCAAGCCCTTGCGCACGCTGCGCGAGCACCTGCCTGACTCCGACGTGCGCGTCGCCGCGATCTACCGCGACGGGCGATTGTTGCCGCCCGGCGGTGACACCGTGATCGCCGAGGGCGATGAGATTTTCTTCGTGGCTGCGCGCGACGATCTCACCCAGATGCTGGCCGAGGTGCGCAAGCGCATGCCGAAAGTGCGCAAGCTCGTCATCGCCGGCAGCGGCCACATCGGGCTTCGCCTGGCGCGCACGCTCGAGCACACCCACCAGGTCAAGTTGATCGAACGAGATCCACGCCGCGCGCACCGCGCCTCCGAGATCTTGCAAAGCGCGATCGTGCTGCAGGGCGATGCCGCCGACGAAGAACTGTTGCTCGAGGAAAACATCGACAGCGCCGATGTGTTCGCGGCGCTGACCAATTCGGACGAAGCCAACGTCTTGGCCGCGATGCTGGCCAAGCGCCTCGGCGCGAGCCGCGTCATGGCGCTGGTCAATCGCCCCTCGTACGCCGAACTGATGGAAGGCCGCAACATCGACGTCGTGATCTCCCCGCAGAACATCACGATTGGTTCACTGCTCGCGCACGTGCGGCGGGGCGATGTCGTGCGCGTGCACTCGCTCCGCCGCGGTATTGCCGAGGCGATCGAGGTGGTCGTGCACGGCACGGCCGAGCGCTCGCGCGTCATCGGGCGCCGCATCGAGGAGGTCGAGCTGCCGGAAGGCGCCAGCGTCGTCGCCATCGCGCGCGGCGAAGCGGTCATCATGGCGCACCACGACACCGTGATCGAAAACGAGGATCACCTGATCGTGTTTCTCGCCGACCGCCGCCACGTCGAAGCGGTCGAACGGCTGATCCAGGGTGAACGTTAACGCTCGCTTGAACTGAGGACGCTGCATCCATGCGATCGCTCCTGGGAGTCGTGCACCTGCTCGGTTCGGTGCTATCACTGTTTTCGATCCTGTTCCTGGTGCCGATCTCGATTGCGCTCTATTACCGCGAGCCTGCGCTCAGCGCATTCTGCATCAGTGCGGTGCTGACACTGGTAGCGGGACTCGCGATCCGCACTCTGACGCTGCGCTATCGCACAGAGCTCAAAGCGCGCGATGGCTACCTGCTGGTGACGTTGACCTGGGTGGCGCTCGCCGCGCTCGCGACGGTTCCGCTACTGCTGTCGATGCCGGGGTTGCCGTTCACGCGCGCGTTTTTCGAAACCATGTCGGGACTCTCGACCACGGGCGCGACCGTGCTGTCGGGACTCGACACGATGCAGCGCTCGCTGGTGATCTGGCGGCACGCGCTGAGCTGGCTCGGCGGCATGGGCATCATCGTCATGGCGGTGGCGATTTTGCCGCTGCTCGGCATCGGCGGCATGCAGATGTACCGCGGCGACACGCCCGGCCGCGCAAAGGACGCAAAGCTCGCGCCGCGCATCGCGCAGACCGCGCAGTTGTTGTGGCTGGTGTACGCGGGACTCACGGCGTTGTGCGTGCTGTGCCTGCGCGGCGCCGGCATGGGCTGGTTCGACTCCGTCTGCCACGCGTTTTCGGCACTGTCGCTGGGCGGATTTTCGACCCACGATGCCAACGTCGCCTACTTCAACTCGCCGCTGATCGAAGCCGTGCTCGGTTTCTTCATGTTGCTTGCGGCGATGAACTTCGCAACGCATTTCCTCGCACTGAGCAAGGGCCAGGCCGGCACGTACAGCCGCGATCCGGAGGCGAAGTGGCTGGTGCTGTGGATCGTGTTCAGCGGCATCGGCGTCAGCATTCACGTCTGGCTGAGCCATGTGTATCCGGATTTCGGCACCACGCTGCGCTACGTGGCGTTCAACCTCGTTTCGATCGCGACCGGCAGCGGCCTGTACAGCACCGACTACAGCCGCTGGCCCGTATTCGCGCCGATGTGGATGCTGTTCCTGAGTTGCCTGTGCGCGAGCAGCGGTTCCACCGGCGGCGGCATCAAGGTGTTCCGTGCGCTGGTGTTGCTGAAGCAGTCGGCGCGTGAAATGTTCTCGCTCGTACATCCGCAGGCCGTCGCACCGCTGAAGATTGCCGGGCAGCTGGTTTCAAACCGTGTCGTGTTCTCGGTGCTGGCCTTCATCTTCCTGTACTTCATCACGATCGTCGTACTGACCTTCGGGCTGCTGATCTCGGGCGTTGATTTCCTCTCGGCCGTCAGCGCGATTGTCGCCAGCGTCAACAACGTCGGCCCCGGCCTCGGTGCCGTGGGGCCGGGCAGCACCTACGGGCACCTCAATGACTTCCAGTTGTGGATGTGCACGGCGGCGATGTTCCTCGGCCGCGTCGAGATCTTCACGGTGCTGATCCTGTTCACGCCGACGTTCTGGCGGAAATGAGCCTGCGCGCTCCGGCCTTGCGCGTGCGCTGGCCGATCCTGGCGCTGCTGTTCGGCTTCGCGTTCATCGCCTACATGCAGCGCACGAGCTTCAGCGTCGCGGCGGCGCAGATGATGCCAGACCTCGGCATCTCGCAGATGCAACTGGGCTGGTTGATGACCGGTTATCTCGTGACGTACACGGCTTGCCAGCTTCCCGGTGGCGTCTTTGGACAGCTGATCGGCGCTCGCAAGGCGCTGGTCATTTCGGGATTGGTCGCATTCATCGCCGCGATCGCCACGCCACTGGCGCCGATGTGGCTCACGGGTGCAGCGCTCCTCACGGCGCTGATGTTGCTGCGACTGGTGATGGGCATCGCGCATGCGCCGCTTTTCCCGGTGTCAACCGGCACGATCGAAACCTGGTTTCCCGTCGGGCGCTGGGGTTTCCCGAACGGATTGCAGGTTTCCGGGCTGCAATTGGGCTCGGCCGCCGCGACGCCGATGATCGCATTTCTGATGGTGACCTACGGCTGGAAGAATGCACTGATCTGGACCAGCCTTCCCGCGCTGCTGCTGATCGGGCTGTGGGCCTGGTATGGCCGTGACAAACCGGCGCAGCATCCGCGCGTGTCGAAGGACGAGCTCGCGGAGCTCGCGGACAACGAGACCGGCACCACTAAGGCACGCATCAGTCTTGCTGACGTGATGCGCGTGCTCACGAACCGCGACGTGCTGCTGCTGACGATCTCGTACACCATCATGAACTACGTGTTCTACCTGCTCAGCAGCTGGTGCTTCCTCTACCTGGTGCAGGAGCGCCACCTGTCGGTGCCGCAGAGCGGGCTGCTCGGGAGCCTGCCGTACATCGCTGCCGCTATCGGCGCCGCGGTCGGCGGAAAATGGGGCGACCGGCTGACGGCGCGTCTGGGGTTTCGCGTCGGCTGCCGCGCCATTCCGCTGGTTGCGCTCCCGCTGGCCGGCGTGCTGCTGTTCGTCGGCGTCGAATCCACCAGTCCGTTCTGGGCCGTCGCCGCGCTATCGCTCGCCTATTTCGCCACCGAAATGACCGAGGGTCCGTACGCGGCGGCCACGACAGCCGTCAGCCGCGAGAATGCGATGGCCGCGTGGGGCGTCGTCGGCACAGGTGGCAACCTCGGCGGAATCATTGGCACGCCAATTGTCGCGTGGCTCTCATCGCAGCACGCATGGACCGCGGCATTCATCACCGGCTCGGTCGCCGCGATCGTCAGCGGCATCATGTGGTTCTGGATCGATGCCAGCCGCTCGGTCAACAAGGGATAGGTACACCGTGGACCGACGTGAATTGCTGGGCCTCGGGGTCTCGATCGTCGCGGCTGGAACAGCAAGACCCGCAGCCGCGGCGAGTGCGAACGTGAGCGCCGGGGCGGCGCCACCCGGACCCTATTCGCGCTGCTTCGAGCCGCTCGACCAGTACGTCACGCAATACATGTCGGCAATGAATATCCCGGGCATGACGCTCTGCCTCGCCGACGCGAACGGCGTGCAGCGCGTGCGCGATTACGGCCTCGAGGATATCGAGCGCCGCACGCCCCTGGCCACCGGAAAGCTTTTCCAGATCGGCTCGATCAGCAAGTCATTCCTTGCGGTATGCCTGATGCAGTTGCGCGATGAAGGGAAATTCGACCCGCACCGGCCGATCAACGAATACCTGCCGTGGGTGCGATACGACGGATTCGACAAGCCGATCACCAGCCATGACCTGATGACGCATTCGGCCGCATTTCCGGATGGCCCGACGTTTCCGCCCGATCCGGCCTTTCGCTATCGATCCACGGCTCCCGCCGGCACGTTCTTTCATTACTGCAACATGGGTTGGGCGGTGCTCGGTTTTTTGGTCGAAAAGCTCGACGCCCGGCCGCTGGCGGCCAGCTTGCACGAGCGCATCTTCAAGCCACTCGGCATGGACGAAAGCGAAGGTGCAATCGATCTCGACATCGTGTCGCGCGTGGCGAAGAGCTATCAACCCGTTTGCAATGACCGGCCGCTGCCGCGCGATGGCGCGTTGGTGGAAGGTGCGCCCATTGTCTACACGGAAGCGGCTGGTTGCATCTCGTCGACGGCGCACGACATGGGCAAATACCTCCAGCTCATCATCAATCGCGGCGCGGTTGGCGAGCGGCGCCTCATGTCGCCGGCGGGCTTCGAACTGTTCACGCATCGTCATATGGCGGCCGATGAGTTTGGCTCCAAGGCTTCGTACGGCTATGGACTCGCCATCGATCAGCTCGATGGACACACGCGTTTTTCGCACACGGGCGGCATGGTGACCTTTTCTTCGGCACTGGAGGTGGACGCCGACGCCGGGGTCGGTGCATTTGCTTCGATCAATGCTGCGCAGGGCGGCCGTCCCTCGGCGGTGGTCGAATTTGCGCTGCAACTGATGCGCGCCTGCCGGGAGTCCGCGGCGCTGCCGAAATTTCCGCCCATCGTGCCGTCGCTCGAAATCAGGAATGCGGCGGACTACGCCGGCACGTACACGGGCGCCGCAAGCCGCGTGCTGCATGTCGAGGCCGAGGGCAACCGTCTGTACATGCAGCATCGCGACACCCGCGTGCCGCTCGAGGCCTCCGACGACTACGACGACGGCTTCATCGTGCTGCATGAGGATTTCGCGCATTACCTGCTGCTGTTCACTCGCGGCGGCGCCGACGGCAAGGGTGCCGTCACTGAGCTAAGTTGGGGCGCAGATTGGTATGCCGCACCGGCCTACCAGGGCACGCGCGATTTTCCAGCGCCGGCGGAGTGGTCGCAGTACACGGGGCACTATCGCAACGAAGATCCATGGATCGGCAGCATTCGCGTCGTCTCGCGCCGCGGCCGCCTCTGGTTCAACGGCGTAACGCCGCTCGAGGCCTCTGCCGACGGACGTTTCTACCTGCGCGACGAGCCCGCCAGTCCGGAGTGGCTTGGCTTTTCCGACTTCGTGAACGATCACGCCATGCTGCTGTACTTCTCGGGCTACGTGCTACAGCGCGTGTGACGTCGCCACGCAAATCGGAGAAGTTGCCTTGCAACAATTCATCTGTGCGCGCATGGCGACTATTTGCCTGGCAGTGCTCGCCCTCGGTGCATGCGCCAGGACGCCAACACCACCGCCCGCCCCTGCCGAGGAGATCAACGTTTACAGCTGGTCGGATTTCTTTCCGCCAGAGCTGCTCGCGGAGTTCGAGCACGATACCGGCACGAAAGTCCGACTGGCACTGTTTCCGAGCCAGGAAGTGCTCGAAGCGACTCTGCTGACGGGGCACAGTGGCTACGACGTCGTAATCGTTGGTGGGAATCAGCTTGAACGCCTGGGCAGGGCACAGGTCTTTCGCGAGCTCGATCGCACGCAGCTGCCGAACTGGCGCAACCTCGACGGCGAGGTCATGGCCCGCCTGGCTACCGAGGACACGGGCAACCGCTATGCGGTGGCCTACGACTGGGGGGCGACTGGAATCGGACTCAACATATCGAAGATCCGCCAGATCGCACCCGATGTGCCGCTCGACAGTTGGCGACTCATCTTCGACCCCGCCACGCTGTCCAGATTTTCGAAGTGTGGCGTGTCTATTATCGACGCGCCCAGCGAGCTCATCGCCGCCGCGCTGATGGCCGACGGCAAGGATCCCAACACCACCGATCCGGCAGCGCTCGATGCTGCCGGGTACAAGCTCATGGGGATCCGGCCCTACGTGCGCAAGATCGATTCCGATATGCAAATCGCCGACCTGGCATCCGGCGATATCTGCCTGATGGTCACGTGGCCCGCGAATTACGTCGGAGGGCGCCGGCGATCCGCCGAGGCGGGCAGCCATGACCAGTTCCGCTTTGTGATTCCACGCGAAGGCACCGACTCCTGGATCGATGCGCTCGCCATTCCGGCCGACGCACCGCACGTCGCCGCGGCGCACGCGTTCATCAACTACCTGATGCGCCCGGACGTTGCCGCGCGCGGCGCAGACTTCCTTGGCAACGCCACCGCGAACCAGGCCGCCTTGCCGCGCATAGACAAAGCGCAGCGCGAGGACCCGGGCATCTACCCGCCGCCCGCAGTGCGCGCGAAACTGGTGCCACTGCATTCGCGCTCGGACGCGGCAAACCGCCAGGTCACGAGGATCTGGACGCGATTCCGGACTGGTCACTGATTCCGGAAGCCTCAGCGCGACAGTAGCCGTAGCATGAGACACCAAATATTTCTGGCGGGCACCGCATTCATCGCCATCGCGGCCGCCGCGCTGGCAATGATCGCGCCCTACCTGGCCGCGGAATTCCAGTTGCGGCAGCACGGAGCGCTTGTCGGGCCAGCGCTGCACCTGCCCGTGCAGGGCCGCTGGTTCGACGATTACTTCGTGGTCGAGCAGATCGATGCCAACACCGTGGCGATCGGCGAGCCGCGCTATTACCAGGGAAACTACAGCTACCTGATCATGGGCACGACTCGCGCCGTGCTGTTCGACGCCGGCACCGGCAATCGGGACATCGCTGCCGTCGTGAGCTCGCTGACACGACTGCCGGTGACCGTGATGCCTTCGCACTTGCACTTCGATCATGTGGGCGCGCTGGGACGCTTCGATCGAACCGCGCTGATTGATGCCGGATCGCTGAAGGAGCGATCACATGATGGGCAGCTGGAGCTGCAACGCTACGAATTCCTCGGGCTCGCAGACTCGCTCCCGGAGCCACGCTTCAGGGTTGACAATTGGTGGCCCTCGGGCACGCGCATCGACCTGGGCGGCCGGACATTGCGCGTGTTGTGGACGCCGGGACACACGCCGACTTCCGCCGCGCTGTACGACGCAGATCGTCATCAGCTGTTTGGCGGCGATTTCATCTACCCAGGCGAGCTTTACGCCTTTCTGCCCGGGGCAAGCCGCGCCGCCTATCTTTCGACGACCGGGCAGCTGCTGGCGACGCTGGATCCGGCCACGCGTATCTATTGCGCGCACATGGCAGATGCGACGGATGTGATCGCCGCGCCGGTGCTCGGTGTCGACGACCTGCGAGCACTGGAGACGACTCTCGTCGGCATTGAACGGGGAGAAATGGCGTCAACGGGATTTTATCCACGGATTTACCCGGTGCGCGGGCCAATTGTGTTTGCGACCGGCTTCGCCTGGAACAATCGCTGAACCAGTCCGGGTGCTAGCATCGCGCGATGGCCGCTCCGATTCCTGCCGTCAGCGAACAGCAATTCCACGCGGCCGGGCGCCAAGTCGAGCGTCACAGCGCCGAGCTGAAGAAAGAGCTGCGACTCGCGGACCTGGTCAGCATCCAGATCCTGAATGTCGTCGCGTTTACCTGGATCGGCACGGCCGCGCAGCTCGGGCCCAGTCACCTGATGTTCTGGCTGCTGGGCATCCTGCTGTTCTACATTCCGTCGGGCATCGTCGTTGCGCACCTGGCGCAGGAGATGCCGCTCGAAGGCGGGCTGTACCAATGGGTCAAGCTACGCTTCGGTCCGCTGCCGGGTTTTCTGGTCGCGATGAATATCTGGCTCAACAACGTGTTTTTGTTCCCGACGCTCAGTCTCGCGATCCTCGCGACGGCTGCCTATGCGCTCGGACCGCAAAGCGCATGGATTGCGTCCAGCAACGCGGCGATCCTGGTCTTGAGTTTCGCAACGACCTGCGGCCTGATGCTCGTGGCCTGGCGCGGGCTGTCGATCGGTAAATGGGTCAACAATGTCGGCGGGCTCGGCTTCATCCTGCTGTTCGTTATCGTGATTCTCTCAGCCCTGCCGCGCTGGTTCAGCGGCCCGGTGGCCACGCCGCCGATTTCCCTAGCCCTGCCCGCGATTTCTGTGCTGAACCTGAACCTGCTCGGCAAGATGAGTTTCGGCGCGCTGTGCGGGGTCGATGGCGCAGCGGTATTCGCCGGTGAATGCCGCGGCACCGATAAGGCACGCATGATCCGCCGCTCGATCTGGGTATCGGCGCCATTGATCGGTTTGATGATGATCCTGGGGACTGCGAGCGTGCTCGTGTATTCGCGCGCCGACACCGTGGATCTGATCGCCCCGGGCATACAGGTGCTGAACATCGGCATGCCGCGGCTCGTGGGCTTCGCGGTCGTGCTGCTGATCGTCGCCACCCTGGCGCAGAAATCTTTTTACTTCAGCGTCATGGTTCGCATGCCGATGGTGGCCGGCTGGGATCAGTTGCTGCCACCATGGTTCAGCCGCCTCGACGCGCGCTACAAGACTCCGGCAGGCTCGATATTATTTGCCGGCGCATTCATCATGGCACTGACGTTGCTGGCGATCGTCGGCGCCGGCAACCAGGAGGCCTATCAGTTGCTGCTCAACGCTTCGCTGCTGTGCTTCGCAGGTGCGTACCTGATGATGTTCGCGATTCCGCTGGTGGCGCGCGGCGAGAGACCCTCATGGGGCGTGCGCCTCGCCGCCGCCTGCGGTTTGCTGATGACATTGTTGTTCGTCGTGCTGTCGGTGGTGCCAATCGTCCAGGTCGAAAGCCGCGGATTGTTCGCTGGAAAACTGATCGCTGTGATCGGCGGCCTGCAATGCGCCGGCGCGCTCTACTACTGGCGGGCACGGCGCACGCTCGCGGCGCGTGCTGCGCCTTAAGACGGCAGAGCGACTTGATGAAATTCCACGCCGATCGACACGTGCACATCCTGATCATCGGGGGCGGCGCAATCGGCACTGCACTCGCCTATCAACTTGCGCGCGCGGGCGCGAAAGACGTGCTGCTGGTCGAAAAGGCGCAGCTCACGCACGGCTGCACGTGGCACGCGGCCGGCCTCGTCGGCCAGTTGCGCGGCAAGAAAAACCTGACACGGTTGATGCAGAACTCGGTCGCGGTCTTTGATCGGCTCGAGCAGGAAACCGGCCAGGCAATTTCGTGGAAGAAGGTCGGCAGTTTGCGGCTGGCGGGCAGCAAGTCGCGCTGGAGCGAGATCCGCCGTTCGATGGGCCAGGCCAAGAGTTTCGGCGTCGAGTGCCACGCGCTGTCCGCCGATGAAGCGAAGAACCGGTTCCCGTTCATCAGCACGTATGGCATCGAAGGCGCGGCGTTCATCCCGGGCGATGGCTACATCGATCCGTATTCGCTGACGATGGCCTATGCGAAGGGCGCGCGCATGAACGGCGCGAAGATCGCACAGGGCGTGTGCGTCGAGCAGATCGCACTCGATGGACGGCGCGCTGTGGGCGTCGTGACGAGCGCCGGAACGATCGGCTGCGACATCCTCGTCAATTGCGCCGGATTATGGGCCAAGCGCGTCGGCCGGCTCGCCGGCATCGATCTCGCCACCAGCATTGTCGAACACCAGTATTTCCTGACCGAGAAAAAACTGGAGTTCGACGCGTCGCTGACCACGCTTCGCGACCCGGACAACAATTTCTATTTGAAGCCCGATACCGGTTCGTTCGCGATCGGCGGCTGGGAAGATGGCTCGCGAGGATTCCATCGCGGCTTGCCGCCGTTCTCGTTCGCGCGCGAACTGCTGCCGCCGAACATGGAGCGGCTCGAAGTGTTCGCACTGCCCGCGGCGGAACGCTTGCCGGTGCTGAATGAGATCGGCATCCAGACCGTCATCAACGGACCGATTCCGGTGTCGGCCGATGGCGAGCCACTGATCGGACTCGCGCCCGGGCTCGACAACTTCTACGTCGGCTGCGGATTCACGGCGGGCATCGCGGCCTCGGGCGGCGCTGGCCTCGCGCTGTCGAACCTTATCCTGCACGGCGATGCCGGCATGGACCTGTGGCCCTTCGACGTGCGCCGTTTCTCGAGCGTGCAGGCGCAACCGCGCTATCTCGAGAAGCGCGCGATCGAAGCGTATGGCGCCTACTACAAGATCCACTGGCCGGTCGAGGAAGTCGAAAGCGCGCGCGGCCTGCGCCGTTCGGCCCTGCATGAGAATCTCAAGCGCGCGGGCGCAATATTCGGCACGAAGGCGGGATGGGAGCGGCCGAACTGGTTCGCGCCGACCGGCACGACAGCGCATGACGAGCCGTCGTTCGAGGGGAAGCCTAACTGGTACCCGTCTGTAGCCGCAGAGGTTGCATCGATCCGTACGCGAGCGGCACTGATCGATCAGAGTTCGTTTGCGAAATTTGAGATCAGCGGCGCGGGAGCAGAGGCCGCGCTGCAACGCATCGCAGCCAATGACCTGGGCGGTCCCTCCGGCAAAGCCGTCTACACGCAGCTGTGCAACGAGCGCGGTGGCATCGAAGCCGACGTGACGCTGGTCCACGATCGGGCCGATCATTTCTACCTCGTGACCGGATCGGGCTTTGGCGTGCGCGATTCAGGATGGGTTGCCCGGCACCTCGGTGCAGGCGTCGATATGCGCGAGGTGACCCACGCTTACGCAACGCTGAACCTGTGCGGACCGAAAGCGCGCGAGATTTTGCAGTCGGTCACTGACGACGATGTGTCCAACGAAGCGTTCCCGTTCCTGGGCGCGCGCTACATTGACGTCGGCGACGCCCGCGCACTCGCGGTGCGCATCGGCTATGTCGGTGAGCTGGGATACGAGCTGTATGTGCCGCAGGAATTTGCGGCCTGCGTGTACGAGACCCTGTGGACGGCCGGTACGCCGCACGGCATAGGCAATGCCGGTTATCGCGCGATCGAATCGGCGCGGCTCGAGAAAGGTTATCTCTACTGGTCCGGCGATATTTCGCCTGACTACAACCCGTTCGAGGCGGGCTTGGGATTCTGCGTAGCACTCGGCAAGGGCGACTTCATCGGTCGCGCGGCGCTGCAGGCCATCAAGAGCGCGGGTGTCGCTCGCAAGCTGTGCTCGTTCACCGTCGACGGTTTCGCGCCGCTCCACGGCGGCGAAGCGATCATCCGCAACGGCGAAGTCGTCGGCTCGACCAGCAGCGCCGGCTACGGCCACTCGCTCCGGAAGACGATTGCTTTCGGATATCTGCCTACGGCGCTGGCCGGGGAACCCGCCTTCACGATTGAAGCGTTCGGCACGGGTTACGCCGCGTTGCGCGGCGCGCGCTGCCTGTACGATCCGAAGATGGAACGGTTGCGGTCGTGACCGTGGATGATCGCGGCGTCGCGCGGGCGCGGCAGGTCATCGACTCCCTCGCAGTGTTCGCGCAAACCGACCGGCGCGCACTTGCCGTGACGCGGCTCGGCGGCACGACCAACCTGGTGTTTCGCATCGACGACGGCGCCGCGCACTACGTGCTGCGCGTGCCGGGCAAGGGCACCGAGGAATACATCAACCGCGCTCACGAAGCGCAGGCTGCGCGCGAGACCGCGCGCGTGCAGGCCAGCCCCGAAGTGCTGCACTTTGATGCGGCCAGCGGCGTCATGGTGACGCGCCTGGTGGACAA
>JBEPVS010000012.1:0-26602 GCA_041690875.1 Gammaproteobacteria bacterium
ATTCGTTGGCTAATCTGTCCTTCCGTCAGAATATTCGGATCGGGAGGTGGCTCTTTTGGTGGAGTATTACCGCTTAAGACGTTCGCTATGAATTTGTCGTCGATACGTCGCATCACGGGCTCTAGGTTAATCGGCACAGGCGATCCTTCGCCTACCATAACGATCCTGTTTCGAACCTTACCGTGAATTGATCCAAAGTACTGAGTCAGTCGCTCAACTGTTGGATCTTTAGGAGGGTTGATTACTATAGATTGAGTACGGACGGTGCCTCTCGTGCCGGGCGTCCAAGCCAGCACCTTGAAATATAGCTGATCGCGGACTGGTGAGATGATGTAGCCGCTTGAACTCAGGTTTGCCCATCCTGAATGGCCGAAATCCCACGCCTCAAGATGGCCATCTTGCATGCCTAATGCACTCATCTCTGCGACGGCCCACTCCGCGGCCGCCTTTAGGTTCGGCGACCCGGTAAGCCGTGGTCCGTAAATATCGGCGAGGATGTGTGTAGTGCGCAGTATTTGCGAATGTTCTGTCACTGCCTTGCGAATGCGCGCATCCATGTTGCTGTAATCCATTTCTGGACTATGGGGCGAACTGTCCGCGGCCCACACACGCGTCGTTAACAGGAGAAATGCGAAAGCAGATCCAATCTTCATTTTCGCTCCCGCACCAATGCATGTAGGCCAAGGACGTTTTTTACCCAGCTTCGTTTCCCCGACCACCCACTGGCCACCGGCGTCAGGGCGTCAGATAGCTATTCACGTCCTCCGACTGCCGCTGGCTATCAATCGCGAGCAGATCCTTGAGGATCGCCGTGTGACCCGCCCCGGCGATCACCAACACGCGGTTCCCCGGCGCGGCAGCCTTTTGCACGTTCGCGTACATCCGGAAATTGCGGTGCCACCAACTGGCCGACGCATCAGCACCGGCGAAGCTTCCGCCCGCATCCACGGCATTGGTGCGAATATACAGATCCTTGTTCTCGCGATCGCGCGCCGTCTCATTGGTCAGTTTCAGCAATTGCGGGAGTGACATGGTGGCTTGCTCGCGGTTCTCCCGCTCCGACATGGATTTGTACACCGCATCCAGCGCCTCCTGAGTCTTCGGCTCGTTCTTCTTGATGTAGTCGAACATCGGCTGCGCGTCCCAACCGACGTTCCCTTCGTCGAAACAAGTTACCTTGTCGATGCCGGCGACCTTCGCCACCCGGAACCCGATCTGGAAATCCTCGTTTGATGTCATCGCAAACGAACCCTTCCGGAACGCCGCGAACTTCTCGTCGATCTTCACCTGATCGGCCGGTTCGCACTCGATCAGCACCGCAGTGGGATGAAATCCCGCCAGGCGCGTCGCCAAGCCGTTCAAGTAGGCCTGGTTCTCGCTGGTCATCACGTTGATGACGCCCGACTTGACCATGTCTTTGCCGGGATTGGCGAAGTGAAAGACGCCCATCATCATAACCTTCGCGAGCTTTGGCGGCGGCACTGCGGCCAGAGCTGGCGCAGGCAGCGTAGCTATGCACAACCATATTGCTGCGCGCTGCAATCGATTCGAGTTCATCGCGTCCTCCGTGGAGTTGCATCGAGCGCACTGCGAGGCGCGCAGGCGGACTCGGAACAAAGCTCAACCTACTTGAGATGATCGAGCAGCAAACCTGCCGGAAGTAACGGCAGCATCTGAAGGAAGTGATCTGCGATCCTTTGCCTCGAGCTCGTCAGACAAAGAGAATTGTCAGGCGCAAAGCGTCCCACGGCGCATCTTGCATCCAAGGTACACCGACTCAAGTCTTTCAGTCCTCTGAACCAACAGTTGGCGTTCCTGCGCGAGATTGACAGACTGAAGAATGCGGTCCGCCAATTCGCCACAACTTGACCGTAGTCGCAAGGCCAACGCGGCGCTGATTTAGACGCTGGAACGATCGGCAGGATTGCGGAATTCGAAACAAACAAGCGCTTCCTCACTGAAAAGGGAGGGCGGTGGATATTGCCAAGACCTCTCGATTCTGTTCCTCGAGTACGACCGGGCGTTGCGCTCGTTGGAAGAGACGGTGACCTGTCACCAACGCGACACCTTCCCGTAATCCACGTTTAAATTGAGGGCCCTACCGTGCAGCCTCCAAAGGAGCTGTGTGCATGCGTATCGGCATCGTCACCGAAACCTACTCACCCGAAATCAATGGAGTTGCCCTGACGGTTGCTGGCCTGGTGCACGGCTTGGCGAAGTCCGGACACTCGGTGCAAATTGTCCGGCCGCGGCAAGCCAGCGATGCGCCGAAACCTGCGCTGGACGACCACACACTGGCGGGGATTCGAACGAGCCTCATGCGTGGCATGCGTCTGCCTGGCTATCCCGGATTGCAGTTCGGATTGCCGGACGGGCGCCGACTTAGAGCACTGTGGAAGCTCGAGAGGCCCGATGCGATCTATGTCGCGACCGAGGGACCACTCGGCTGGTCGGCGCTGCGCGCCGCCAAGGCGCTGGGCATTCCGGCCGGCACTGGTTTTCACACGCGTTTCGACGATTTCGCGCGTCATTACGGACTCGGTGCGCTCACCGCGCTCGTGTTGGCGTACCTGCGCTACTTTCACCGGCTTAGCGCGGCGACGTTCGTGCCGACCGTCGAACTCGCCCAGTTTCTTGCTGATAGGGGTTTTGGCAATGTCATGCGCCTGCCGCGCGCGGTGGATTCGCAACTGTTCTGTCCAGCGCGGCGCGACGAGTCGCTGCGGGCGCAATGGGGCGTCGCACCCGGGCAGCTGTGCGTGATCTATGTGGGGCGCATCGCGGCCGAGAAAAATCTCGCGGTTGCGGTGCGCAGCTTCCGCGCGATCCAGCATGTCGTCTCGAACGCCCGCTACGTATGGGTCGGGGACGGTCCTGCGCGCGCCGCGCTTGCCACGCAGAATCCGGATTTCCTGTTCACCGGTGTCCAGCGCGGCGAAGCACTCGCTCGCTGCTTCGCCAGTGCGGACGTGTTCGTATTTCCGAGCGTGACCGAGACGTTCGGCAATGTCACCCTCGAGGCCCTTGCCAGCGGCGTGCCGACGGTCGCGTTCGACTACGGCGCCGCGCACGAGCATCTGAGCCCTAGCTGCGGGAGGCTCGTACCGTTTGGCGATGAAGAAGCTTTCGTGGCGGCGTGCTCGAATCTGGCGCGATCGCTTGTTCCTGCGATGCGCACCGCTGCGCGCTCTTCGATAGCAGCACTGAATCCGGCGAAAGTGACCGCGCGTTTTGCGCAGGCCCTCGCCGGGCTCGCGCCTCCGGCCGCAACTGAGCCTTCCCAGGTCGATGGTTCGAGCACCGCGCAAGGTTGCAACGATGCGGGCTCGTGAGGCAAGCAGCCTAGGGCGGGTATTGAAAGGTACTGATTCGTCCCCGGCCTTGTCACCAAGCCGCCATTCTCCTGTAATCCACTTTTCAACTCGGTGCTTTAGCGTGCACTCGACCAGGAGTGCATGCATGCCCGCCGACTCTGTCCATCAAATCGACGCTGAACCAGAGAGGAGGATGCCGTGAGCATGGTCCAGCTCTGGCAGACGTTGGAAGTTGCCAGCGGCGAATGGCGCTGGTGCCTGCGCTGGAATCGCTGGGCGACACAACCCGCGGTGGTGCGCTTCTTCTCGATCGTCAGCCGGCTTGGCGACGGTCTGTTCTGGTACGCGCTGATGGCTGTCGTTGCACTTTGTGGCGGCGCGGCCGGTCGTATCGCGGCCATGCACATGGCCGTTACCGGGCTCGCTGTGGCTTTGCTGTATCGCACGCTCAAGCGCTGGACGCGCCGACCGCGGCCCTTCCGCACCCACGTCGAAATCATCGCCCACATCGCATCGCTGGACGAATTCAGCTTTCCGTCGGGGCACACGCTTCACGCGTTCACTTTCACAATCGTTGCGCTTGCGTACTTTCCGATGCTGGCGCCGTTGCTCGTGACGTTCGCTCTGCTCGTGGCGGCGTCACGCGTCGTGCTCGGGTTGCATTATCCGAGCGATGTGATTGCGGGAATGCTGATTGCCGGCGGCTTGGCGGGTCTGTCCCTCTGGGTTGCAAAAGCGCTTGTCTGACGACTGCCGGCAACACTCGTCTGCGACAAGACCGACCACATGACTGCGGCGGGCCGATCTACATGAACATCCTCATGGTTTCGGACGTCTACTTTCCGCGCGTCAACGGCGTGTCGGCTTCGATACGCACGTTCGCGCGCGAACTGCGCCGGCTCGGCCATGGTGTCACGATCGTTGCGCCCGCTTACGGCACGCAAGATGAGGACGACGAATTCGAAACTATTCGCTTGCGGGCGCGCGTGATCTTCTTCGATCCGGAGGATCGCCTGATGCGCGCCGCCGCTGTGCGCGCCGCTGTCGCCACGCTCGCGGCACGCCACTGGGACGTCATCCACATCCACACGCCATTTCGTGCGCATCAACTCGGCGTGCGGCTAGGCCGGCGCCTCGGCTGTCCGACAGTCGAAAGCTACCACACCTTTTTCGAGCAGTACGCTGCTCACTATTTGCCTTGGCTTCCGGCATCACTGCTGCGCTTTGGAGCGCGGCTGTTTTCACGGGTGTTGTGCCACGGTGTCGATCACCTGATCATTCCCACAGACCAGATGGCCGAAGTTCTGGTGCGTTACGGAATAACCACGCCTTCTTCGGTAATACCGACAGGAATCCACCTCGACGAATTTCTCGGTGGCGACGGCACCCGTTTCCGGCGCGATTTCGATATCGCCGCCGACCGACCCACGCTGGTGACGGTCAGCCGTCTCGCCGCGGAGAAGAACATCGGCTTCTTGCTCGATGTCGCCGCCGAACTGATACTGGAATTTCCGCGGCTGATGTTCATCGTCGCCGGTGAAGGTCCCGATGCCGATCGCCTCAGACAGCGCGTGTCGATGCTCGGCCTGGAAGACAACGTCCTGTTCATCGGCAATCTCGATCGACGCACGCGACTGCTAGACTGTTACCGGGCTGGCGATGCGTTCGTGTTTGCGTCGCCAACCGAAACGCAAGGGCTGGTACTGCTGGAGGCCATGGCCTTGGGCGTTCCGATCGTATCGACCGCGGTCATGGGCACCGCGACGGTGCTGAGGAACGCGCGCAGCGCGCGGATCAGTGCCGAAGACGTCGGCGAATTCGCCGCTCATGTCACGGAACTATTGCGATCGCGCGAAGAGCGTCAGGCGCGCAGCGCGGCCGGGCCTGCAGATGCAGCGGCCTGGAGCGCTCCGCTTCTGATGGAACGCGTCGTGGAGCTCTACCAACGCCTGTCCAGCTCACGCTCGATCAATTGCGCGGACACTTCGATGCACTTGCCGCAGTGCGGTTTTCAACAGCCCCGAGTTCCGGTTGTCGAGAAGGCGTCAGTGCGGTCCGAGTAAGCGCAAGAGAAAAATGGCGGGGCACTCGAATGGAATTGGCCGCTCATTCCGTTGCATCGAAGGCTGCAACTCCTTGTATCGCAGCAAGGCGCAGATTTCCGGCACGTAGAATCACATTAACTTGGGACACCAGGCGGTTACGTGTTTTTCACCGCCGACGACAACTCAGACCTCATTGTATTCGGACGTCGATTGACAGGGCCGAGGCCATTTCGTGCAGCGATCAGTGCAAACGCGACGCCACCGACCAGCAGGGTCAGGTCGAACGTTGCCATGCGCCAGATCATCACGCTGCTGCCCACCGTGACGATGGGCGCCCATACACTCAAGGTCTTGCCGATGATGACGTCGGTACTGCCGATGCCACCGGGAATTCCGGTCCACTGACCGGCATGCAGCGCCAGCGCCTGCAGCAGCAAGATTGCAGCGAATGGTGCTTCGTAGCCGGACCATGAAAGTATCAGCGCAAGAATCGAATAGCGCGCGATCCATTGCATGCACGTCGCCATCAAGGCTGCGGCCGCGAACGCCCGCGGTGCCCCGCACAAGTCGCGCAGGTGATCGCGCCATTCGGCAAGCACAGCCAGTACGGATTCGCGCCTGCCGCGCAGACCGGGCAGGCGCAGCACGGCCTCCGCGAACATCTGCCTACGTGCGCGGCCGACGCATTTCACGACCAAGCAGATCAGTGCGATTGCAATCGACCAGCACACCGCAACCATGGCATCAGCAACGCTCACCTCGAACATCTGGTATCCCAGCATCCAAAGCAGCGCGAGCGGAATGGCCACCGCGAAAAAAATCAGATCCAGTGCCTGATCGGCAGCGGCCACTGCGGCAGCGCACGCGGGCGTGACGCCGACACGGCCGAACAGGAACACCGTCGCGGCGTAGCCGCCAAGTCCCGCTGGCGTAGCGGCGAAGGCAAAATCGCAGCCGAGCGAAATGGCAACACAGGGAAGAAACCCCGTCGGTTGTCCGAGGCGCGCTGCCAGAAGGCGAAACTTCGCCGCCTTCGCCAGCCAGCCGATAATCGCTACAAGCCCGAGCGCGAGAAAGCCGCTGGGCGGAAATGTCGCCAGCAGACGCAAGGCATCGCGACCGCCGAACGCCAGCGGAACGATCAACGAACCGGCAATCGCCAGAAGTAGTGCAGCTAGCGCGATCGTGCGCCGCATATCACGCTATTGCTATTGCCATTGCTTGCGCGGCTACGGCGCGCCAACCCGGCATCAAGCCAACTCCAGCGCACGCGACTTTGTCAGTGCCGCGCGCGCCTCAAGCAATGCGCCCAACGCCCGGCGCCAGTCATTGACGACGTCCGCATGCTCTGCATCGACGGGGTGCAACGCGACGCGCACCAGCGGCAACGAGGCTGTCGTCCGGCAGAGCAGCCGCAGCCAGCCGCGGCTGACCGTGCGGCGCCAGCGCGAGCGCGCCGAAATCGTGATTGCCGGCGCGGGCACCTTACGCATGCCGTCGAGGACAACCAGCGCGTCGCGCGTGCTTGCGTAACGCAGAGGCGAATCGCGCAAAGCAGTCCAGGTATCGACGCTGTGAAGCCAGGCCGGTGCGACGAAACCGTGCACTGGCCTGAACGCGTCATTGATTTCCTGCCAGCCGCGGCAGATGCGGCGCGCCGCATCGCTGCTGGACAGCTCGGAGAACTCGCCTTCGCTCGCGGTCAGGAGCCGTCGGCGAAGCCAGGCCCTTGGCGTGCGCGGCGGCGCCGCATCATCGCGATGGAAATAGCCATGCAACGCGACTTCATCGCCTTGATCGACGCGTCGACGGATCGCGCGCACGACATCCGGTGCGGCCAGCAGATGGCCCCGCTCGTGATAGTTCGGCACAGCCAGCAGCGTGACCGGCGGCCGGCCGAGGTCGTCGAGCATGGCGAGCAGCAGTTCGCATTGCGGCCAGGTCTCCGGCGCGACGTCGTGCAGCGCAATGCATATTTGCCTGCTCATGGCATGGCCTCCCCGGTGATCCAAGATACGTCGGCGATATGCACCTTGGCCAAATGCGCATAGCGTGCGAGCTGCGCAGCGAGGACGCGCGGCCAAGTGTAGCTTTGCTCGACGCGATTGCGCGCACACGCACCCATTTGCATGAGGTCGCCTTCGTATAGCGCACAGATCGCCTGCTGCAGCGATTCGACAGTAGCGGATTCGGCCAGCCGGCCGATCTTGTCATCGACAAGTTCGGCGACAGCTCCGCCTTTGATCCCAATCACCGGGCGTCCGCAGGCCATGGTCTCGATTACCACCAGGCCGAAGGTCTCTTGCTGGCCGGCATGCAGCAGTGCATCGGCACTTGCCAGCAGACGTGCGAGCCGGCGTGCATCGTGCTGATAAGGCAGTTCGGTGACTTGCGCTGATACACGGCGGCGCTGCTTCGCGCCAACGAGCAACAAGTGGTAAGACGCACCGAGGCCTTCTACTGCGCTGCGCATCAGCGGAATCGATTTCTCACGCGCCATGCGGCCGGCGAATACCAGCAGCCGCGTGCGAGCGGGTAGCCCGAGCAGCGAGCGCAGATCGGTATCGCGCGCCGCAGGATGAAACGTATCGCCGTCGACACCGAGCGGCTGCACCGCCACGTTGCGGATGCCGGCCGTGCGCAATGCGTCGGCAACCGTCAAGCTTGGCGCTAGGACGAGGTCGAAGCGACCATACAACCGGCGCAGATATGCGTCTGCCATGATGCCAGCGGCCTTGCCAAAGCGTGTCGCCAGCAATTGCGACAGATGCGAATGCGCAAAGGCAACGGCCGGCGCGCCGAGACGCTCGGCAGCCGCTAGCGAAGCCCATGCAAGGTGATAGGGGTCGCCGACTTCGATCAAGTCCGGTTCAAGCCGGCAAAGGGCATCGCGCCAAAGCGACGGCCGCAACGGGATCCGGTAGCCGGCGGCGAAAGGAATCCGAGGCGCGGGGACCGACACCACACCCGGCAGGTCGATGCCGTCGCGGCCGCCCGGAACCACCAGTGAGTGGCGCACGCCACGGATCGCTTCGAGATAGCGACGCTTCGCTAGCAGGTAGCGCTTTACGCCCCCGCTATGCGGGGCGAAGAACAAGGTTGCGTCGGCGATGTGCATGCGGGGTCTTTTGATTCGCGGCGGAGAGGTGACAGCGTCAGGATTCCGGCCGCAATCGCACCGCAGTCTCACGCAGCCCGCACTAGTAGCGCTTCGGTCGATGACGTGTGTATGACAATTTGCCCCATGCAACATGACACCCATCAAGAACCCGAAGCCGAAGGCGGTGATTCGCCGGGCTAGTCGGCTGACTGCTCCCTCTATCGCGTAGTCACGGTAGCGTCATGGCGTATGTGTATTGTCGCATTGTTTATATTTATACAATGCTGCCAAAATGATCGAAGTTCGCACGATCTTCCTGTCCGATATCCACCTCGGCATCCGTCCATGCCAAGCCGACCAATTGCTCGACTTTCTGCGCGCCTACTCAGCGCAGCAGCTGTTTCTGCTTGGCGACATCATCGATTTCGAGGCGCTTGGTCGAAATATCTATTGGACCCAATCGCACAACACCGTGGTGCAGAAAATCCTGCGCCGCGCGCGGCACGGCGAGAGTGTGATGCTGATTCCCGGCAACCACGATCATGTCCTGCGCGAGTACGCCGGTGCCCAGTTCGGCGACATTCGCATCGCGCGCGAGCACATCCATGAAGGCGCCGATGGTAAGCGTTACCTGCTCATCCACGGCGACGCCTTCGATCCGGTTTTGCATTGCAACCGAATACTCGCCGCAATGGGCGACTATTCTTATACCCTGCTGTTGAAACTCAATCGCCATCTCGCCTGGTGGCGGCGCATGTTAGGGGCGCCCGGCTACTGGTCCTTGTCGAACTACGTGAAGCACCGAATCAAGCGCGCGGCGGACTACATCAGCGACTATGAGTCGGCCGTGAAACGAGCCGCGCGCGAGCGCGGCGTGGACGGCGTCATCTGCGGCCACATCCACGTCGCAGCGATCAGGAACGCCGACGGTCTGGTCTATATCAACTGTGGCGACTGGGTGGACAGCTGCACTGCGATCGTCGAGCACGGCGACGGTCGAATGGAACTGATTCGTTGGGGGCTGACGCCATCGACTGCAACAGCGTCCGCGGCGTCACTCGCCGTGGCGATCGTCGAATAGTCCAATTCTCGTGGATCTGTGCAGTGAAGCGTGAGGTTCCGGAGGTTCTCTCGTTAGCGCGCATTACGACACCGCTAGGGCAGCGGCGTTGCGACGCGCGTTGGCGTATGCGTCAGGTACCGCACGCACCGGACGCTCACCTTGCTCCTGCAGATGCGGTACCTTATCTGCAACGACCTGCGCATGCGATGTCGGCCAAGGGTCCGGCAGAGAGGGCATCGCGACGACCGTGCTTGTGAAATCGAAAGCGCTGGTCAAGTCGCCGCAGATGCCGCGCCGCCAGCTTGAGATGTTTGGTTCGACGACACCCGTCACGATCTCGATCAAGCGGATAACCGACGTGTGATCGAATACCTGCGGGCAGACATAGCCGCCTCGACTCCACGGCGAAACCACGAACATCGGTACGCGCGGACCCAGGCCGATCGGCACGCCGTTGACGAATTCATTCTGCGTCCCGGGCGATGGAACCGGCGGCGGCACGTGATCGAAGAAGCCGTCGTTCTCGTCGTAATTGATGAGCAGCGCGGTGGATGCCCAGACGTCGGGATCTGCCGTGAGCGCCGTGAGGACGCGAGCGATGAAGTCGGCACCTCCCGCAGGCGAATGGCTCGGGTGTTCACTGCATTCCTCCGGCGGGACGATCCACGATACGACCGGAAGCGTGCCGGCGAGTACATCGCTCCGGATCGCCGCAACGATGTCGCCGCAAGTCGTTCCGCTTCCAGTCGGAACGGACGCCATGCCACGGTCGTGTAGCGCCGTTCCCGGTGCTGCGTCGCGATACTGCGCAAACCAGGCGAGTGCGTTGTCGTCGAAGTTGTCGTCGGCGTTCTGGTAGACCTTCCAGCTTACGCCGGCCGATTCGAGCCGCTCGGGATAGGTGGTCCAGCGCAAGCCGCGCCTGCTATTGTCGATCACCGGTCCGTCGGCAGTCGCTTGCGCGTCGATCGTGCCGCTCCACAGGTACAGCCTATTCGGATTGGTTGGGCCCATCGCCGAACAGAAATAGTTGTCGCAGACGGTGAAGGCGTCGGCCAGCGCGTAGTGAAACGGAATATCCGCCCGGGTCAGATAACCCATGCAGCCGACACCCTTGGCGGCGATCCAACGGTCATGGTCGCCCCGGTTCCAGGCATCATGCGTTCCGTCCCAGCCGTGGTCGAGATCGGTGACTTTCGCGCAATCGGCGCGGTACGGCCGGATGATCTGGCCGTTGGCCGGGTCGCGCTGCTCGAATACGCTGCGGCCGTCGGCCATGCGCATCGCGGCGCAATCGGCGAATCCGCGCACGCCGCGCAAATTACCGAAGTAGTGGTCGAACGACCGGTTCTCCTGCATCAGCACGACGACATGCTTGATCGAGAACACCGACCCGCCGCGCGCCTTCCCAACCAGCGCGCTATGCAACGCCGCCGGGAATTCCGTCAATGCGGCGGCGCTCATGGTCGCTGCCGACATGCCTAGAAATTCCCGCCGCGTCATTCCTGCCATGAATTGCCCGAGCCGCCAGACTGCGCGCAGCTTGGGTCCGGGCATTGACGCTGCGGTTAAACGGAGCTTACATTTCGATGAACCTTCAGTGGCGATAGTGAGTCACGCGAAGCGCATAGACCCCTGTTACGTTCGCTGATCACTGCCAGTGACTTTCCCTGCTCGCTTCTCAGGACGTAATACCAAATTTGGCGAAGAACCCGCCTGCAGTCTGAGTTGGCGATGCTGGCTCGCGGCAAAGGCACGCAAATCCGTGCAGATTTCCCTGAAAATTTCCCTGTTAACGGGAATTTGCCGCGGAGACGAGTTATCGCGAGACTCCGTCCACCACCAACAACCTGCACCCGCGGAGCAAATTCCGGCGAGGTGCCTGAGAAGCCCGCACTGTGCGGGCTCTTTCTTTTTCGTTGGTCGTGGAGAGGGGTGCTGGGGGCACTTCACGACAGAATAGGCGAGGGCGTCTCCGTTTTCGCATCGCGACGACCAACGAGTATTCCGTTTAGATAGCCAATCATGCGCCATCCCTTGAGCCGGTTGTACTCGACCAGCTCGATCTCTCTACGCGTCTAGCGTCCGTGTTGAACATATCGGTGCTTCGCCGCCCTCAGGACGACATCTGACGGCTATCGATGACGCGGGCGATCGCTCGAGTCGCCCGTGGCGTGGTCGCGCCATCGACGAGGTTCAGGCCCGATCGCGCGGTGGTGTCATCAGTTCGTTGCCGCGGCTCCGGAGAGGATGCTTTTCACTCGCGTGACGATCCGGGAGAACGAGCCTTGCTTGGATGTCGGGGTCCGCATCGGCCAGGCCGAGAGATCGCTGTCCAGGCTACGCCAGGATCCCACGCTGCTTCGGCAGTAATCGGCCCAACGCGAGTGGAAGATGCCGTCGGCGAAGGTTCCATGGATCGGCTGCTCGCGTTCTTCGAGCCTGAACTCGATCGGCGCGCCTGTAGCGGGCAGAAAGCTGGAACAGCAAATCCATGGATCCTGCATGACGTGGCTCCCGCCAATGTATCCGGCCTTCTGCTCGCAATGAGGCCGCATCCTTGCGGCCAATCGCGAGACTCTTGCGTGGCCGCGTCCGTGCGACACAGCTACGATCCTTCAACTCCATCGTGAGCACATGGAGCGATTGTGTCTGTCTGCAACCGAACACAGGGACAAGAAAGAATATTCAGCGGCCGAGCACGGTCGCGTAGGCGTCGCAATCGATGTGATAGCACTCGCAGGCGGCCGCTTCCAATCCGGCACGGTCGAGGACCGAAATGGTGCCGCGCGAATAGCTGATGAAACCCATTGCCTGCAACGCGCGGGCTGCCTTGTTGATGCCAACCCGACGCATGCCGAGCATATAGCCGAGAAACTCCTGGGTGAGATGGAACTCGTTGCCAGGCGAGCGGTCGTGAGTCATCAGCAGCCAACGCGCCAGGCGCGCTTCGAGAAGGTGAAAGCGCGTGCAGGCGCCGGCTTGCGCTGACTGCGACATAAGCACGTACAGATAGCGATCGAGCAGGCGACGCAACGGTGCGCTGCCCTTCAACTCGCTGGTGAACGCAGTTTTGGTCATGCGCAGCGCTGAGCCACTGCCCTGTACGAGCGCGCGTTGTGGCGCAACATCGACATCCAGCGCGAGCGAGATTCCCAACATGCCTTCGGAACCCACGATGCCGACCTCGAAGCCGGCGTGGTCGTCGACCGGTGTGATCAGCGAGACGAAACTGTCGACCGGAAAATATACGTGCCGGATGCGCTCGCCGCGCTCCTCCAGCACATCCGATTCCTGCAGATGTACTTGATCGCACTGTGCGATCAATCGGTTCCGTTCGATGCGCGGAAGTCGCCCGAGCAGGCGATTGCTGGCGGGGGGCGCCTTGATGGCGCGAGTTGGCATGAGGCTAGCCCTGTGATTGCTTCGGTGAACCCAGTGGTGGCCGGCACAGACGCGAATCAGGACGCCGGAAGAGCAGACTGAATTTGGCATGCCGAAAGCACTCAATGGGCCGCGGCAACCTCAGTGCTCGCATCATGTGCTGGTCGGTTCGGGTCCACTGTGCGATAGCCAACACACGGATCCGCCACTGCGCAACGCACCCTTGGTTAGGCAGATGGAAGCGGACTGCCTGACGCTGCAACGACCGCTTGTTGACCTTCGCCGATGCCGTCGATCGTACTGTCGGGTCGACCGCGAACCGGCGAAGGCATCCTTGCAGCATCCGAATGCAATGGATTTGTCCTGTCCCAGGGCAGGAGGCGGTCGTATTCGGTATTCACGACTTCGTAGCACTCGCAGCACAATCGTTCCAGCTGCAGGCGATCGAGCACGGTGATGCGCCCACGCTGGTAACGAATGGCTCCGGCAGCCTGAAGCTTGCCCGCGGCTTCGGTGACGCCCTCGCGGCGCACTCCGAGCATGTTCGCGATCAGTTCCTGGGTCATCGTCAGGTCGTCGTTGGGCAGGCGGTCGATGCTCATCAACATCCAACGACAAAGTTGCTGTTCGAGTTTGTGGTGGCGATTGCAGACGGCGGTCTGGCCGATCTGGATCGTCAACGCCTGGCTGTAGCGCAGCAGGACTTGCTGCGCACCCCCGCCATGTTCGAAGACCTTCTGAAGGGCATTGGAACTCATGCGAAATGCAGAACCGGCCGCCTGCACGATGGCGCGATGCGGGGATCTGCTGCCACCGGTGATTACCGGCATCCCAACCACGCCTTCGTTGCCGATGATGGCGACTTCTGCGGTGTCGCCATCTTCTAATACATACAGCAGCGACACCACGCAGTCGATCGGAAAAAAGACCTGCTTCTGCAAGGCGCCCGTCTCGTGGATGACCTCACCCAGGGTCATCGTGACACGTTCCAGCAATCCGGACATGCGTACTAGTTCTGCCTCTGGCAGCGCGTCCAGGATGTGATTCGTCTTCTTGCCCGTCTTTGGCACGAGTGCTTGTATCCCTCAAGGAAAACGGGCAAATGCCGCTTGTTGCTAACAATGGCAGTCTGGGCGTTGATTCGTGTCCAGTATGTACGCTGGCGCACACACCCGATTGTTCTTTTCGAGTCTTCTCGCAGGCGCGATGTTGCGGCGGAGAGCGTCAAAAGATCGCTTTGGCGAACAAGGCCCTGATGGCGCCGGAAATTTCCGTCTTGCGACCATGCGCAGCGCCTCGGCTCGCATTGTCGCCGCGCGCACGTCCACGTTACCCGCATAGATCAATCGCAGCGCGTACTATCCCGGGCGCGCTGCGGAAGAAAGATCGCGCAGCGCGCCCACTTAGTAGTGACGCGCGGTGACACAGCTTACTTGGAGGATTTTTTTAGATCGTCGCGTGCGTTGTCCGCGGCCGTACCGACGGAGTTTTGAACCTTGCCAACGTTCTTCTGGACGTTGCCTTCCGCTTCGCGCAGCTTATTGCCAGTCACCTTGCCGGCGAGTTCCTTGACTGCGCCTTTCGCTTCGTTCTTCAGCCCTTCCGTTCTATTCTTGTCCATGGCCAATCTCCTTCCTGCGACGAGCAGGTGCAGAAGTTATATTGGTTGCATGCTGACGCAGCAATGAATCGCGCTAAGGGGCAGGCCCGCTGCCTTGTCGGGGGTCGCACTATTATGAGCGTGGACTTTTGGAGTCAATGGAAATTAGCAAGCCAAAAAGGCCACGTCGAAGAGGACGATGCACTTAGTCTTGATCGCGTTCGCTGTCATCAGGGCTACACCTCGCGCACGGCTAACGGATATGCCTTCAATGGCGAATCGCACCGGTCGCCGGATCGATACGCCCTAGCGGACCCAGCAAAGCTTCCCTCGCTTGGGCGGACAACACAGCATTGCGCGCCGGGGCGGACACCTCTCCATCTGATTGGCTGACGCGATGCGCAGTCGGAATCGCCAGAAATGACACCAGATTTCCGGTCGCCGGATCCAGCGCCTGTCCGGTAATTTGACCGAGGTCGTTGATATCCTGCGCATCCCGCGCCTTTTCCCGGTCGGAAGTCCCAGTGCTTCTTTTTATCGCACGGCCGTTGTGGGACAACTTGAGGTGAATCCTTGCGTTTGTAGAGCGACATTGGATTTTCTCCGGTTTGTCACCCTGCAACGCTCGCGGCGAGTATTGTGCACGCACATGAAATGCTTGATTCGATGGGGTTCATTCGGACTGGAATTGCTCACATCGCGTTGACAGAAAAGGCGATAATTGAGCCGCTAAGAATCCCCTAGCGGCGCCGGACTCCCCGACCCACCCATGTTCTACCTCGAAGAGGGCGCAGCGATCGCCCGCAAGCAGCCTTTCTGGACCGTTGCCGCGTGAATGACGCGAGCGCGAGCGCGCGCGAACTGCTCGGTCCCGACGGTCCGTTCGCGCAGGAGGGCCAGAACTTTGCGCCGCGCGAGTCGCAGCAGGTGATGGCCGAAGCGGTCGAGGAGGCGATCGCCGATCGCGGCATTCTCATTGCCGAAGCGGGTACCGGAACGGGCAAGACGTTCGCCTACCTCGTGCCCGCGCTGCGCTCGGGCAAGCGCGTGATCATCTCGACCGGCACCAAGACGCTGCAGGACCAGTTGTTCCATCGCGACCTGCCGCGCGTGCGCGCGACGATCGGCGCTCGCCTGAGCACGAGCCTGCTCAAGGGGCGCGCCAACTACCTCTGCCTGTATCGCACCGAACAGACCGCGAAGGATGGCCGGCTGCCGTCGCGCGAGCAGGTCGCGCACCTGCACGCGATCCGCGCGTGGGCGCAGCGCACCGGCAGCGGCGACCGCGGCGAGTTCGCCGACGTGCCCGAAGACTCGCCGCTGTGGCCGCGCGTCACCTCGACCGCCGAGAACTGCCTCGGCGCCGAGTGTCCGCAGTTCAACGACTGCTTCGTCGTCAAGGCGCGCCGCGCCGCGCAGGAAGCCGACCTCGTCGTCGTCAATCATCACCTGCTGTTCGCCGACCTCGCGATGAAGCAGGAGGGCTTCGGCGAGATCCTGCCAGGCGCGCAGGCATTCATCCTCGACGAGGCGCACCAGATTCCCGATCTCGCGGGCGCGTTCTTCTCGACGACGATCACGTCGCGTCAGATCAGCGAACTCGCGCAGGACGCGCTCGCGGAGTGCGCGTCGGTCAGCGGCGCACTCGCGGGGTTGCGCGAGCCGATGGAGGCGATCGCGCCGCTGATCCGGCGCGTGCGCCTCGGGTTAGACCCGCTGCCCGCGAAGGGCGCGTTCGCGCTCGTCGAGAACGACCGCATCGCGCGCGAAGAACTGCAGGCGCTCGACGAGGCGCTGCGCAAGCTGTCCGAGGCGCTCGCGCTGCAGGCCGATCGCTCGCGCGGCATGGACAGCGCCCACACGCGCGCCGAAAGCCTCTGCGAACGTCTGCGCAGCGTGCTCGACGATTCCGCGCGCGACGCGGTGCAGTGGTACGAAGTGTCGGCACACGGCTTCGCGTTCCATTCGACGCCGCTCGACCTCGCGCCGCCGCTGCGCGCGCTGCGCGACGCCTCGCACGCGAGCTGGATATTCACCTCGGCGACGCTCTCGGTCGCGGGCGACTTCAGCCACTACGCGCGCCAGCTCGGCCTCGACGATCCGGTCGCTCTGAGCCTTGCAAGCCCGTTCGACTACCCGCGCCAGGCGCTCGCCTACCTGCCGAAGGGTCTGCCCGATCCGGCCGCGCCGGACTACGTCGATCGCGTCGTCGCGGCCGCGCGACCGGTCGTCGCGGCGGCGCGCGGCCGCACCTTTTTGCTGTTCACCTCGCACCGCGCGTTGCGCCGCGCGGCCGACCTGCTCGCGGACCTGCCGTACCCGCTGTTCGTGCAGGGCACCGCGCCGCGCCACCAGCTGCTGACCGAGTTCCGCGCGTCGGGCAACGGCGTGCTGCTCGGCGCCGCGAGTTTCTGGGAAGGCGTCGACGTGTCGGGCGAGGCGCTGAGCTGCGTGATCATCGACAAGCTGCCGTTCGCGGCGCCCGACGATCCCGTGCTCGTCGCGCGCCTCAACGCGCTGCGCGACTCGGGCGGCAATCCGTTCTTCGAATGGCAGGTGCCCGCGGCCGTGATCGCGCTCAAGCAAGGTGCCGGCCGGCTGATCCGCGACGTCGCCGATCGCGGCGTGCTGATGCTCTGCGACCCGCGCCTCACCTCGCGCGCCTACGGAAAACTGTTCATGCGCAGCCTGCCGCCGATGCCGGTCACGCGCGAGCTGCGCGACGTCGAACTGTTCTTCGGCGCGCCGGCCGACGTCGTCGACAGCGTCGTCGAGGCGGCGGACGGATGAGCGGGGAGCGGCGCATCGAGCCCAACGGCGGGCCCGCGCGCGACAGCGTCGTCGAGGCCGCGCGCGGATGAGCGGGGAGCGCATCGAACTCAACGGCGAGCCCGCGCGCGTCGAAGACCTGCGCTGGCTCGTGCAGACCAACTACGGACACTTCTCGGCGATGCGCGTCGAGGACGGCGGCGTGCGCGGGCTCGACCTGCATCTCGCGCGCCTCGATGCCGCGTCGCGCGAGTTGTTCGGCAGCGGCCTCGATGCGGAGCGCGTGCGCGGCTACCTGCGTCACGCGATCGCGGGCAGCGAAGGCCCCGTTGCGCTACGCGTCAACGTGTTCGCGCGCGCGCTCGATCGCGATCACCTCGCGCGCGGCGTCATCTCCGATGTGCTCGTGCTCGCGTCGCACGCGCGCCCGCCCGCGCTCGCGCCGCTGCGCGTCAAGTCGTTCGTGTACGCACGCGAGGCCGCCGCGATCAAGCACGTCGGCACGTTCTCGCTGTTCCACCATCGGCGTCGCGCGCAGCTCGCGGGCTTCGACGACGCGCTGTTCGCCGACGCCGCGGGCGCGATCAGCGAAGGCTCGGTCTGGAATATCGGCTTCGTCGCCGCCGACGGCATCGTCTGGCCCGACGCGCCGCAGCTCGACGGCGTCAGCATGCAGCTGCTCAAGAGGGGTCTCGAGAGCACTGGCGTGCCGAGTACGACGCGCGTGGTTTCGCTTTCCGATCTACCGCGCTACAGCGCGGCGTTCTTCACGAACGCGAGCGTGCCGGTGCGCGAGATCGCGAGCATCGACGGTCATGCGTTCGCGGGCGACTCGGCGATGCTCGCCGCGCTCGAACGGGCTTACGCGTCGAATCCGCCGCAGGCGCTTTGAAACCGGGGTCAGAGTGCACTTTATCGCTGCGAAGCTCGAGACCGCTGCTGCAGCGATTCAATAGTCTCAACAGAAATCTGGGGTCCGGATAACTACCTCCGTCACCTTTTTAGCGGGCAGCTTCAGCAGCCCGGCAGGCCGACGGTAGCGGCCAAAGAAAGCAAGTTCAAATTCGCTGTGCCGTCCTTGCCCGAAAGCGTGGCGGTTGCGACGCGGCAACTCTTGAAATTGAGCACGAGCGTGCCCCATGGCGCCACATTGTTGTGCGGATTGCTGAACGTGCCGCCCGTCGTATAGCTCATGTTGAGCGTTACTGGGTCACCCGGGATCAGCGAGGAGGGGCCGATGTCGGACGTGAGCCAAAGGCGATTGCCCGCCGCATCCCAGCCGTAGTAAGTCACGAGCAAACCGTAGCCGGACATCTGGAAAGTGAAACCCGAGCCCGAAACGGCGGGGTCGTACCACGTGCCGGTGATCGTCGACGGATACATCGAGCGCATTAGTCCGGATACGACCGCGAACGTCGCCCGAACCCCTTCCGGATAAGCGTCCCAGATCACCGTGTAGCGGCCATCAGCAAGCTTGCCGAGCGAGGCCGCCAGCGTGAATCCCGGAGATTCCCGCGGGTTGCAATTGAAGTTGAAGTCGGCCGGCAGCTGCGTCCCGGGGCCTGCGCTACTGGGGATTGAAATATCTATTTCCGTGGGATTCGTCGGATTGATTTTGACGGTGGGTATCACGTCGCTCGGGTTGACCTGGGTCGGCACTAATCCAAATTGAGAGCATGGGGGAACCAGGATAACTGCAGAGATCGTCCCGTTGACCTGGCCGGTCTGCACGATGTCGCCGAAGCTGCCATCAGTTCCATCACTGGCCTGCGAAAAGCTGAGCGTGCTGCCACCACCTGCGACTGCGCATAGCGGTGCAGAAAACAGGACGACGAGAACGAGGGAGAGCGTTATGCGTTTCATGGAATCCTCCATGCCGAACGGCTGCGCTGGCCCGATGTGCGACCCCGCAAACGCGTGGGCGACGACAATGGCTTCGCCACATTCTAGAGTCGCTAACGGGTTAAAGACGTAAAGGAACGTAACCGAGGAAAGAAATCAAGCCCGCCTTAGCGTGAGAAAAAAGGTCAAGTTTTTTTGGCATGACGACTCCGGTCAGTCAAGCCTCAGTGCGAGTTGCCTGAAACCGAACGCCGCGTACAATCGCGTGGCAAGGCTCACACGCGACGAAACTTGGGGTTGCGCGACGCGGGAGGTCGCACATGCGGGACATCAGAATAGTTTTGGCGATATTGCTTGCGGGGATGCTGCTTGTTGTCACCGCGTGCAGCACGCAGATCGGTGCGCCCGATGTGATGGGGCCTGCGGCCATGGTCGATGCCGCCGGCAAGCCGACGCTGTGGGTGCTGACCAAGCGCGAAGAAATCCGATTGCGCAGTGTCGGCGGCGGCACTCGCCAAACCCCGACCACACGTAACGACACCTATTTCCATTTTCAGTTGCAGGCGATCGATCCGATCACGGCACGACCGCTGTGGAGCAAGCGACTGCTGACCCTGGGCGATCCCGAAGCTCATGGGTCCGAGCCGTCGCGTGTGATCGGTTCTGCTTCTGGCGCGCAGTTGATCGGACAGGAGGGCGAGCGCGTCTGGATGTTCATCGACGATAAGTTGCTGGCGCTGAATGCGGTCGATGGAAGCCGGCTGGCCGATGCCACAACCATCGAACAGAACAATCCTGAGCTGAAAGGTCTGCTGCCGGTGGATGCCCGGCAGTACGGATTTGATCACGGACTGGTGTTCATGAGCGCCGACGCACGCCGCTTCGCGCTGCGCGGCGCGTCGTTCAAGGCCTCGGCTTATGAGCCGGCGCCGGATCCGACGTCCTTGCCTCCGCCGCCGCCCACGCCAGGCGCGGCGCGGCTGATCGTGCCGTCGCCGCCCGTTGGAGAAATCCACGCACGCCAAGTGCGGGTGGCCGGCCAGTGGCTGGGCCTGTATTCGCCGAAGGAAGCTGCAGACGCAGCCAACGATAGTTTCGGCGATCGGCTGCGATATCCCTACACCATTCTCGACGAGGGTTCGCTCGCGCGCCGCAACTTCTGGCGTGCGCAGATCGTCAACACGCAGCGCTTCGAGGAGCACTACGATCGGCTGCAGAGCCTGACGCCGATTGAGAACGCGCCTGTGTTCCTGCGGGGTCGTTTTCTCAAGGATCCCGCCACACGCGAGCCGCGTCTGCTGGAAAAACCCGAAGGCATCGCGATCTGGCACGTCACCCGCGTAGACGGTGCCGGCCGCCTCGCGCTGTCACGGATCGACGCCGACTTGCACACCCTGTGGACCGCGACGCTGCCGCTGAGCGACAACAGTACGAGTAACCCGTTGCAGATCTGGCATATTGCCGACCGTGTGGTGGTGGCCGGCAACGAGGAATCGAATACGGACCACAGGACTCACCGCGAACCGCACATTGTCAGCGTTTCACTCGCCAATGGAAGCTGGGCTGGATGGAATATCGAAGGCGAAACAGCGATCAGATAACCTCGCTCGGGAATCAGTAGGGGAAAAGGGGACGGAGGTATTTAATGGGAAAGAACGGAGTCAGAGTACCTTTCAGTTAGATCCGGACGAATGGGAGTTCTGCCCGCTTGATCGTGAGAAGGCACCCTTAACTCCGCTTTTTTTTCCCCGTTTTTCTAGAATTGGAAATAGACGAACGGAATTTGCGCGTCGATCTGGCCGAAGATCTCGAGCGCGAGGATTGCCGCTACGCTCGCGCCGACCGCGACGCCGAAGCCCGCGCGCTCGACGAGCCAGTCCTGCCAGCGACGCCCGCGATCGACGGCGCAGAACGCGAGCGCGAGCAACGGGATCACGACGATCGCGGGGTGCGCGATCGCGAGTTGCAGGTTAGGAAACGCGACGAGCGCGCGCAGCGTCTGCCACGTCGCCATGAAATCGGGTGCGCGAAACGGCACCCAGCCGACCGTCACGCAAACGAACGTCAACGCGATCCAGAATGGGCGCAGCGCCGGCGTATCAACGCGGGTAGCGATGCCTGCAAAGGCGACGAACTTGCGCCAGTAGCGGTGGATCACCAGCAGACTGCCGTGGAAGAGTCCCCAGGCCGCGAAGTTCCAGCTCGCGCCGTGCCAGAGGCCGCCGAGGCCCATCACGATCATCAGGTTGACGCAGGTGCGCGCCTCGCCGTTGCGATTGCCGCCGAGCGGGAAATAGAGATAGTCGCGCAGCCACGAAGACAGCGAGATATGCCAGCGCCGCCAGAAATCGGCGATGTCGGTCGCGAGATAGGGTCGCTCGAAGTTCGACGGGAAGCGGAAGCCGAGCAGCCGCGCGCAGCCGCGAGCGATGTCGGTGTAGCCCGAGAAGTCGAAGTAGATCTGCATCGAGAATGCGAGCACGCCGATCCACGCGGGCACACCCGCGCCGTTCCACGGCGTCGCATGGAAGTACGCATCGGCGATAGGCGCATAGAAATTCGACAGCGCGATCTTCTTGAACAGGCCCTTCAGGACCTCGCGCAGGCCCCAGCGCGCATCTTCGTTGCTGAGGCGCAGCGGCTGGCCGACCTGCGGAAAAAAATTTACCGGGCGGATGATCGGGCCCGCGATCAGGTGCGGGAAGAACGCGACGAACAGCGCGAAGTCGGGCAGGCTGCGGCGCGCGGTCAGGTCGCGGCGGAACACGTCGACCGCATACGCGATGCCCTCGAACGTGAAGAAGCTGATGCCGACCGGCAGCACGATGCGCAGCATCAGCGCGTGTGGATCGAGATGCAGCAGTGCCGCGAGCGTGTCCGCGAAGAAGTTGAAGTACTTGAAGAACGCGAGCGTGCCGAGGTTGAACACGATCGCGAGCGCGAGCGCGCGCCGGCGCGATCGGCCTGCGCTGCGGTCGATCCACAGGCCGAACGCGAAGTTCGCGAGCGTCGACGCGCCGAGCAGCAGCAGGAAACGCACGTCCCAGAACGCATAGAACACGTAGCTCGCGACGACGAGCATCCACTTGCCGTGCAGCGGCCGCAGCACGCCGAGCAGCAGCACGACGGCCGCGAAGAACACCCAGTACGGCAGCGCGTCGAACAGCATCAGTGGGCCACCAGCGCCGCGATCTTCTGTGCAAAGAGTACCGAGAAGCGTTCCTGCCCCGCGTGATTCATGTGCAGCTGGTCGAAGAAGAACTGCGGCTGCTCGAGCGTGACGAACGCGTCGCCGGGCAGCGCGAGTATCTCGCCACGCGCGATGAGGTACGCGATCGCGCCGCTCGGTACGGGCAGCGGCGCGAGCTGCCGATGGAATGGTCCGCGCGGCACGACGAACACGATCGTCGGAACGCCGTTCGCGCGGTAGCGAGACGCGATCCGCCCGACCCATTCGCGCAGGTAGGCATCACCGACTGCCTGCAACGCGGGCGTGCCGTAGCCGCCTGCGTGCAGCGCCGCGAAGTAGTCGCGCAGCCCGCCGCGCAGTGCTTCCGGACAGTTTTCCCAGCTGCGCGGCTGGCCGCTGTCCGGTTCGATCGCAAGTTCGGGCACGGATTCGTTTCGTGCACGATATTCGGCTACGTCCGCGAGCCAGCGGGGCCAGTACTTGCTCACCTTGTGCAGGCGCTCGAACGGATTGGCGAGAAACGCGCGCACGTCCTCGTGCAGCGCCTGCAGCGGAAGCAGGATCGCCCGGCGCGCGCGCTCGCGCTGGTCCTCGACGTGAAACGAGGCGGGAAAATCCGCGAGATCGGACAGCCGCAGGATCGGCGTCACGTAGCTCGTGTCGAGCGGGTAGTTCGCGGGGTCCACCTGTAGGCCGAAGCTGTCGTACGCAACCATCATCACGATCGCGGCGTAGCGGTTCGCCTCGGGGTCCGCCTCGCGCAGCTGGTAATTCCAGACGCGCGGCGACGTGCCGGCGACCGAGGCGTTGATGAAGTGCATATCCGGCCGTCCGCTCGCGGCATCCGCGGTCGGCGCCGAGAAGCCCAAGCCGACCTGCGAGTTGCCGAGCACGAGGACGTTCTTGCGCGCGGGATCGCGGAAATGGCGCGCCGCGCGCACGCCGCCGAGCAGCGTTCCGGCGGTCGATTCGGGCTCGATCAGGCGCGCATAGAGACCGCTGCGGTAGACCACAGCGTCCGCGAGGACCAGCGTGAGGAGGATCGCCGCAACGAGTTTGAACAGCGGCGCGAGGCGTCGAAACATGCGCGCGGATTGTGCCTGCGCGGTCAGGCAAAAGCCAGCCGGCGTCAGCGATTTGCCTCGGCATGTCCGATCGCTGCCCGTTCGTTCGCGCCCAATGGCGACGACGAATCGAAAAGGAGACGATCATGTTCGCACGCTGGCAGCAGTCGATCACGCTCAAGGTGCTCGGCATCGGATTTCTCGCGTTGCTGATGCTGATCCCGCTCGGTCAGGTGCAGGGCCTGATCGGCGAACGCAACGGACTGCGCCTGCGTGCTCTCGCGGACATCGCGCAACGCTGGGGCGCCGCGCAGGACGTCGGCGGCCCGATGCTCGCGATCCCGCGCCATACGCGCATCCGCGTCAACGACGCCTGGGCGATCCAGCAGTCGACCGAGATACTGCTCGCGGACCAGCTGTCGATCGCGGCGACGATGCGACCGCAGACGCGCAGCTACGGCATCTACTCGACGCCCGTGTACGAGGCAGACCTAAAGATCACGGGACGCTTCAAGGCCGCCGACGTGCGCGCGCTCGGCACGCAGATCGCGGATTCGCGCGGCGGCGCCGAGATGCCCGAAGGGCTGCTGCTGCAGCGAGCGGAGCTGCGCCTGCCGATCGCCGACGTGCGCGGCATCCGCAGGATCTCCGCGCTGCGCATCGACGGCAGGCAGCTCGCGTTCGGCCCGTCGAGCGACGGCAGCGGCTCGCTGCGCACGATCGCGGTGCCGATCGACGTCGCCCAGTGGGACGAGGGCGAGCACGCGTTCGAGCTCGAGCTGACGCTCGCGGGCACCGGCAGCCTGCATTTCCTGCCGCTCGCGCGGCGCACCGAGGCGAGCGTCGTCGCGCCGTGGCCCGACCCGAGCTTCAACGGCGCGTTCCTGCCCGCCGAGCATCACGTGCAGGGAGACGGATTCGAAGCGCACTGGCAGGTGCTCGACCTCAACCGCAGCTATGGCCAGCACTGGCAGGAGGACGTGCGCGGCGTCGATCCCGCGACCGCCGCGTTCGGCGTGAGCCTCTACCAGCCCGCCGACCTCTACCAGCGCAACGAACGCGCCGGCAAGTACGGCGTCCTGTTCATCGCGCTGACCTTCATCGCGTTCTTCCTGTTCGAGGTGTTGCGCAAGCTGCGCGTGCATCCGGTGCAGTACCTGCTGATCGGCCTCGCGCTGACGACGTTCTACGTGGTCCTGCTCGCGTTCTCCGAGCAGGTCGGCTTCGCGCTCGCCTACCTCGCCGCCGCGACCGCGGTCGTGCTGCTGGTCGGAGGCTATGCCGCGGCGGTGCTGCGCGCGCGGCGCGCGGGCGCGCTGCTCGGCGTCGCGCTCGCGTTCGTCTACGCGCTGCTGTACGGACTCGTCGTCAGCGAGCAGTATTCGCTGCTGATGGGCGCGATCGCGCTGCTCGTCGTTGTCGGCGTGCTGATGTACCTGACCCGCAAAGTGGATTGGTATACTTACAGCGCGGCGTCGCCTTCGCCTTCCGTATGACTCTCGAGCGCCCCAGACCCATGCATCGTGCCCTGCTTGCGATAGAAACCGCGACCGAAGCGTGCTCCGCGGCGCTGCGCGTCGGCGACCTGCTGATCGAGCGCAGCGAGATCGCGCCGCGCCGGCACGCCGAGCTGATCCTGCCGATGATCGAATCGCTGCTCGCCGAAGCCGGCCTGCGCCGGCGCGACCTCGCCGGCATCGCGGTCGGCCGCGGCCCGGGCGCGTTCACGGGCGTGCGCCTCGCGATTTCGATCGCGCAGGGGCTAGCGCTCGGCCTCGATCTTACGGTCGTGCCGGTATCGTCGTTGGCCGCGCTCGCGCTCGACGCGCCGGCGCAGCACGGCGCCGACGGCGCGATCCTCGCGGTCATCGATGCGCGCATGGGCGAGGTCTATGCGGGCACGTTCCGCCGCAGTTCGGACGGCCTCGTCGAGCCGATCGGTCCGGAGAGTGTCGGGCGCGCCGAGAACCTCGCGCTGCCCGACAGCCCGTGCTGGTCGGTCGTCGGCACGGGCTGGGACGCGTATCGCGAGCCGCTGCTCGCGCGCCTGCCGTCCGCACCGGAATTCGCTGACGGCGAGCGCTATCCGCAGGCGCACGCGATCCTGCGCCTCGCGCAGGCGCAGTTCGCGCGCGGCGCCGGGCTCGCGCCCGAACTCGCGCTGCCGGTGTACCTGCGCGACAAGGTCGCGCTGACCCTCGAGGAACAGCGCGCGCGCTGAGGCCCGCGCACCTGAGCGCGCCTTGCCGGAAGTACCTGTCTTTCAGATCCGCCGGCTGCGCAGGAAACAAAACGCGCGCTCATCGCCCGCCGCGGTCGCGGGGTCTGAGTCCTCGGTGTTGCCGAAATTGGCGTAGTCCAGAATATCCCAGCCCGTGCGATGAAGCAGCCTGCGTAGCGCGGCGTTGGTGAACATCCAGAAATTCGTCGCATCATGGTTACATTCGTCCTCGCCAACGAGATAGGCGACCGGTACGCTGTCGAGATCAACACGTTCTCTATTGAAACCGCCCTCGCCCGCGTTGGCTGAAGTGGCGTTGAAACGGATCACCCTCGTGCTGACGAATGCGTAGCGCGCCTGCGACGAGAGGGTTTCGAGCGCGAGAAACGGGTTCTTCAGGTGATAGAGGATGCCGAGAAAGAACGCCAATTCGTAGCGCGCGGCCGGAAGTTCGAAGGCCTTGTCGAGATCGACCTCCTTGATCACGACCGATGAACCGAGTTTCTCCTTCAGCAGCCGCAGGCCTCGGCAACTGTTGAAGTTGGTCGGCGGGAAATCGGCAACGTGGGTAGTGAAGCCAAGGGATTCCATGAAGAACGCCGTATCCCCGTCGGCCGCACCGATATCCACGATGAGCCCTTTCCCGATGTGATCGATGAAATTCCGATTCGGGCCCGTGAGCAGGGAATTGAGCAGGCCGAAGTTGTTCAGCGTTCCATACGGGTACCAGCCGAATTCCGCAGGCGCGAGTTCCTGCTTTGTCGCATCGATGCGCGTGCTGAATGCAATTGAGCGCGAGTAGAGTTCAGCAATATCCATATTTTTCATTCTGGTCGCCGATGATCGCTTGTCTGCAGACTCGTGGTGGAAAAATCAGATGCCGAAGTAGGCCGCCATCCGTCATTCGCTACGGGGCCCGTCTGGCCGGCCGGAAGCACAGATTTCTTGCCCTCACGTCTTCTCGATCCAGAAGCTGCCGCCACCGTAGATCGCGCCTTTGGGATGAGCGA
>JBEPVS010000013.1:0-25972 GCA_041690875.1 Gammaproteobacteria bacterium
CTCCATGGACGGAAGCTGGCGGTTTTCGGCGGCGGAGATTCCGCGCTCGATTGGGCGATCGAGCTCGCGCCGAAGGCGTCGTCGTTGACACTGGTGCATCGGCGCCCGGAATTTCGCGGCGCGCCGGCATCGGTGGCGCGCATGCGCGCGCTCGAGGCGGAGGGCAAGTTGCAGTTCATCGAAGGCGTCGCGCATGGGCTGCGCGCCACGGATGAGCGATTGCATGGCGTCGACATCAAGCGCGCCGACGGCTCGCTCCACTCGCTCGATGCCGAACAGCTGCTCGTCTTCTACGGACTCGCGCCGAAGCTCGGCCCGGTTGGCGAGTGGGGGCTCGAGCTCGACAAACGCGCGATCAAGGTCGACACGGAGAAATTCCAGTCGAACATCCCGGGCGTGTTCGCGGTCGGCGATATCAACACGTATCCGGGCAAGAAGAAATTGATCCTGTCCGGCTTCCATGAAGCGGCGCTGGTTGCATTCGCCGTGCAGCATCATTTGTATCCAGCCAAGAAACAGTTCCTGCAATACACCACGACGAGCCCCGTCATGCAGAAACGCCTCGGCGTTGCGGCCGGCTGAAGCCAGCCCGCCAGCGACAATGGACAAGCGGCTTGCCGGACTGCTGCGACTGCTGGAGCTCGAACGGCTCGAGGACAACATTTTTCGCGGCGAGAGTCGCGACATCGGCAGTCCGCAGGTCTACGGCGGCCAGGTGCTGGGCCAGGCACTACAGGCCGCGTACGCGACAGTCGAGGCCGGCCGCACGGTGCACTCACTGCACGCCTACTTCCTGCGACGTGGAGACTTTGACGCCCCGATCGTTTACTTCGTCGACCGCAGTCGCGACGGAAACAGCTTCACGAGCCGACGCGTCACGGCGATCCAGCATGGCGAACAGATCTTCAACTGTTCGGCTTCATTCCAATCACCCGAGAGCGGCTTCGAGCACCAGTTCCCGATGCCGGATGTGCCGACTCCCGGGGAATTGCCTGATTCGGGACTGCCGAACCCCGATCTGCTGGATAGTCTCTCGCCGCGCCTGCGGCAGTTCGTGCACGAGCGGCCGATTGAATTCAAGGCCGTGCCGGTGTCGGCGACCGTGACGATCGCAGGCGCCAATCGCCAGTATTTGTGGATCCGCACCGTTGGCAATCTTCCGGACGATGAGCGCCTGCATCAGTGCCTGCTGGCCTATACGTCGGATTTCCACCTGCTCGGCGCGGCATTGGTGCGCCACCAGCAGAAACTGGCGAACAGCAAGCTGATGCTCGCCAGCATCGATCATGCGATGTGGTTCCACCGACCCGTGCGCATGGACGAATGGCTGCTCTACGCGGCCGACAGCCCGAGCGCATCCGGCGCGCGCGGCTTCACGCGCGGCAGCCTTTGGTCGCGCAACGGCGTGCTGGTCGCAAGCACCGCGCAGGAAGGGCTGATCAGGGTTGTGCCGCCAACAGCTTCCCCGGGTTCATGATTCCGTTCGGATCAAGCGCCCGTTTGATCCCGCGCATCATCGCCAGTGCCACCGGCGGCGCATAGCGCTCGAGCTCGCCCACTTTCAGCCGGCCGATGCCGTGTTCGGCGCTGAAACTGCCATCATGCGCGGCAACGAGGTCGTGGATCGCGCGGCGAATCGCCGGCTCCTCGCGCTGCAGTAGATCGTCCGGCGTGTCCTTCGGGAAGCTGATGTTGAAATGCAGGTTGCCATCGCCCGCGTGGCCGTAGGCGACCAGTGTTCCGGCGGGCACATGCTCCCTAACCCACGCTGAGCCTCGCGCGACAAAGTCGGCGAGCGCCGCGATGGGCACGGAGATGTCGTGCTTGAGACTCGGGCCGGCACGACGTTGCGCCTCCGGCACGTTCTCGCGCAGCCGCCATAGCTGCGTGCGCTGGCGTTCGTTCGCAGCCAGCACTGCGTCCTGCACCAGGCTGGCTTCCGTCGCGCCGGCCAGCGCTTGCTCGAGCAGGCCATCGAGTGCCTCGTTGGTGAACGAGCTGAGTTCGCACAGCACATACCACTCGTGGGCCATCGACAGCGGATCGATGACGCCCTCGATGTGCCGCGCGGCCAACTCGACCGCGACGCGCGGCAGCAGCTCGAAGGAGTTGACGCGCTCGCCCGCGGCTTCGCGCAGGCGCGCGAGCAAGGCTACGGCGGCGGCGACGTCGCGCACGGCGACAAATGCCGTTGCCGTGCTGCGTACCGACGGCCACAGCTTCAGCGTGGCCGCGGTGATGATACCGAGCGTGCCTTCCGATCCGACTATCAGCCCGGTGAGGTCATAGCCGGTGTTGTCCTTGCGCAGCGCGCGCAAGTGCGTGAAAACCCGGCCGTCGGCGAGCACGGCTTCAATGCCCAGCGCGAGCGCGCGCGCCATGCCGAAGCGCAGCACGTTCAGTCCCCCGGCATTCGTGGCGAGATTCCCGCCAATCTGGCAACTGCCTGCGGAGCCGAGCTCCAGCGGAAAATAGCGCCCGGCCGCCACCGCTGCTTGCTGCACTTCAGCCAGCGTGCAGCCTGCCTCGACCGTCATCGAGAAGTTGTCCGCATCGACCGCGCGTACGCGTCGCATGCGCTGCAACCCGACAAGCAATTGCGCGCCGGACTCGTCCGGAGTCGCGCCGCCGCAGTAGCTGGTGTTGCCGCCCTGCGGCACCACGCCGACGCGATGTTCGTTGCACCAGGCGAGGAGCGATGACACTTCAGCGGTGTTGCGCGGCAACGCGGCTGCCAGCGCGCGCCCCTGGTAGAGACGGCGATGATCGACCAGCATGGGTGCAACGGCCGACGCGTCCTCGAGCAGTACGCCCGCGGGCAGCGCTGCGCGGAGCGATCGAAGGAACGAAGCGGTGTCGGCGCTCAAGCCGTGGCGATGACGGCGCGCCGGCAGCCGGGTTTGGTCAGCAACATCTGCACGTCGCCGAGTGCGCGCTCGGCAAAGCCGCCTTCGCAGCTGCAGAGGTAGAACTCCCACAGGCGGATGAACTGCTCATTGAAGCCGAGTTTGCGCACCGCGCCGAGCTGCTCGAAGAAATTGCGCCGCCAGGTCGCCAGCGTACGCGCGTAGTGCGGGCCGATGTCCTCGAGGTGGAAGATCTTCAGGTCGGTGACGCGGCGGAGCGAATCGGCGATCACGCTGATGGAAGGAATGAAACTGCCGGGAAACACGTAGCGCTGGATGAAGTTGATCGAGCGCAGCTGCGCGCGGTATTCCTGGTCCTGGATCGTAATGGCCTGCAGCAGCATCGCGCCGCCCTCACGCAGCAACGCCGCGCATTTGGCGAGATAGGTGTCGAGGAAGGGCGCGCCGACGGCTTCAATCATCTCGATCGAGACCAGCTTGTCGTAGTCGCCACTCAGTTCGCGATAGTCCTCGAACAGCAACGTGATGCGGTCGGCAAGGCCCTGGCGCGCGATCTGTTCGCGTGCGTAGTCATGCTGCTCGCGCGAAATGGTCGTCGTCGTGACGCGGCAGCCGTAGTGCTTTGCGGCATGCAGTGCGAGTCCGCCCCAGCCAGTGCCAATCTCGAGTAGATGGTCGTGGGGCTGCAGCGCGAGCTTCATGCAAGCGGCATCAAACTTGGCGCGCTGCGCATCCGCCAGCGTCGTCGATTCGTCGGCAAAAATGCCGCACGAGTACGCCATCGACTCATCGAGCATCAGCTTGTAGAAATCGTTGCCGAGGTCGTAGTGCGCGCGGATGTTGCGTTCGCTTCCCTGTGCGCTGTTGCGATGCAGCCAATGGAACGCCCGCAGCAATGGACGGCTGAGGAACGTCCAGCGCCGGTCCATTTGCTGCATCACCGTGCGGTTGGCGTACAAGATGCGCGTGAGCGCCGTCAGGTCGCTGCAGTGCCACGCTCCATGGATATACGCAGCGCCGCCGCCGACGGTGCCGCCGAACACCGTGTCCGCGTAGAAGCGCGGATGCAACACCTCGATCGTGACGGCGAAGGGACAGCGCTCATTGCGCGTGCCATATCGATGTTCGGTATCGCCGTCGACGAGGCGGATTTCCCCATCACGCAGTGCGCCGAGTTGCGATTGGAGCAGCCGTCGCCCCAGCCTCTCCAAAAGGCCCGGCTCGGCCGCTTCGGGCAGCTCCATGTCGCCTGCGGGCAGGATGCTCGGTTTCACTGCGCCAGTATCGCTCCAAGGCGGAGCGGCCGCCAAATGCGGCCTGTAGGACGACGGGTTTGGCTCGCGGCCCGCGGGCTGGGCGCAGCCGTCGACCTAGCGCAATCGGCGGGAGGGATTTTCCCGTACCGCCAGCGGAATCGGCTTCAAGTCCCAGATGATGCCGCACCAGCTCAGCAACTTCAGGATGTAGAAAGTGAGGTCGTATTCCCACCAGTAAAAGCCCTGGCGCACGGTGTTGGGATAGTAGTGATGATTGTTATGCCAGCCTTCGCCGAGCGTCAGGATCGCGAGCAGCCAGTTGTTGCGACTCGTGTCCGAAGTCTTGTAGCGCTGGCGCCCGAAGACATGCGACAGCGAATTGATCGTGTACGTCGCGTGCCAGCAGAACACCGTCGAGATGACGAAGCCCCACACCAGCATCTGCCAGCCGTTCGTGCCGAGGCCCGGCGCCACGTTGTGCAGGATCACGCCAAGCAGGAACATGCCCACGCCAAGCAGAACCGGCACGAAGATGTCGAAGCGATCCAGCCAGCGCAGCTCGGGAAATTTCATCAGGTCGCGCACCAGCCGAAAATCGGGTGCAAAACCCTTGATCGTCAGGAACCAGCCAGTATGCGAACGCCAGAAGCCGTGCTGCGACGGCGAATGCACATCGGCTTCGCGGTCTGAATTCGCATGGTGATGCCGATGATGCGCAGCCCACCAGACCGGTCCGCGCTGCACGGCCGATGCGCCGAGCAGGCCGAACACGAATTGTCCCGCGCGAGAAGTCTTGAACGTGCGGTGCGAGAAATAACGATGGTAGAAACCGGTGATCGCAAACATGCGCACCACGTACGCGCCGATCGCTACCGCCACTGCAACCGTGCTGACGCCGGTAAAGAAGGCGGCAAAACAGGCCAGGTGCATCAAGAGGAAAGGCACGCTGCGCGCCCAGTCGACTCGATCCGGCATGCGCTCGAGTGCATGTTCGCGCGCGGCGACAATGTTCAACTTGCTGGTATCCCAGAGACTCGAGACCACGTCCCGGGCGCGCGCAACCAGGCGAAAAGAGCGGTGATTGGAGGGGACTGACATCGTTTTCCTCTTGGGGCCGCTACCGCGACCTGCTTACTGTCAAGTAGTCGCCTACTGTATCGAAGGCGGCTGGGCCTTGCAATTCAATGCTGGAATTTCAACGACTTGCATCACACCTGGCTGTGCAGCGCGGCAATGCGCTCGTCGAGCGGCGGATGGCTCATGAACAGCCGCTGCAGGCCGGTGCCGGGGCCGCCACCAATGCCGAAAGCGGCCAGCTGCTTCGGCAAACTGGGCTCGTGGGCGAGCTTCAGCCGTTCGAGCGCGGCGATCATGTTGTTGCGGCCGGAGAGGCGTGCGCCACCGGCGTCGGCACGGAACTCGCGGCGCCGCGAGAACCACATGACGATCATGCTGGCAACGATGCCGAGCACGAGCTGCGTGAACATCACGGTGGCGAAATAACCGATGCCGCCACGTCCTTCGCCGTCGCGTGACAGCGCGCGGTCGACGATGCTGCCGACGATGCGCGACAGGAAAATGACGAAGGTGTTCACGACACCCTGGATCAGCGTCAGCGTCACCATGTCGCCGTTGGCAACGTGCGTGATCTCGTGGCCGAGCACGGCTTCGACCTCGTTGCGCTTCATGCTTTGCAGGAGTCCTGAACTCACGGCCACGAGCGCCGCATCGCGCCGCGCACCGGTGGCGAAGGCATTCGGGAGCGGCGAGTCGAACACGCCCACTTCGGGCATGCCGATGCCCGCCTGCGAGGCGAGTTGGCGCACCGTGCTGACGAGCCATTCCTCGTTCGCGTTCGCAGGCTTGTCGATGACCTTCACGCCCATCGCGCGCTTGGCCGACCACTTGGATATCGCAAGTGAAATCAGCGCACCGCCGAATCCGAACACGGCCGCAAAAACCAGCAGGCCTGTATAGCTGCTGCCATGCAGCGCGAGCCACCGGTCGAGCCCGGTTACCTTCAGGACGATCGACAGCACCGCGATGACAGCCAGGTTGGTCGCGAGGAACAGGACAATGCGCTTCATGATGTTTAATCCACCTTGTAGGACTTTAAGATGATACCGAAGCGCTGGAGTTCAAGTCGTGCAAAGCAGGTAGTGTTTACAAGGGCTTGGACAGCGATCGGCACCTTGGGGCGGTCCTCAGCCTAGCGCCGCGCCCAGTGCGTGCCCTAGGCCCCAGGTGCAGGCGGCCGCCCCGGCGCCGATCAGCAGCATGCGCAGGCCCCCCAGGAGCGCGCTGCGGCCATTGAAGAGGCTCAACGCCATGCCCACTGCGAAAAGCGCTACCAAAGTCACGCCCGCCGAAACATAGGGTGCGGTGGCGCCCGCTGCGTGCAGCAGGTAGGGCAGCAACGGCAGCAGCGCGCCCGATCCGAACGCACAAAAGGAAAACAGCGCCGCGCTCCAGGGCGAGGCGAGGTCATCGGGGTTGAGCCCCAGTTCCTCGCGCGCCAGCGTGTTGAGCGCGTGTTCGGGATTGGACATCAGGCGCTGCGCGATGGAGCGCGCCTGCTCGAGATCAATGCCGCGCGCCTGGTAGATCAGTGCGAGTTCCTCGGCTTCCTCGGCCGGGTATTCCTCGAGCTCGTCGCGCTCGAGGCCGATCTGGTATTCGTACATCTCGCGCTGCGAACGCACTGACACGTATTCGCCCGTGCCCATCGACAGCGATCCGGCCAGCAAACCCGCGAGCCCACTCGTCAGTATGATCGAGCCGCTCGCGCCGGAGCCGGCCACGCCGAGGATCAGGCTGAGGTTGGAGACGAGTCCGTCGTTTACGCCGAATACCGCAGCGCGCAAGTTGTTGCCGCCGGTCACGCTGCGGTGGCGCTGGCCGATGTCCTGCACGGTGACCGGCATCAGGTGGCCATCGATCGCACCGGCACCGCTGTAGACCGACAGGCCGCGCAGCTTAATCGCGGCCAGCACGGGCTTCAGCGCGCGCGGCCCCAGGCGCCGCACCAGTGTGCCGACCAGACGAGCGCGGGTGCTGGGTCGGAATTCGCCGGGATTCGCGAGCTTTGCCCAGTGCTTGGACTGTTCCTCGGCCGCCTGCGCGAGCGCGCGAAACAGTTGCTTGTGGCGTGCATCGGTCTCTGCGTCGGCCACGACGCGATAGAGCCACGCGGATTCGCGCTCGTGATACCAGCTGTCGTGCGGATTGCTCATGAAACTCGACTATCGGTTAAGGCGTGACGCCCTCAATAGTTTTCGTCTTTTTCCTCGTCGAGGTCGTCGTCGTCTTCATCATCGTCGTCATCTTCATCGTCTTCGTCTTCGTCCCAGTCGTCATCCTCGTCTTCATCGTCATCATCATCGTCGGCGCTGCTGATGTCTGCGCCCGACCAGCCTTCCGGCTGTGCGATTTTCTCCAGGTCGAATTCGGCCCACGTGTCGACGTCAATTTCCTCGATGTCGCCGTCGAGGTATTCAATCTCGATCAGCTCGGCATCCTCGTCGACCGACAACACGCGGAAGCTGTCGTTCTCATCGATGTTCTCGTACCACTGGCCCACGACGGGCTCGAATTCTCTGGCCACCGGTCCTATCCCCTTGAAGAATCCCGCCGCACCGCGGCTCCCGCGTCGATATTAGTGGCAGCGCGGCGATTTAGGCAACGCAGGCCCGGACAAGTACGCGTCCGGTCGCCGGGGAGCGATGCTGTGCCTGCAGCCATCCATAGGTACACTCGACTCCCGGCATATCCATTGCTGTAGTACCACGATTGGCCATGAATTCCGTTCGATCTGCCAGCAGCAAATCGCGCAGCCCGCTCAGCGCGGCCCGACGCGTGGTCGTCAAGGTGGGCTCCACGTTGCTCGTGGACCAGCGCAGCGGCCGCTTGAACCGCGCCTGGCTGGAGTCGTTGGTCGAAGACCTGCTTCGCCTGCGCAAGCGCGGGCAGCAGCTTATCCTGGTGTCATCGGGCGCCATTGCGCTGGGGCGCCGGCATCTTGGCTTGCCATCCGGCACGTTGCGGCTCGAGGAAAGCCAGGCCGCTGCCGCCGTCGGCCAGATTCGCCTGGCGCACGCCTACAAGGAAATACTGGAGGCGCACGATGTCACGGTCGCGCAGGTTTTGCTGACACTCGAAGACAGCGAGCAGCGCAGCCGTTACCTGAATGCGCGCGCTACGCTCAGCTCCCTCCTGGCACTGGGTGCGATTCCGGTGGTCAATGAAAACGACACGGTGGCGACCGCCGAGATCCGCTACGGCGACAACGATCGGCTGGCGGCGCGCGTCGCGCAGATGACGAGCGCGGATTGCCTGGTGCTGCTGTCCGATGTCGATGGCCTCTACACGGCCGATCCCAACCGCGATGCGAAGGTGAGTTTTATTGACGAGGTTCCACAGATCACCTCGGAAATCGAGGCGATGGCCGGCGGTGCGGCTTCCCAGTTTGGATCGGGCGGCATGGCGACGAAGATCGCCGCCGCGCGCATTGCAATGGGCGCTGGCTGCCACATGTGCATCGCGCCAGGCAGCCACATACATCCACTCAAGCGCATCGAAGCCGGCGCGCGCTGCACCTGGTTCGTACCGGCGTCGACGCCCGTTGCCGCGCGCAAGCAATGGATTGCCGGCCGCTTGCGTCCGGCCGGCGCCGTGCATATCGACGGTGGCGCGACGCGTGCGCTGCTCGCCGGCAAGAGCCTGCTGCCCGCGGGCGTCACCGGCACGTTCGGGCATTTTGATTCCGGTGACACGGTCAGCGTCATCGACGAGGCGGGTCGCGAAGTCGCGCGCGGCATTGCCGGTTATTCCGACGCCGACACGGTACGCATTCTCGGTCGAAGAAGCGGCGACATCGAAGCGCTGCTTGGCTACCGCGGCCGGCACGAACTGATCCATCGCGACGACTTGGTGGTCCTGCGCCATGAATGAGGTGCGCGGGATGATGCAGCAGATCGGCCGGCAGGCGGTTACCGCCGCGGCGCAACTTGCACGAACGGATACGGCGGCGAAGAATCGCGCGCTGCACGCCGCCGCCAAGGCGCTGCGCGCGCAGGCCGCTCGAGTGCTCGAAGCCAACGGGGTCGACATGGCCGACGCGAACGCGGCCGGGTTGAGTGCCGCGTTGCTCGATCGGCTGCGGCTCGATGCGCCGCGCGTCGAGGCGATCGCGCGCGGGCTGGAAGAGATCGCCGCGCTCGTCGACCCGATTGGCGTCATCACCGCGGAGTGGACGCGCCCTAATTCGCTGCACATTCAACGAGTGAGGGTGCCGCTTGGTGTGGTTGGCATCATCTATGAGAGTCGCCCGAACGTGACCGCGGATGCCGGCGCACTCTGCCTGAAATCGGGCAACGCGGCGATCCTGCGCGGCGGTTCCGAGTGCACACGTTCGAATGCCGCGATCCACGCCTGCCTGCTCGCGGGGCTCAAAGCGGCGGGATTGCCAGGAGAATGCATCCAGCCCGTGGCGACGACCGATCGCACGGCGGTCGGTGAAATGCTCGGAAACATGCGCGAGTTCATCGACGTGCTGGTGGCACGCGGTGGCAAAAGCCTCGTGTCGCGCGTGCAGTCGGAGGCGCGCGTGCCGGTCATCGGGCATCTCGAGGGCAACTGCCATGTCTATGTCGATCGCGATGCCGATGCCGCGATGGCGGTCGCGATCGTCATTAATTCAAAGCTGCGGCGTACCGGCGTGTGCGGTTCCGCGGAAACGTTGTTGATCGATCGCGCGGCCGCGCCTTCGTTGGCACAAGCGGTGGTTCGCGCCCTGCTCGATGCCGGTTGCGAAGTGCGCGCGGATGCAAACCTGCGCGCGATGGTCGCCGATGCACGCATACGCGAAGCCAACGAGGCGGACTGGCATACCGAATATCTCGATGCGATCATCGCCGCGCGGCTCGTGGCGGGCGTCGACGGCGCAATCGAGCACATCGCGCGTTATGGATCCGCGCACACTGAGTCGATCGTGACTGCGAACAGCGCCACGGCAGAGCACTTTCTTTCGCGCGTCGACAGTGCGATCGTGCTGCACAACGCCTCGACGCAGTTTGCCGATGGCGGCGAATTCGGCATGGGCGCGGAGATCGGCATTTCGACCGACCGCTTCCACGCGCGCGGTCCCGTCGGCGTCGAGCAACTGACGAGCTATAAGTACGTGGTGCGGGGCGCCGGGCACGTCAGGCCCGGCTGATCGGCGCCGGCCCCGCGGCGGGTTCGTGGTGATGGTCGGCGTGCGGGGCAGCGGCGCAGCGTTCGCAGTTGACCCACCCGCTGTTGCCGTTCTCGTAGTGTTCCTTTTTCCAGATCGGCAGCCGGTGCTTCACTTCGTCGATGATGTAGCGGCAACCGCGAAACGCCTCGTCACGATGCGCCGCGGCGGCGCCGACCCATACGGCGATTTCACCGATGTTCAGCGTACCCACCCGATGCACGCAGCGCGCGCCGCTCAAGCCGAATCGCTCGCGCGCTTCGGCGATGATGCGCTCGCCTTCGCGAAGCGCGAGCGGCGCGAAGGCTTCGTATTCGAGTCGCGTCACGCGCTGGCCATCGTTGTGGTCGCGCACCCAGCCCTCGAATGAGGCGAAGCCGCCGCTCCCTGCGTGCGCGAGCTCGGTGCGCAACGCGGCCGTGTCGAACAGGCCGCTGCTGAGCCGGAACGCGCTCATCCGCCCGCCACCGGCGGCAGGAAGACGACGGTGTCGCCATCACGCAGCGGATGCGACCACTCCGCAAAGTCCTCGTTCACCGCGACGCGCAGCTGTTCGGGCTCGAGCTGCAGGCCATGTCGCGCGCGCAGTTCCCGATACAGTTCGCGCGCATCGCGCGCCTGGGTGTGCACCGTTTCCGCGTTACACCCGGCTTGCTCGCGCAGCAGCGCAAAGTACTGCACTTGCAGCGTGCGCATCAGCGGCCGATCAGCGTGGTGCGCGGGCGCTGCGGCGGCGTCATCCAGTTTTACCAGGGCGTCGCGATATTCCTCGCCTGTGTTGATATTGTCGAGCGCCCGCGGGTTGCGCAGCGCCAGCAGTGCCGCGTCGGTGCTCGCCAGGAAATCGCGCGGGCACAGCTTGCCGCTGGCGATGCGCGCGTCGATTGGCCCTAAGCTGGCCGGTTCATAGATCGCGCACAGCGGTTCGGGCTTGCCATCGCGGCTGCTCGCGAATGCGCTCGCGACGCGGCGAGGCTCGCGCTCGGCGATCAATTGCTGGAGCGTCGCAACGTCGAGGAACGGCAGGTCGCAGGCGAGCACCAGCCAGGCAACATCGCCGTGCGCAAGGAGTGCTGCGTGGATGCCGCCGATCGGGCCCAGGTCGGGCAGCACGTCGGCGATGCATTCATGGCCGGCGCGGTGCGGATCCGACAGTTGATCGGCGCGCACCGAAACAAATGTGCGCGCGACCAGCGGCTCGAGCAGCGCCATCGCGCGCGCGAGTTGCGTCTGGCCCGCGTATTTCAGGCTGGCCTTGTCGCGCTGCATGCGCCGGCTCCGTCCGCCCGTCAGCAGCAAGCCATACAGTGGCGCGCTCATCGGCGCCTGCCAACATCGCGCCGGCCGCCGGATTTATGCAGGAGCCTCACCTCGATGATGCGGATATCGTGCGACAGCGCCTTGCACATGTCGTAGATCGTCAGCGCTGCGATGCTGGCGCCGGTCAAGGCCTCCATTTCAACGCCGGTCTTGTGATGCGTTTCCACGCGGCAACGGATGCGCAGTTCGTTGCGGCCGCCGGCCGCGACAGCCACGCTGCAGTGCTCGATCGGCAGCGGATGGCAGAACGGAATGAACTCGGCCGTGCGCTTGGCCGCCATGACGCCAGCGATGATCGCCGTGTCGAACACCGGGCCCTTGGCTGTGCGATGTCCCGTCGCGCGCAACGCGCGCGCAACGGAGGCAGGCAAGTGCATGCGCGCCTGCGCCTCGGCTACGCGATGCGTAACGGCCTTGTCGCCGACGCCGACCATCGTGGGGCGGCGGGCGGCATCGAGGTGCGTGAGTCCGGCATTTGTCCTGCGCTTGGCCATGATAGTCGCCGCTCAGGCTCAGCCGCCGACGTGGTTCATTTCAACGCGAGGTTCAGCCGACTTCGCGGCACGGTCGCGCAACTCGCTGTAACGATCGATGCGCGCGCCCCAGCAGGCGCGGATCGCGTCCGACAGTTCCTCGTCGCTCGCGCCGGAACGGAGCGGTGCGCGCAGGTCGAGGCCGTGCGTCGCGAACAGGCAGGTGTAGAGCACACCATCTGAAGACAGGCGCGCACGCGAACAGTCGCCACAGAAGGGCTGCGAGATCGAGGAGATCAACCCGATTTCTCCAGAGCCGTCGCGATAGGCATGGCGTTCGGCCACTTCACCGACATGGTTGGGCGCGAGCGGCGCGAGCGGCCAGCGTGCATCGATGAGTGCGAGCAGTTCGCGCGAGGGCACGACCTGCGCGCGCTGCCACTCGTTGCGATTGCCTACATCCATGTATTCGATCAGGCGCACCGTGACGCCGGTGCCACGGAAACGCTCGAGCAACGGCAGCACCGTGTGCTCGTTGACGCCGCGCTGCACGACCGCGTTGATCTTGATTGGCGCGAGGCCGGCGCGCTGCGCGGCCGCGATGCCGGCCAGCACTTCTTCGGGACTGCCGAGGCCCCCCGCCATGCGCGCGAACACCTGCGGGTCGAGACTGTCGAGGCTGACCGTGACGCGCTGTAGTCCGGCGGCGCGCAATTCCGATGCGTGCTGCGGCAACAATACGCCGTTGGTCGTCAGAGCGATGTCGTCGAGCCCCGGGAGCGACGTCAGGTCTCCGATCAGGTCAGCGACGCCCGCGCGCAGCAGCGGTTCGCCGCCGGTGATGCGAAGTTTTCGCGCGCCCAGCTGGATGAACAATCGCGCGAGCCGGACGATCTCTTCGAAGCTGAGCCGTTCAGTCGATTTCAGGAAACGATAGTGTTCGTGATAGCGCTCCCGCGGCATGCAGTACGGACACCGGAAATTGCAGCGGTCGGTCACCGAGATGCGCAGGTCCCGCAACGGCCGCCCCAAAGTGTCGCGCGGGCGCGGCGGCTGGAAGGGCGCCAGGGCGGCTGAATGATTGCGATCCATGTGCTTAAGGCTACCAGCGATACAGCCGGGTCAGGAATCCCTTGGGCAGACTCGTGGGGCCCGGGGGCAATTCGACGAAACCGTCGGTGTGTGCCAGCGCGGTGAAGTCACCCGAGCCGTTGGTCGGGCAGGCGCTCGCCCAGGGCCGTCCCCAGTCATCGTGGCTCACCTTGACCGGCATGAAGCCGGTCAGCGCCGGCGCCCATTCGAGTGGGGAGGCGAGTGCGATGCGCTCGGATTCCTCGTCTACCACGCCCATCGCCGCATAGAGCGCCGGCAGCACGTAACGCGACAGGCACACCAGGGTCGACACGGGATTTCCCGGCAGCGCAAACACCGCGCGTCCTTCGCTGGTCGTGCCGAACCACATCGGGCGCCCGGGCCGCTGCGCGACGCCATGGAACAGCCGCTGGACGCCCAACGCCTCGAGCGCTTGCGGCACCAGGTCGAACTTGCCCATCGACACGCCCCCGGAGAGCACCAGTACTTCGTGCGTGCGCAGGTGGCGGCCCAGCTTCTCGTGCAGCTCGGCGGCATCGTCGCCGACGTGATCTTCGGCGACACGCTGGAAACCGCGCTCGCGTAACGCCGCTGCCACGGCATAGGCATTGGAGCGGCGAATCTGGTGTGGGGCAATCGGATCGCCCGGTTCCACCAGCTCGCTCCCGGTTGAGATGACGATGATCGATGGTTGCCCACTTACGCGGAGCCGTGCCATGCCGGCCGATGCGGCCACCGCGATTTCGGGCGCGTGCAGCACAGTGCCGGTGGCGAGCAGCAGCGCACCCTGGCGTTGATCGCTGGCGCGACGGTGAACGTTCTTCCAGGGTGCGGCGAGCGCGAGCGACTCGATCTCGGCGGTGCCGTTGTCGACCTTGATGCGCTCGACCGGCACGACGCAATCGCAGCCGGCCGGGAGCATTGCGCCGGTCATGATCTCGATGCAGTGCGCGGAATCGCGCAGTGTCAGCGGCGGTTCGCCGGCGGCCTGCGTTGCCTGGATGCGGAAGCGCCGCTTGTTGGCGGCCGCCGCATCGGCGGCCAGCGCAATGCCATCCATCGCGACACGATCGAACGGCGGATGGTCACGTTCGGCGTAGACGTTCTCGCGCAATACCGCGCCGGCGCATTGCGCCACGGGGAGGGATTCGATCGGCAGGCACACCAGGTGCTCGCCGATGAGGCGCCCGGCTGCAGTTGGATCGAGATCCGCCACGCGATTGTCCCGTGTTTATCCGTATTTGGTGGAGTCCTCGGGGATAGTACATCGGAGCGGCGGCTGATGGCGTCGGCAGCCGCCGGACGACGCCAGTGGATGGTCTGGTCGCTCGAAGCCAGGTTCCCGCGTGGGAGTTGTTGAATTCGCGCGGCGACGGCGCGGCGGCAGCGTTGCGCACCGATATCGTCCATACAGCCCGGGCCCACGGTTTTGGCCGAATCCTGAAATAATTGAATCGGCCCGCGCCTGCGCTGGCGGCCGGAAAATCAGCGGCGCTCCAATGGTGTACGCCGTCCGGTCGTGACACCATACGTGCCGCTGTAGCAGGGCGCCCGTAGCTCAGTTGGATAGAGCACCTGGCTTCGAACCAGGGGGTCGGCGGTTCGAATCCGTCCGGGCGCGCCAAATTCACCAAGTTGCGCGCGCTTTTTTTTGGGCTGTGCCACCAGTCTCCGCTGTCAGTCGCCTTTGCAACGCTACGTCTAATGCCGGCGGTCATGGCCTGCACGTTCCCGTAGGCATGCACCGGCAGCACGCGCCGCTCCTGGCGTTGCATCATCGCGGCAGGAGAACCCATGCGCAGCGAGAAAAAAAGGAGCCCGTCCTCTCCGACGGTTCTGGATACTGCTCGGCGCTTCGTCACCAGCCTGGTCTGCGCCGGCAGGCATTGGAATTCGGACAACGGTTCCAACGCAGCGGCCTCACTCGCATTCTTCAGCGCTTTTTCGCTGGCCCCTCTGCTCGTCATCCTGCTGGCGCTCATCGGCTGGGCCACGGGTGCGGATCACGCCAGCGCTCAGCTCGCCGCCCAGCTCAATGCGCTGTTCGGGCCTTCGACGGCGAAGACGCTGCAGCACGCCATGGAGTCTTCGAAATTCGGCCAGGGAGTGACTTCCACGCTGGTCAGTATCGTGACCTTGCTGGTGGGCGCCACGACGGTGCTGGCGGCTTTGCAGCAGGCGCTCGATCTGATCTGGAAGACCGATCCGAAGTTGACGAGTGGCGTGATGGGTTGGATCAAATCCCGCTTTGTCTCGCTCGGTTTCATCCTGGCGCTGGGATTCCTGCTACTCGTCTCGCTGACGATGACGACCGCGCTGTCAGGCGCGCGCGATCGCCTCGTTCACAAACATGCGGCGCTGATCGCGGTGCTGGGCATAGGCGATTTCGTCGTTTCGCTGGCGCTGACGACGATCTTGTTCGCGCTGATCTTCCGCTACATGCCCGCGCGCCGGCTGCCTTGGCGCTTCGTACTGACCGGTGGTGTGCTCACGGCGATTCTCTTCGACGCCGGCCGCTGGCTGATCGGCATCTATCTCGCGCACACCACGGAGCCGTCCGCATTCGGCGCGGCCTCGTCCTTCGTCGCCTTGCTGCTGTGGCTCTACTACACGGCGATGATATTTCTCTACGGCGCGGAATTCACCGGCTGCTTAGGCCATTCCGGTGAAGGCAGCGCCGCGCGCGCTACTTCTCCGACCCGCAGTCCGCGCTGATCCAGGTCGACTGGAATTCCGTGTGCGTGTTCGCCGGCTTGCCGTGCACGATGATGTTCATGTCCATCGTGCCCTTGACCACCGTCGGCGAGGGGGCCTCGAAGCGCATCTTGCCTTCGTTGGTCACGCCGTTTTCGGCGCAGCTGAAGGTCAGCGACGTGGCCGTCGCTGTGTTCTCGACGACCGTGTGCGTGCAGTGGCCGTTCATTTCCTTGTCATTGAAGAAACCGTCGCGTTGCATCTTCTCCGGCGTCATGCAACTGCGCGACTTGCGGACGGATTGCGCGGCGTCACTATGCTGCAGACGCGACATCGCAGCCGCCATTTGCGCCTTCTGTTCGGGTGTCATGTTCTGCATGGCTCCTTCCACGCCGGCCATCATCGCGTTGGCCGCGCCGGCGACAGTAAAAGAGGTTTCCCACAGGCCCATGCGGACGTTGAGTTTGGGGGCGTCGGCGCTGAGGGCGATCATCGGGACCGCGGCCAACGCGGCGGCGAGGGTGTTCCTGACCAGGCTATTCATCGAAGCTGCTCCTTGGAGTGCGCGCGAATGAGCCCAATCATAGCAGTGCGCCACTTCAGCAAAAGCGCCTGTCGCGGCTGAAAACCTCTAAGATTGCATCCGAGCCCCTGTCTTCGGCACTCCCGGGGGCGCAGCGAGGATCGTCATGGCGGCGCAACATCCCCAGCCCCTCGGCGGCAACCAGATGCCGCGGTTCGCCGGACCAGCGACCATGATGCGCCTGCCGCAGTCGGAGTCGGCGGCTGGCTTGGACGCTTGCTTCGTGGGTGTGCCGCTCGATATCGGTACCTCGCTCCGCGCCGGCGCGCGTTTCGGGCCACGTGACATCCGGCAGAACTCGGTGCTGATCCGCCCGTACCAGATGGCGACGCGCGCGCGGCCCTTCGATTCGCTCCGCGTCGGTGACGTTGGCGACGTGGCGATCAACACCTTCAACCTGGAGAAGTCGATTGCGATCATCGAGGCCGCCTACGACACGATCATCGCAAACAAATGTGTTCCGCTGACGATGGGTGGCGATCACACGATCGTGCTGCCAATCTTGCGTGCGATGCGGCGCAAATATGGACCGGTCGGGCTCGTGCATGTCGATGCGCATGCCGACGTGAATGACGAAATGTTCGGCGAGAAGATCGCGCACGGCACGCCGTTCCGGCGCGCAGTGGAAGAGGGGCTGCTCGACACGAAGCGCGCGGTACAGATCGGGTTGCGCGCGACCGGTTACGGTGCGGATGATTTTGACTGGCCGCGCCAGCAGGGCATGCGCGTCGTACAAGCCGAGGAATGCTGGCATCGCTCGCTGACGCCGCTGATGGACGAAGTGCGCGCGCAGCTGGGCAAGGGGCCCGTGTACCTGAGCTTTGACATCGACGGACTCGATCCGGCCTACGCGCCGGGCACAGGCACGCCGGAAATCGGCGGGCTGACGACGATCCAGGGCATGGAAATCATCCGCGGATGTCGCGGGCTGCAGCTCGTTGGTTGCGACCTGGTCGAAGTGTCGCCGCCTTATGACCCGTTCGGCACCACTTCGCTGCTGGCTGCAAACCTGCTTTACGAAATGCTGTGCGTGCTGCCCGGCGTGCGTTGCGAAGCGACGCCTTGACGGTATTGGACTGCTGCCGGTCGCTCGGAGGCCATCCGAGGCGACGGGACCGGCATAGTCTTTGACGAGGTGTCAACCCCATGAACCTCAGCGTTTTCGAAATCTTCAAGATCGGCATCGGGCCGTCGAGCTCGCACACGATGGGTCCGATGAATGCCGCGCGTGCGTTCACTGAATCGCTGCGCTCTCAAGGATTGCTCGTGCGTACCCACGCGGTCACGGCGGAACTATTCGGCTCGCTCGCGCTCACGGGACGCGGCCACTGCACGGACCGCGCGATACTGCTCGGCCTCGAGGGCATGCGGCCCGAGACGATTGATTCGTCGCAGGTTGAACCAACTGTAGTACGTATCCGCGAAAGCAAACGTTTGCGGTTGGGGGGCGGTGGCCCGGACATTGAATTCGACGAACCGCGGCACTTGCTCTTCCATCACGCCAAGGTGTTGCCCGGTCACTCGAACGGCATGCGCTTCACCGCGCGCGATGCGGCGGGCGCGACGCTGCTGACCGAGGAGTACTACAGCGTTGGCGGCGGATTCATCGTCAAGGAAGGCGAAGCCGCTGGCGGCGCAACGCCGCGCGCGCAGGCGCCGTACGAATTCGGATCGGCCGCCGAGTTGCTCGATCAGTGCGAGAAACAAGGCCTTGAGATCCACGAGTTGATGATGGCTCGCGAGCGCACCTGGCGGAGCGAGGCCCAGATCAAGCAGGAGCTGCTTGAACTCTGGCGCGTCATGCGCGAGTGCGTACAGCGCGGTTTCAGGGCGCAGGGATTGTTGCCCGGCGTCCTGAAGGTGCGCCGGCGCGCGCCGAAGTTGTATCGCCAGCTCGAATCGGGTGACACCAGCGATCCGATGCACGCGCTGGACTGGGTCAACGCCTTCGCGCTCGCCGTCAACGAGGAGAACGCCGCGGGCGGACAGATGGTCACGGCGCCGACGAACGGCGCGGCTGGCATCGTACCCGCGGTGCTGCATTACTACGATCGGTTCGAAGCGGGCGCGGATGAAGCGGGCGTGATCCGTTTCCTGCTGACCGCCGCCGCGATCGGCATGCTCTATAAGAAGAATGCGTCGATCTCGGGCGCCGAGATGGGCTGCCAGGGCGAAGTCGGCGTCGCCTGTTCGATGGCCGCGGCGGGACTCGCCTCGGCGCTGCACGGAACCAACGAGCAGATCGAGAATGCCGCGGAAATTGGCATGGAGCACAACCTGGGGCTGACGTGCGATCCGGTCGCGGGCCTGGTGCAGATTCCGTGCATCGAGCGCAACGCGATGGGTTCATTGAAGGCAATCAGTGCGTCGCGTCTCGCGTTGCACGGCGACGGCTCGCACAAGGTCTCGCTCGACCAGGTCATCAACACGATGCGACAGACCGGCCACGACATGGGCACGATCTACAAGGAAACCTCGCAGGGCGGGCTCGCGGTCAACGTCCCGGAGTGTTGATCAGCCGGCGGTTTCCCAATCGAGGATGACCTTGCCGCTGTGGCCCGAGGCCATCACTTCGAACCCTTCCTGGAAACGGCCGATCGGCAGGCGATGGGTGATCACTGGCCCGATATCGAGCCCCGATTGCAGCATGGCGGACATCTTGTACCAGGTCTCGAACATCTCGCGGCCGTAGACGCCTTTCATCATCAGGCCCTTGAAGATCACTTCATCCCACTTGATGCCGGTGTCGGCCGGCATGATGCCGAGTAGTGCGATGCTGCCGCCGTGATGCATCGTCGCGAGCATCTGGCGGAACGCCGCCGGTGCGCCGCTCATCTCGAGCCCGACGTCGAACCCTTCTTCCATGCCGAGCTGCGCCATCGCATCCTCGAGTTTCTCGCTGCGCACATCGATCGCGAGCGAGGCGCCCATCTTCTTCGCCAGTGCGAGGCGATAGGGATTCACGTCGGTAATGACGACGTGGCGAGCGCCGACGTGGCGCACGATCGCCACCGCCATGACACCGATGGGTCCTGCGCCGGAGATCAGCACGTCCTCGCCGACGACGTTGAATGAAAGCGCCGTGTGCGTGGCGTTGCCGAGGGGATCCAGGATCGACGCGATTTCATCGGTGATCGCGGATGGGAGCTTGAAAACATTCGAGGCCGGCAACGACATGAATTCCGCGAAACAGCCGGGGCGATTGACGCCGACGCCGACGGTATTGCGGCACAGATGGCGGCGTCCTGCGCGGCAATTGCGGCAGAAGCCGCAGGTCACGTGACCTTCTCCCGAAACGCGATCGCCCACTTTGAGGCCGCGCACTTCGCTGCCCATCTCGACGATTTCGCCGCAGTACTCGTGGCCGACGGCCATGGGCACCTTGATCGTGCGCTGTGCCCACTCGTCCCAGTGGTAGATGTGCATGTCGGTGCCGCAGATGGCGGTCTTTTTCATGCGGATCAGCACGTCGTTTGGGCCGATCGTGGGCCTCGCCACGTCCGCCATCCAGATGCCCGGTTCCGCCTTTGCCTTGACCAATGCCTTCATGTTTTAGTGCCCAATACTCCGAGTTCGCGGCCCACAGTCGTGAATGCGGTGACCGCCTGATCGATCTGCGCGCGGCTGTGCGCTGCCGTCAGTTGTGTGCGGATACGCGCCTGGCCCATCGGCACGACCGGAAACGAAAACCCGATGACATAAACGCCGAGCTCGAGCAGGCGGTCTGCCATGCGCGTGGCGAGCACCGCGTCACCGAGCATGACGGGCACGATCGGATGTTCGCCGGGCACCAGCGTAAAACCAGCCGACTGCATCTGTGCGCGAAAATGGCGTGCGTTGTCGTTGAGCTGCGCGCGCAGCGCATCGCCGCCCTCAATCAAGTCGAGCACGGCGAGCGTCGTCGCCGCGACGACCGGCGCGATGGAATTCGAAAAGAGATAGGGTCGCGAACGCTGCCGCAGCCACTCGATGATCGTGCGCGGCCCCGAGATGTAGCCGCCCGATGCGCCGCCGAGCGCCTTGCCGAGCGTACCGGTCAGCAGATCGACACGTCCCATGACGCCGGCGCGTTCGTGCGTGCCGCGCCCGCGCGCGCCGGTAAATCCGGTGGCATGCGAGTCGTCGACCGCGACGATTGCGCGATGGCGTTCCGCCAGCGTGCAGATTTCAGACAATGGCGCGTAGGTGCCGTCCATCGAGAACACGCCATCGGTGATGATGAGGCGCGTGCGCGCACCGCGCGATTCGGCGAGCCGTGCCTCGAGTTCGCCGATGTCGCGATTGGCGTAGCGAAGTCGCTTGGACTTGCACAGCCGGATGCCGTCGATGATGGAGGCGTGGTTCAACGCGTCGGAGATCACCGCATCCTGCTCATCCAGCAGCGTTTCGAACAGGCCGCCGTTCGCATCGAAGCATGACGAATACAGGATCGTCGCCTCGGTCCCCAGGAACGCCGACAGCCGCGATTCCAGCTCGGCATGGATGTCCTGCGTGCCACAGATGAACCGAACCGACGCGCAGCCATACCCGTAACGGTCGAGGGCTGCATGCGCCGCGGCGACTACGGCCGGGTGGTTCGCCAGCCCGAGATAATTGTTCGCGCACAGGTTGATCACCTCGCGCCCGCCGACGCGGATCACCGCGCCCTGGGGTGAAGCCAGCAGCCTTTCGGCCTTGTATGTGCCGGCCGAGCGCAGCTCGCCCAGCCGCACTTGCAGCTGACTGTTCAATGCGTCAAGCGCGGGACGGGACTGCAGCGGCTTCACCCCTGCCAATATGACACAATGGCGCTTATGAAATCTTACCCGCTCGTACTGATGCTGATGGTTGGTGGTGCCTCCGGCTCGTGGGCGCTGGCGCAAGAAACAATGTCGGACGCGCGTCGGCCGGTCGCCGCCGAAGCGCCGGCTGCGGCGCCTGCGCCTGCGCCTGAAAATGAAATCCAGGAAATCATTATCCAGGCGCCCGAACCGCGCTACGTCGCACCGACCCGGCGCGACCGAATCGGGCGCATCTGGGCACCGGTGATGATCAACGGCAAGGGTCCGTTCCGGCTTGTGCTCGACACCGGGGCAAGCCGCTCCGGCGTCACACCGCCGGTGGCCGCACAATTGGGCATCAAGCCCGACTACAACTCGCCGGTGAAGCTGCGCGCCGTGACCGGCAGCGCCACCGTGCCGACGATCCATGTCGATACGATCGAGGTCGGCGACTTGCTGATGAACGATTCGAAGCTGCCGGTGCTGAACGATGCGCTCGGCGGTGCCGATGGCGTCCTGGGCAACGAAGGCCTTGCCGATCGACGCGTCTACATCGATTTTCGCCACGACCTGATCATCATCTCGCGCTCGCATGGCAAGCCAGCCGATCCAGGCTTCATGACGATTCCATTCCAGCTCGAGCATGGGCGACTGCTGATCGCAGACGTGAACCTCGGCTTCGTGCGCGCGAAGGCCATCATCGACACGGGCGGCGAGATCACCGTCGCGAACCTGGCGCTGCGCAATGCGCTGGTCCGTCATGCACCGCGCGAACACACGACGATCGACCAGGTGGAGGGCGTCACCCACGACATCCAGACCGGCGAAGGACGGCGCGCGCCGCCGATCCAGCTCGGGCCGATCCAGATCCAGACGAGCCACATGACCTTCGCGGACATGCGCATCTTCGAGTACTGGAAGATGACCAAGGAGCCTGCTGTGCTGATCGGCATGGACGCGCTTGGCCTGCTCGACACGCTGGTCATCGACTATCGCCGGCGCGAGTTATACCTGCGCATGCACAGCACTTCCTAGCGCGACTCAGCGCGGCGCGGCACCTACTTCGCTACGACTGTTCCGCTGACGACCTGCACCGGAGCGCCGACCGCCAGCGTCGGTTCGTTGTCCTGGATGATCGTCGTCTCAGTGCCGTTGTCGAGGCGCACCTTGATGTCGTAGTGCGTCGTGCCACGCACCTTTTTCTCGACCTTGTTGCCCAGATACGCGCCGCCCGCGGCGCCGGCAATCTTGGCAATCGTCTTGCCATTGCCGCCGCCGACCTGATTTCCGACCACAAGTCCCGCGAGACCGCCGGCGACCGCGCCCAGCGCGGTGCCCTTGCCTTCCTCCTTGACGGGCGTGATCGATTCAATCACGCCGCAGTTGCTGCACACGGTGATGGGCGTGCGCGGCGGCGCGGGCACTTCGCTGCCGCTCGACGACGCGATCGCGCTGTCCGTCGAATGGTGGACCGTGTGATGTATCGACTTCTTCGGCTCAGCCGGCGCAGGCGCCGGTTCGGGCGCCGGAATTGGCGCTGTATCGGCCGGCATTGCCGGCGGCGGTGGCGGAGGCGTCGTGTCGGCTGCGGGCGGGGGCGCCTGGTTGCAAGCGGCCAGCGCGCCGAGCACTGTCGCAAGCAGCATCCCGCGGATCAGCCGCGTGCCGCAATAACTGGATGTGTTCATTGTTGGCGTCCCGATTATAAAAAGATGAGCAATCAATCTACCGTAATCGAGAGCGGACGCAAGAACTCGCTCGGTGGTTGTCGCCAGGTGACGACGCATTTGCGATCATGTAGGAAATGAACTACACGCGCAGGCCGCGCGAGCGCCATCTGGAAATCAACCTCGAGCACATCGATCTCGTTCGTGGCAATCGACACGTACTGCGCAATGTGCGATGGCGGATCCGGGCCGGCCAGCATTGGCTGCTGCAGGGAGCGAACGGTGCCGGCAAAACGCAACTGCTGAAGCTGATTGCCGGTGACGTTTGGCCCAAGCCTTCGGTCGCCGCGCGGCGCATCTATCGCTTGCGCGGTGAAGTGAGCGATGAACCGCTGGGAGCGAAGGAGCGCATCGCCTACCTCGGGGCCGAGCGGCAGGACCGCTACGAGCACTATCGTTGGAATCACCGTGTCGCATCAATCGTAGGCACCGGCATCGAGGGAAGCGACATCCCGCTACGCCGCCTGGATCGAACGGAACAAGCGCGGGTAGCGCGCATGTTGCGCAAGCTCGGCATCAGGGCACTCGCGCCACGGAAATTCCTGACGCTCTCGCAAGGCGAGCGCCGCCTGGTGTTGCTCGCGCGAGCATTGGTATCGCGGCCCGCGCTGCTGCTGCTCGATGAGCCGTTGAACGGCCTCGATGCCGCCAATCGTGATCGCGTACTCGCTGCGCTGGCGACGCTGCGCCGCTCAACGCTTCCCTGGGTCTACGCGACGCATCGCATCGAGGAGGCGCCGGCCGGCGTGACCCATCGCGCTCGGCTGCTGCGCGGCCGCTTGTCGACAGGCCGTTGGAGCCCGCCGCCTGCGGCGCGCGCACAAATGCGCGCGCGCGCGATTCAGGAACCACGGCCGCGCTGGAGTCCGCTCCCGCGGCAACGAGATGGCGATCGCGGCCTGCTGCTCGCGCTGCAGAACGCTACCGTGTGGCGCGACGGTGTCGCCTCGCTGCGTGGCATCTCGCTGCAAATCCGCCGCGGCGATTGCTGGGTCATCCACGGCGCGAACGGCAGCGGCAAATCGACGCTATTGGCGGCGCTGTACGGCGATCATGGCGTCGGAGGCATGGGCGCGGTCTGGCGACACCGACATGGGGCAGGGATGCCGCTGCACGAGTTCCAGCAACGCCTCGGTCGCGTATCGCCAGAATTGCAGTCAGCGCTGCCGCGAAAGCAGACGGCACTGGACTGCGTGGTGGCGGGGTTGCGCGGTACGTTCCGCCTCGATGGTGAAGCACTGTCCGCGGAACGGCGCGCCGCAGTGTCCGCGCTGCAGCAGGTCGGGGCCTCGCGTCTCACGCAACGACCCTACGGTGAGCTTTCGTATGGTCAGGCGCGGCGCGTACTGTTTGCGCGCGCATTGGTGGTGCATCCTGATATCGTGCTGTTCGATGAGCCCTATAGCGGGCTTGATGCGCCGACCCGCGTGCGGTTGCGGGCGCTGGTGGATAATCTCGCCAACAGGGAACGAAGCATTGTGATCGCCACGCATCACCAGGACGACTGGCCCCGGCACACGACACACGAGCTGGAACTCGTCGCTGGACGTATTCGCTATGGCGGGCCTTTACGCTGCCGCGTGGCTGTACCCCGGCGCCTGGCTGCGCGCCAGCGCGCGCCGGCGAGGGAGTCGCGATGAACCGCGGCCGGAATTTTGCATTTTGGGTCATCGTGGCGTCATTGATCGTCGCGGGATATTGGCTGTGGATGCGTGCGCATGCGCCGGACACGCATGGCGAGCCGATCGCCGGCGGTGACGCCGGCGGATTGCCTCGCGCAGAGGCGTCCGCCGAGGGCTTCGATGCCACGCCGTTCCAGGCAGCCGTCGATTGGGCCGGCCAGGAGCGTGCCGGCGCGTTGCTGATCACGCGCCACGGACATCTGATCATCGAGCGCTACTCCGGCGATGTGAACGTCGATGCGCTCGTAAAGGGTGGTGGCCTGTCCGACGCGCTCGTGTTGCTGGCGGCGGGCATCGCCGTTCCGCAACCCGGGCTGGCAGTGCCATCCGCCGAGCCGCTCGATACGGCGCAGCTTTCAGCGGCGATTGCGAAGGCGAGCGGACGCAGCTTTCCGCAAGTCCTGTCGCGTAACATCTGGCAGCCGTTGAATGCCGCGCCGGCGCGCTGGTCGCAGCCCGAGGTGAGCGCGCGCGCCGTTGACTGGCTGCGCGTTGCCGAATTACTGCTCCACGATGGCCGCTTCGAGGGTACGCAAGTTCTGCCTCAGGGTTGGGCTTCGCACGTGCGCCTGCTGCGCACCGCGCCCGGTGCAGAACCCTTCGCTGACAGAGACATGCTGTATCTGAATGGCCGGGGCGCGACACGGCTGTGGCTGTCGCCGCGCTTCGACCTCGCGATCCTCAGTGTTTCAGGCAATGCACGTTCCGCCGATGAAACGCGCCTGCCGAACATGATCGTGCGCGCGTTGCGCGAGCGGCCTGGCGTCAGTGGCACGAGCCTCAACGATCTCGTGCCCGGCCACTAGGAAGCGCGCCGTGATTTTCGCATTCGAGGGGAAGAAACCGCAGACGGCCAGCGACTATTTCTACGTCGCGGCCGGCGCCCAGTTGATCGGCGACGTGCGCCTGGGCGATGGCGCAAGCGTGTGGTTCAATGCGGTGCTGCGTGCCGATGACGAGTACATCGAGATCGGCGCGGGCAGCAACGTGCAGGACGCGACGGTGATCCACTGCGATGTCGGCCAGCCGACTCGCGTGGGCCGCAACGTGACCATCGGCCACCGTGTGCTGCTGCACGGTTGCTCGATCGGCGATGACACGCTGATCGGCAATGGCGCCATCGTGCTCGATGGCGCGCATATCGGCAGCCGCTGCCTCGTCGGTGCTGGCGCGATGGTGACGCCGCAAAAAGAATTTGGCGACGGCTGCGTGCTGATGGGTTCGCCGGCGCGCGTGATCCGCGCGACAGGCGAACGCGAGATGGCGATGATCGAGCACGCAGCACG
>JBEPVS010000014.1:0-23767 GCA_041690875.1 Gammaproteobacteria bacterium
GCATGTAGCCGATCGTGTAGACATGCACGCACAGCGACACGAAGGTGACGACGACCATCATCAGCGCCGATAACCGGTCAATCAGGAACCCAACCTGCATGTTCACGTTGTCGCTGACGAGCCACGTGTAGACCGGGGCGTTGTAGACCGGGGTGCCGTGCAACAGGTCATTGAGCACGATAATCGACAGCACACACGAACCCGCCACCGCCGCGATCGTCACGCCCGCCGTAGCCGCACGCCCGATCAGCCGGCCGCCCAGGCCCGCCAAGATCGCCGCTATGAGCGGCAACATCGGAATAGCCAGGAGCAGGTCTGGATTCATGCTCAACCGCGCAGCGTATTAAGGTCTTCGACGTTGATGCTGCGGCGCTCGCGGAACAGCACGACGAGGATCGCCAGACCGATCGCCGATTCGGCGGCCGCGACCGTGAGGATGAAGAACACGAACACCTGCCCGTCGACGAGACCCAGGTAGCGCGAGAACGCGACGAAGTTGAAGTTCGCCGACAGCAGCAGCAGCTCGATGCACATCAGGAGCAGCAGCACGTTGCGCCGATTGATGAAGATGCCGGCCACCGACAAGGCGAACAGCACGGCCGACAACGTCAGCATGTGACCGAGGGTGATCATGGCTTCGGCTCCGTTGGGCGCTGCTCCGCCTTCATCTTCACCAGGCGCAACCGGTCTTCTGCACGCACGGCGACCTGTGCAGAGACGTCCTGGAGCTTGAGGCCGCGGCGGTGACGGAGCGTCAGTGAGATCGCCGCGATGATCGCGACCAACAGCAGCACGGCGGCGAGCTCGATTGCATAGGCATAGCGCGTGAACAGAGCGGTACCGAGCTCGGTGGCATTGCTGTAGCCCGGCGGAAGCGGCGCAGCGCCGCGGGTCACGTCAAGCCCGAGCCGACGCTGAACGACCACACCGACGATCTCGGCGATCACCAGGCCGGTCACCAGCCAGCCGAGCCAGGCATAACGGGTGAAACCCGACTTGAGCTCTTCGACCTTGATGTCGAGCATCATGACCACGAACAGGAACAGCACCATCACAGCGCCGACATAGACCAGCACCAGCACGATGGCGAGGAACTCGGCCTCGATCAGCATCCAGAGCACGGCGCTGGTCAGGAAGCACAACACGAGGCTGAGCGCCGCATGGACCGGGTTGCGCGAGGTGATGACGCCCAGGCCAGCCACGACGAGGATCGTCGCGAACGCATAGAACAGAATCGTCACCAGCATGCTGTGCCCCCTTCCGACCGCACTACCGATAGCGCGCGTCGGCGGCCTTGTCGGCGGCGATCATCGCTTCATAGCGATCGCCGACGGCCAGCAACTTGTCTTTGGTCATGATGTTCTCGCCGCGATGCTCCATGTGATACTCATGGATGCGCGTCTCGACGATTGCATCGACCGGGCAGGCTTCCTCGCAGAAGCCGCAGTAGATGCACTTGAACAAATCGATGTCGTAGCGCGTCGTGCGGCGCGTACCGTCCGAGGACACATCAGAATCAATCGTGATCGCGAGCGCCGGGCACACCGCCTCGCACAGCTTGCAGGCGATGCAGCGTTCCTCTCCGTTTGGATATCGTCGCAACGCATGCAGACCCCGGAATCGCACCGATTGCGGTGTCTTCTCTTCCGGATAGTTCACCGTGACCTTGCGCCGGAACAGCGAACGCGCCGTGACCGAGAGGCCCTTGAGCAACTCCCACAGAGTGAATGTCTTGAGCGTACTTACGATGCTCATGCAATTGCCCTCATACGTGCCACGGGCCGACGTGGAACCAGGCAAGCACGCCCTCGACGACGATCCATATGATTGTGATCGGGATCAGCACTTTCCAGCCGAGGCGCATGATCTGGTCGTAGCGGTAGCGCGGGAACGTGGCGCGCAACCACAGGAACACAAACAGCAACAGGAAGATTTTCAGGATGAGCCAATGCGTACCATCGCCGAGCGCCCGGCCCAGCAGCGGCGCGCCGCGAATGCCGCTATCGGCGGCGAGATAACCATCGAGCGGGCTGAGCCACCCTCCCAGGAAGAAAATCGCCGTCAGTGCCGCAATCAGGATCATGTTCGCGTATTCGGCCAGGAAGAACAGCGCAAAGCCTATTCCGGAATACTCAACATGGAATCCCGCGACGATTTCCGATTCGCCCTCGGCGACATCGAACGGCGCGCGGTTGGTTTCCGCAACGCCCGAGATGAAATAGACCATGAACAGTGGAAACAGCCAGACCAGGTTCCAGTGAAACGGTGCGCCGCGCTGGTGCTCCACGATAATGCCGAGGTTGAGGCTACCGGACGCCATCAGCACCCCGACGAGCGCAAAGCCCATCGCGATTTCGTAGGCGACGATCTGCGCCGCCGAGCGCATCGCGCCGAGGAATGCGTACTTCGAATTGGATGCCCAGCCGGCAAGGATCACGCCATACACGCCCATTGAGGTCAGCGCGAGCAGGTAGATCAGCCCTGCGTTGACGTCGGCGATCGCGAAGCCCGGCGCGATGGGAATCACTGCCCAGGCGGCGAACGCCGGAATCAGCGTGATGGCCGGCGCGAGCCGGAACAACACCGGGTTCGCGCGCGCCGGCGTGATGACCTCCTTGATCAGGAGCTTTACGACATCGGCAAAAGGTTGACCAAGGTATTCGGTGTTCGGAATGCCGAAGAGGCGCACGCGGTTCGGCCCACGGCGCATCTGCATCCAGCCGATAACCTTGCGCTCCATCAGTGTCAGGTACGCGACGCTCAGGATCAGCACGATCGACAGCGCAAGGATGTACACAGTTGAGTGCACAAACGCGGGCAGCGCGTTCCAATGCGTTGAGAACCAGTTGCCGTCCGGGTTCACGACGCGAACTCCTGCGGTGCGGCCTGGCCGGTGCGTGTTTCCTGGAGCGAGGCGGCGCGGCGCAGCAGCGGATCGATGCGGTACATCGACACGTCGCACAAGGGTTCGACGGTCGCTGACGCCGAAGGCGCAAAGCTGCTGTCGTACCCAAGTTTCGGTGCCCGATCGACGGCGCCACGCAGTTCATCGCGCACGTTTTCGGACGACTGGTAATCGAAGTCCGGCAGGTCGAACAGGTTCCCCAGCACGCGCAGGATCTTCCATGCGGGGCGCGCGCTGCCCGGCGGGCGGGCGGCGCCGGTGAAACTCTGCCAGCGGCCTTCGAGATTCACGTACGTGCCGGAGGTTTCGGAGAATGCGGCGGCCGGCAGCAGCACGTGTGCCACCTGCAGCATCGCCGGCGACGCAAACGAGGTGATCGCTCCAACGAACCTGGCGCGCTCAAGCGTCGCCAATGTGCGCGGCTGCAAGCTGTCGATCCAAGGCTCGGTACCCAGCAGCAGGTAACCCGCCAGCGAATCTTCGAGCATTTGCCTGGCATCGCGACCGTAGGACCTGCGCACGATGCCGGCGGCCTGGCGATGCGGCACGCAGCCGGCAAGAAATGCGCCTGCGGCGTTGGCGCCCTCGGTGAGTTCACCCAAAATTGCGCCGGTCACGCGCGCGAGCTCGCGGGCAATCACGCGGATCTCCGCATAGGCTGAGTGGCGCATCGCGAGAGCGCCAAGCCAGATGGCTTTGCGTTCCTTGCCAAGCGAGGCCGCAATCAACTGGTGTGCCTTGCCCGACTGCACGCCCTCGAGCAACGGTGACAGCGCAGCCGACGGCGTCGCGCCTGCGGTTTCGAGCGCCGCGCGCAACACGGCAGCAAGCTCGCGCCGCAGATCCGCCGGCTTCGCTACCACCGAGTTCGCAACCGGGAAAAGATAGTCGTAATGCTGCGGATTGATGAAACTGACCTTCGCACCACGCAGCGCAGCCTTGCGCACGCGATGCGCCAGCATTGGCAGCTCGGCGCGCAGGTTCGATCCAACGATCAAGATGGAATCCAAGGCCTCGACGCCGGCGATCGGTAGCCCCAAACCCGGCGCCGCCGCATCGCCGCCCTGGTCGCGGAAATCGCGCTGACGCAGGCGATGATCGATGTTCGCGCTACCCAGCCCTTCCGCCAGTCGCGCAAACAGATACAACTCTTCCAGTGTGGACGACGGATTCGCAAGAAAGCCGAGCCCTGCCCCGCCGGCGCTTGCGCCGCTGCCCGCCGCCTTGAGACCGTTGACCATGAGGCCCAGCGCGGTATCCCAGTCGGAGTCCTGCCATTGACCGTTGCTGGCGCGCACGCGTGGCACTGTCAGCCGGTCAGGCGCATCGAGGCCTTCGTATCCAAAGCGGTCGCGGTCGCTGATCCAGGTTTCGTTGATGTCTTCGCAAGGCTGCGGCACGACGCGCATCAGCTTGCCGCGCAGTACGTGGCCGTAAAGTTGGCTGCCGAATCCGTCGTGCGGCGAAATCAGAGGGTGCTGCGTCATCTCCCAGGCGCGGGCATGGAAACGAAACGGCTTGCTGTTCAATGCGCCGACCGGGCACAGGTCGATGATGTTGCCCGACAGCTCATGGTCGACGCTGTGCTGGATGTACGTGCCGATCTGCATGTTCTCGCCGCGGCCGGTCGTGCCCAGTTCCTGGATGCCGGCGATGTCCTGGCCGAATCGCACACAACGCGTGCAGTGGATGCAGCGGGTCATGTCGGTCGAGACCAGCGGCCCAAGGCTCAAATCTTTGACAACGCGCTTTCGTTCCTGGTAGCGCGAGATGTCGCGGCCGAATCCGACCGCGAGATCCTGCAGCTCGCATTCGCCACCCTGGTCGCAGATCGGGCAATCGAGCGGATGGTTGATCAGCAGGAACTCCATCGTCGCCTTCTGCGCCGCGATTGCTTTCGGCGAGCGCGTGAAAATCTTCATGCCCTCGGCCACCGGCGTCGCGCAGGCCGGCATCGGCTTCGGCGCCTTCTCGACCTCGACCAGGCACATGCGGCAATTGGCTGCAATCGCCAGCTTGTCGTGGTAGCAGAAGCGCGGCACATAGGCGCCGTTCGCATCCGTGACGCGGATGATCATCTCGCCCTTCGGCGCCTTGACCGCGACACCGTTCACCTCGACGTTGACGAACTCGGCGCTCATGCCGCCACCTGCGTGCTGCGCGGCGCATCGGGCGCGACAATGCTGCGGCCGCCGTGATCGACCATGAACTCGAACTCTTGCCGATAGTGCTTCAGGAAGCTCTGCACCGGCCACGCGGCCGCATCGCCGAGCGCGCAGATCGTGTGGCCCTCTATGCGGTTCGCGACATCAAGCAGCAGTCCCAGGTGCTCGCGCGTAGCCTGCCCAGCAAGAATGCGCCTCAACGTGCGCGTCAACCAACCGGTGCCCTCGCGGCACGGCGTGCATTGTCCACAGGATTCCGCCATGTAGAAGCGCGCCAGGCGCTCGAGCGTGCGCACCATGCAGGTCGTTTCGTCCATGACGATGACAGCCGCAGAACCGACGCTCGACCCGATCGCCTTCAGCGAGTCGTAGTCCATGTTGACCTTCATCATCGTCTCGCCCGGCACCACCGGCACCGAGGAGCCGCCGGGAATCACCGCCTTGATCTTGCGCGATTTCCAGATGCCGCCGGCCATTTCGAGCAGGTCGGCGAACGGAATGCCCAGCGGCACTTCGAAATTGCCCGGATTGTTGACGTGGCCCGAGACCGAAAAAATATTCGTGCCGCCGGAGTTCGCTGGCCCCAGCGCAGCGAACCACTGCGGCCCCTTGCGCAGGATGGTCGGCACCGAGGCAATGCTCTGGCAATTGTTGATCGTCGTCGGCGCGCCATAGAGCCCGAACGTGGCCGGAAACGGCGGCTTGAAGCGCGGCTTGCCCTGCTTGCCCTCGAGCGAATCGAGCAGCGCCGTTTCTTCGCCGCAAATGTAGGCGCCGGCGCCGACGAACGTGTGCAGATCGAAATCGACACCGGAGCCCAGGATGTTCTTGCCCAGTAATCCTGCGTCGTACGCTTCCTTGACGGCCGCTTCAAATCGCGGCACGGGCTCGCCGAGGAATTCGCCGCGAATATAGTTGTAGCCGACGGTAGCGTTCATCGCGTAGCCGCCGATCGCCATGCCCTCGACCAGGGCGTGCGGATTGAAGCGCAGGATGTCGCGATCGTGGCAGGTGCCGGGCTCGCTCTCATCGGAGTTACAGACCAGGTATTTCTGCATCGGTGCATTGCGCGGCATGAAACTCCACTTCACGCCCATCGGGAATGCGGCGCCGCCACGCCCGCGAATGCCGGATGCTTTCACTGCATCGATGACCTGGTCGCGCGTGGTCTTTTCCGCAAGGATCTTTTTCCACGCTTCATAGCCGCCGATGCTCTGGTAGGTCGCAAGCGTCCATGAGCGCTCGAGCTTGATCGGCTCGAGGCACACCAGGTTTCGCTTGTCCTCCCATGCTCCCATGCGCGATTCCTACTTCAATCCGTCGAGGATGCGATCGGCCGCATCGTTCGTGAGGTGCTCGTGATAATCGTGATCGACCATCATCATCGGTCCCCCGGTGCAGGCGGCCAGGCACTCTTCTTCCTGCTTGAGGAAGATGCGGCCATCGCTCGTGCTCTCGCCGACCTTGATGCCGAGGTGCTGTTCGACGTGCGCCAGCAATTCCTCGCCGCCGCGCAGCATGCATGAAATATTGGTGCAGACGCTGACGTGATGACGACCGCAGGGGTGCGTCTCGAACATCGAATAGAACGTCGCAACCTCATACACCTGGATCGGCGGGAGCTTGAGGTACTCTGCCACCGCGTCCATCAACGGCGCGGTCAGATATCCCTGGTTCTGCTCTTGGGCGGCACGCAGCGCCGAAAGCACGGCCGAGCGCTGCCGCCCGGCTGGAAAGCGCGCGACCCAATGATCGATCTCCGCGCGCGTGTGCTCCGACAGCCTGGCCGGCGGTAGTGGCGCATTCACCGTGCCGTCGATCGCGCTCATCAGCGATCAATCTCCCCGAAGACGATATCCTGCGTGCCGATGATGGCGACGACGTCGGCCAGCATGTGGCCGGTGACCATCTCGCTCAGCGCGGCGAGATGCGCGAAGCCCGGCGCGCGGCACTTCAGCCGGTACGGCTTGTTCGCGCCATCGGATACAAGGTACACGCCAAATTCGCCCTTTGGCGCCTCGACGGCGGCATAGGTCTCGCCTTCGGGCACGCAATAACCTTCGGTCATGAACTTGAAATGATGGATCAGCGATTCCATGTCGCCCTTCATTTCCTCGCGCCGCGGCGCGCGCACCTTGCGATCATCGATCATCGTCGGACCGGCGTTCGCGCGCAGCCACGCGATGCACTGCTGGATGATGCGGTTGGACTGGCGCATCTCGGCGACGCGCACCAGGTAACGGTCGTAGCAATCGCCGTTCCGTCCGACCGGGATGTCGAAATCCATCGCACCGTACACTTCGTACGGTTGTTTCTTGCGCAGGTCCCACTCCACACCCGAGCCGCGCAGCATCGGCCCGGTGAAACCGAGCTGGATCGCGCGTTCGGCAGGCACGACGCCGATATTGACGGTGCGCTGCTTCCAGATGCGATTATCGGTCAGAAGCGTCTCGTACTCGTCGACGCAGGCCGGGAAGCGGTGCGTGAAATCCTCGATGAAATCGAGCAGCGTTCCGGCACGCGCCTCATTGAGGCGCGCCGCATCGGCTTCCGAACGCCAGCGCGAGGCACGGTAACGCGGCATTGCTTCCGGCAGGTCGCGGTACACGCCGCCCGGCCGGTAATAGGTCGCATGCATGCGCGTGCCCGAGACCGCCTCGTAGCAATCCATCAGGTCTTCGCGCTCGCGGAAGCAGAACAGGAACACCGTCATCGCGCCGATGTCGAGGCCATGCGCGCCCAGCCACATCAGGTGATTGAGGATGCGCGTGATCTCATCGAACATCACGCGGATGTATTGCGCGCGAACGGGCGGTGCGATGCCCAGCAGGTTTTCGATCGCGAGCACGTAGGCGTGTTCGTTGCACATCATCGAGACGTAATCGAGCCGGTCCATGTAGCCGATCGACTGGCTGAACGGCTTTGATTCGGCCAACTTCTCCGTGCCCCGGTGCAGCAGGCCGATATGCGGATCGGCCTTCTGGATGACTTCGCCATCCATCTCGAGCACCAGGCGCAGCACGCCGTGCGCCGCTGGATGCTGCGGCCCGAAGTTCATCGTCAGGTTCTGGATCTCAGCCACCCGCGCCTCCGGGGGCCGGCGCAACAGGCGTGCCGAGCAACGCCGGCTCGTAGCGGTTGTCGTGCCGGATGACGCGCGGCACGAGCGTGCGGGGTTCGATCGACACGGGTTCGTACACAACCCGTTTTTGCATCGGGTCGTAGCGCACCTCGACGTTGCCGATCAGCGGAAAATCCTTGCGGAATGGATGGCCGATGAATCCGTAGTCTGTCAGGAGACGTCTCATGTCAGGGTGGCCCCTGAAAAGTATCCCGTAAAGATCGAACGCCTCGCGCTCGAACCACTCAGCGCCCGCCCAGATGCCGGTGACCGAATCGACGGTTGGCTCTTCGCCGTTCTCGAGTTCCTCGCACCAGCAGCGCAACCGCAGCCGGCGATTGTGCGTCAGCGACAACAGCTGGTACGCAACGGCATAGCGGCGATCGCCGCGCAGCGTGTGCGGCGCGGCGCTATTGACGCCACGGCTGAACCCTGTGGCCGTCGCCTGCTCGGTGCGCCACTCGACGCGACCATAGTCGAGATAATCGACGCCGGCGACGTCGATCAGCATGCCAAACTGAAGCGAGGCGTCATCGCGCAACAGCGGCGCGATGTCGAGCAAGTCCTGGCTGGCCACTTCAGCAGTGATCTCATCGGCGCCTGACACATGCAGCGCCAGCCGCCCGCCGCACACCGCGCGCAGTTCGTTCCCCAGTGTGTCGCTCGCGAACCCCATTCAGGCCGCCGTCGCCGCGCCACCGTGGCGGTCGATCTTGCGCTGCAGCTGGATGATGCCGTACAGCAAGGCCTCGGCCGTGGGCGGACAACCCGGCACGTAGACATCCACCGGCACGATGCGATCGCAGCCGCGCACCACGGCATAGGAATAATGATAGTAGCCGCCGCCGTTGGCGCAGGATCCCATCGAGATCACCCAACGCGGTTCGGGCATCTGATCGTAGACGCGGCGCAGTGCCGGCGCCATCTTGTTGACCAGCGTACCGGCCACGATCATGACGTCGGACTGGCGCGGGCTCGGCCGGAACACGACGCCGAAGCGGTCGAGGTCATAGCGCGAAGCGCCCGCGTGCATCATCTCGACCGCGCAACAGGCGAGACCAAAGGTCATGGGCCACAACGAACCGGTGCGTGCCCAGCTAACCAGGTCGTCGAGGCGCGTCGTCATGAAACCGCGCTGCGCGTAGCTTTCCGCGCTGTCGACCGGAACCAGTGACGGACCGGTCTCGACGGTTAGTCCCATTCCAGCGCCCCTTTCTTCCACTCGTAGATGAACCCGACGACCAGGACACCGAGGAATATGCCCATCACGCCGAGCCCGAAGCGACCGGTCGAGCTGAGCGATACGGCCCACGGAAACAGGAAGGCGATCTCGAGGTCGAACACGATGAAGAGGATGGCAACCAGGTAGTAGCGCACATCGAACCGCGCGCGCGAGTCTTCGAAGGCATCGAAGCCGCATTCATAGGCGGACACTTTATCGGCGTCGCCGTGCTTGCGCGCCCCAAGCCGCCCAAATATCGCGCCGAGCCCGAGCAGCACCGCCGCCAGGAGCGTGGCGAGCGCCAGGAACAGCAGCACCGGCAGGTAATTTTCGAGCATCCCTCGCCCTCCTGGTGTCAAAAAGGGCGGACAGTTTCCTGGCCGCCCCTGCTTGCCGCGTCAATTCTATTAGAGAATTGGTGCCGACGGGGAGATTCGAACTCCCACACCTTGCGGCGCTAGCCCCTCAAGCTAGTGTGTCTACCAGTTCCACCACGTCGGCCAAGTAGGATCAGTGCGCCGGACCGGCGGGCGCCGGAGTTGCCGGTGCCGAAGTCGTGGGCGCCGGATTGGCCGGAACCGGATTGGTCGGCGCCGGCTGCTGCGACATCCGATCGAGCACGCTGTTCGCCGGCGCAACCGTGTGTGTACCCACATAGGTCAGCGACAGGCTCGTGATCATGAAGATCGCGGCGAGGATCGCAGTCGCGCGCGACAGAGCCGTGCCGGCTCCACGCGCGCCGAACACGGTGCCGGATGCGCCCGCACCAAAGCCGGCGCCGGCCTCGGCGCCTTTGCCCCGCTGCAGCAGTACCAGAGCAATGATGCTCAGGGCCGTGAAAAAATGAACACTCATCAGGATCGTGTGCAGCATAAAGATCAACTCACACCGAGGCTCACGGCCGCGGCAACGATAGCCAGAAACTCTTCCGCCTTGAGCGAGGCGCCGCCGATCAGGCCGCCGTCGACATCGGGCAATGCGAATATGTCGCGGGCATTGCCCGCTTTGACGCTGCCGCCATACAGGATGCGCAGGCCGGCGGCGATTTTAGCATCCTGACCTGCCACGCGCTGGCGTATGAAGGCGTGCACTTCCTGGGCCTGGTCGGGCGTCGCAGTGCGGCCCGTGCCGATGGCCCAGACGGGCTCGTATGCGACGACGGCATCGGCCAGTGTCGCCACACCGGAGAGCTGCAGCACCGCATCAAGCTGTGCGCCGACGATATCATTGGTGCGCCCCGCCTCGCGCTCGGCGAGCTGCTCGCCGACGCAAAGGATGGGAATCAGTCCACCGCTGCGCGCCGCCGCGAACTTGCGCGCGACCAGCGCGTTGCTGTCGCCGTACAACGCGCGGCGCTCCGAGTGGCCGACCAGCGTGTAATGGCAACCGACGTCCACCAGCATCGCGGCGGATATTTCCCCGGTGTAGGCACCCACGGTTTCAGCGCAGACATCCTGCGCGCCGAGTGCGACCGCGCCGCCGCGCATTGCCCGCCAGGCATCGTGCAGGTAGACAAAAGGAGGGCAAATCAGGCAGGTGGCCTGTTCGTCGGTCGCGGCGCCAACGATGGATTCGATCAGGGTCGCGTTCTCGGCACGCGATCCGTTCATCTTCCAGTTACCGGCTACTATCTTGCGTCGCATGAGCTGAAATCAGGCCCTTAGGTGTCAAAAGGCGCGCGATGATAGCCATGCGTGCCCCGGGGCGCAATGCGCGCCGCCGCATCGGTGTCTGACGTATGAGCAGGCCCTTGATTAGCCCCGGACGGCGCGAACGGCCTCGGCCAGCTGCTCCGCACAGCCCCGCGCCAGGCCCTCCTCCTGGGCCTCGACCATGACGCGGATCAACGGTTCGGTGCCCGAAGCGCGCAGCACGATGCGGCCGCGATTGGCGAGCTGCTTCTCGAGTTTTTCGAGCAGCGTTCGCACGGCAGGCACCCCGCTCGGGTCGAAGCGCTTTTCGACCCGCACGTTCAGCATCACCTGCGGGAAGCGGACCATTCCCGCCGCGAGTTCAGCGAGCGCCTTGCCGGATTCGCGCATGATCGCCAGTACTTGCAGCGCGCTGACCAAACCATCGCCGGTCGTCGTTCGATCGAGGCACAGGATATGTCCCGAGGTCTCCCCGCCCAGCACGCCACCGGTTTCGCGCAAGCGAGCCAGCACATAGCGATCACCGACGGCCGCGCGCTCAAACGGAATGCCGCGCTCGCGCAGCGCCAACTCGAGTCCGAGGTTGCTCATCAGCGTGCCGACCACCGGCCCCTGCAGCGCGCCCTGCGCCCGGCGCGCACAGGCAATGATGTAAAGGAGTTGGTCGCCATCGACGACACGGCCGAGGTGGTCGACCATCAGCACGCGGTCACCGTCGCCATCGAGCGCGATGCCGGCCTGGGCATTGACGCCGGGCACCGTGAGCTGCAGCAGTTCCGGCGCGGTCGAGCCGCAACCGACATTGATATTGCGCCCATTGGGCGATGAACCGATCGGCACGATGTCGGCGCCGAGGTCGGCGAGCGTGCGCGGCGCGACCTTGTACGCGGCGCCATTGGCGCAATCGACGACGATCTTCATGCCGGCGAGATCGGTGCCTTCCGGCAGCGTGCTGCGCACGAATTCCTGGTACATGACGCGCGTGTTGTCGACGCGCCGCGCGCGGCCGAGCTCACCCGAGGAGCGCGTCAGCGGCGGCGCTTCGAGCTGCGCCTCGATCTGCTCCTCGAGTTCATCGGACAGCTTCCCGCCGCTGCCGTCGAAGAACTTGATGCCGTTGTCTTCGAACAGATTGTGCGAGGCGCTGATGACGACACCGAAATTGCATTTCAGTTTCCGCGTCATGTACGCGATACCCGGTGTCGGCAACGGCCCCATCAGCATGACGTTGACGCCGGCAGCGACGAACCCGGCCTCGAGCGCGGCTTCGAACATGTAGCCCGAGAGACGCGTGTCCTTGCCGATCAGCACCGCGCCACCCTGCGGCGCGAGTACGCGGCCAGCGGCACTCGCCAGCCGCAGCGCGAAGTCGACCGTCATCGGGTGTTCGCCGACGCGTCCGCGGATGCCATCCGTGCCGAAATAGACTCTGCCCACCGCCCTACCTCACTTCGCTAGCCCTTTTCGGCATCATTAGTGCCGCGGCCACGCGCACCGCGTCGACTGTCGCGGCGACATCATGCGCGCGGACGATCGCGGCGCCATTGAGCACCGCGACGGTCGCCAGCGCAATACTACCTGCCAACCGATCGCTGCTGTCGCGGCCCGTCAGCTTTTTCAACATCGACTTGCGCGACAGGCCCACCAGCACCGGCCGGCCGAGCCGGTTGAGTTCATCGAGATTCCTGAGCAATTCCAGGTTGTGCTGCGCGAGCTTGCCGAAACCAAAACCGGGATCGACGCACAGGCGCTGTTCGTCAATGCCTGCGGCACGGCAGGCGCCGATGCGCTCGGCCAGCATCTCGCGCACCTCGGCGGCCACGCCGCTGTGGCCGTACTGCACCGACCGCTGCATCGTCGCGGGCTCGCCCTTCATGTGCATCAGGCAGATCGCAGCCGAACCGCGCGCCGCGGCGGCGAGTGCGCCGGGTGATTGCAACGCACGCACGTCATTGATCATCGCCGCACCTTCTGCGAGCGACTGCTCGATCACTTGCGGGTGGCTCGTGTCGACCGACACCACCGCCGTGCTGTCGCGCGCAATCGCGCGCACGACCGGCAGCACGCGCCGCAATTCTTCATCAATCGGCACCGGCGCCGCGCCGGGGCGCGTCGATTCGCCGCCGACATCGATGATCGCAGCGCCTTCGGCCAGCATCGCTTGCGCTCGTTCGAGCGCGCGTGCCGGATCGAGGTAGCGTCCGCCATCGCTGAAGGAATCCGGTGTGACATTGAGCACGCCCATGACAACGGGCGTGTCGAGGCTCAGCGTACCGCGGGCATGCCGCAGGGCGCGCGCGCTCAAGTCGCTGCCAGGGCCTGTTAACCCCTGGGACGTCGATGCGTTGCTGCTCAAAATGACTTCAGACAAGGCGCGAGGCGCGATGTGTGGTCCTTCCACGTAAGCGCCGAGCAACGCAGTATGAAGCCATTTTGAGCGCAACCTCCCGGGACCGGCTTGAGATTGCACAAGGTTGCGTTGCTCCTCGGTCGTCGCGCCTTACCCCGTGCAATCTCGGGCAAGGCCGCATCGACGTCCCAGGGGCTAACAGGCCCTAGTGCTGGCCCGCGGGCGTGCCGATCGGCGGCGTGTTCGGCACTTTTGGCGGATCGCTCACCACGGGTTTGCCACCCGGGCCGCCGCCGACATCGTCCCAGCCTTCAGGGGGCTTGGGCACGCGGCCGGCCATAATGTCGCCGATCTGCGTATCGTCAATTGTCTCGTACTTCACGAGCGCATCGGCCATTGCGTGGAGCTTATCCATGTTGGTGACGAGGATTTGCTTCGCCTGCGCATAGTTCTCGTCGACGACGCGACGGATTTCGTCGTCGATGATGTCGGCTGTCTTGTCGGAAACCGACTTGTGCTGCGTGATGCTGCGGCCGAGGAACACCTCGCCCTCTTCCTCGGCATAAGACAGCGGACCGAGCCGGTCGGACAGGCCCCACTTCGTGACCATGCTGCGAGCCAGGTCGGTGGCGCGCTCGATGTCGTTGCTGGCACCGGTCGTGACGCCATCCGCGCCGAAGATCAGTTCCTCGGCGATGCGCCCACCGAACATCGAAGCGATGCGGCCCTGCAGCTGCAACTTGCTGGTGCTGTAGCGATCGCCTTCCGGCAGGTACCAGGTAAGGCCCAGCGCGCGGCCGCGCGGGATGATCGTCACCTTGTATACCGGGTCGTGTTCCGGCACGACGAAGCCCACGATCGCGTGGCCCGCTTCGTGGTAGGCCGTCATCTTCTTTTCCTTGTCGCTCATCACCATCGAGCGGCGTTCCGCGCCCATGTAGATCTTGTCCTTGGCCCGCTCAAACTGCTCCATCGTGACGACTTTGAGATTGGCGCGCGCCGAGAACAGCGCCGCCTCGTTGACCAGGTTGGAGAGGTCGGCGCCGGAGAATCCGGGGGTGCCGCGCGCGATCAGCGCCGGGCGCACATCGTCGGCCAGCGGCACGCGGCGCATGTGCACGCGCAGGATCTGCTCGCGGCCCCGCACGTCGGGCAGCGGCACGACAACCTGGCGGTCGAAACGGCCCGGGCGAAGCAGCGCAGGGTCGAGCACGTCCGGACGGTTCGTCGCGGCGATGACGATAATACCTTCGTTGCCTTCGAAGCCATCCATCTCGACCAACAGCTGGTTCAGGGTCTGCTCGCGCTCATCATGGCCGCCGCCGAGGCCCGCACCGCGATGGCGGCCGACCGCGTCGATCTCGTCGATAAAGAGGATGCAGGGCGCGTGCTTCTTCGCCTGCTCGAACATGTCGCGCACGCGCGAGGCACCGACGCCGACGAACATCTCGACGAAGTCGGAACCGGAAATCGTGAAGAACGGCACCTTCGCCTCGCCGGCGATCGCGCGCGCCAGCAGTGTCTTGCCGGTGCCCGGGTTGCCGACCATCAGCACGCCCTTGGGGATCTTGCCGCCAAGCTTCTGGAACTTGCCCGGGTCCTTGAGGAAATCGACGATCTCGCCGACTTCCTGCTTGGCTTCATCGATGCCCGCCACATCGGCGAACGTGACGTTGACCTGGTCTTCGCCCAGCAGCCGCGCCCGGCTCTTGCCGAAGCTCATCGCGCCCCGTCCACCGCCGGCGCCCTGCATCTGCCGCAACATGTAGACGAAAACCAAGATCAGCAGCAATGCCGGCGCCATCGACAACAGCAGTTGGGTCAGGAAACTCGGCTGCGGCGGCGGGCGGCCTTCGATGCCGACGTTCGACTTGCTGAGCTCGCCGATCAGTGCCGTGTAGTTGGTCTCGGGGTTGAAGGTCTGGAACTTGGTCTTGTCCTTGCGGTCGCCGTAGATCTCATCGCCCTGCAACACGACCCTGTCAACCTTGCCGTTGTGCACTTCCGTCAGGAACGTGGAGTACGTGACCTCCTCCGGCTTGGCCGTCGGCGGCATGAACTTGGTCAATACCGCAACCACCACCAGCGCGAGGACGGCCCACAGCAGGACATTTTTGATCGTATCGTTCAAAACGGCGCTCCAGTCACTTCACGCTACACCAATCGCAGGCCACCCGCCAGCAAGTACATCTCGGCGCTCCGCGCGCGCGAAGCGGCGGGCTTGACGAAGCGCACAGTCTTGAACTGTCGCCGGGCGGATACGGTCAACTCCTGGAAACCGGAGCCCTGGAACACCTTGATTAGGGCGCCGCCGCCGGGTTTCAACACCCGCCCGGCCATCTCCAGGGCGAGCTCCGACAGGTACATGGCCCGCGGCTGATCGATGACATTCATCCCGCTCAAATTCGGCGCCATATCCGACAGCACTACGTCGACACCCCTTTCACCAGTAAGACCCACTATCTGGTTGACAACCGATTCCTCGCGAAAATCCCCAAGCACGAAATCAACCCCGGGCAAGGCCTCCATTTGTAGGATATCGCTGGCAATGACCTTGCCCGCGGGGCCGACCTTGCCACGGGCATATTGACTCCATGCCCCCGGGGCCGAGCCGAGATCGAGCACCACCTGGCCGCGGCGCAGCAGGTGCTCCTTCTTGTCGGCTTCCTCGAGCTTGTATACGGCGCGCGAACGCCAGCCCTCAGCCTGCGCCCGGCGCACGTAGGGGTCGGAAAAATGCTCCTGCAGCCACCGGCTGCTGCTTTGAGTGCGGCGCGTCATGGATAATGGCTCGCATGGCCACCGGCAACAAGCGTACCCCGTCCACCGCTCCCGCACGCTCGCTCACTGAAAAGCAGCTGCGGTTCCTGCGCGGCAAGGCGCATCCGTTGCAGCCGGTGGTGATGCTCGGCAACAAGGGACTGACCGACAACGTCGTGGCCGAGACGCGCCAGGCGTTGCGCGACCACGAACTGATCAAGGTGCGAATCCGGGCTGCCGACCGCGACGGCCGGGATGCGGCGCTTGCGGCCCTGCTCGAGCGCGCCGAATGCACGCTGGTGACGCGCATCGGCCACGTGGCCGTACTGTATCGCGCGGCGGAGCCGATCCCGAAGCTGGTGGTGCCCGACGCTCAGGTGTAGCGCACCGCGATGATTTCGTAGCTGCGCGTGCAGCCCGGTGCTGCGACTTCGGCGACATCGCCGACCCGCTTCGCGATCAACGCGCGCGCGATCGGAGAGGCCACTGAAATGCGGCCGGCTCGGATGTCCGCCTCGTCCTCGCCGACGATCTGATAGGTCGCACTGCTGCCGTCGCTTTGGTCTTCGATTTCGACCGTTGCGCCGAACACGACGCGATCGCTGGGGGCCAGTTGCGCCACGTCGATCACCTCGGCCGTCGACAAGCGCGCCTCGATTTCCTTGATGCGCCCTTCGATGAAACCCTGCTGCTCGCGCGCCGCGTGGTATTCAGCATTCTCGGAGAGATCGCCGTGCGCGCGCGCTTCGGCGATCGCCTTGATGACGTTCGGGCGCGCCTCGGACTTCAATTGCTTCAGTTCGGTGCGCAGCAGTTCGGCGCCCCGCAACGTCATCGGCGAGCGTTTCATACGCGCAGTTCCCGATGCAGGTCTTGCAGGCTATTGACCGAAACTTCGTCCATGTGATCGAAGGCCTCGATCGTCGCCAGCGCCGCCGCCAGCGTCGTGTAATAGGTAATGCGCTTGTGCACGGCCTCGCGGCGAATGGAGTTCGATTCCATGATCGCCTGCTTGCCCTCGGTCGTGTTGACGATCAGGTCGATCTCGTCGTTCTTGATCATGTCGACGATGTGCGGGCGGCCTTCGCGCACCTTGTTCGCGCGACGGCATTCGATGCCGGCCGCATTCAACGCCGCCGCGGTGCCGGCGGTTGCCACGAGTTCAAAACCTCGCTCGCGCAGCTTCTGGGCGAGTTGCACGGCGCCGGCCTTGTCACGCTCGCGTACGCTCAACAGACACACCCCACTGCGCGGCAGCACGACGCCGGATGCGATCTGGCTCTTCGCGTAGGCCTCGCCGAATGTGCGGCCCGTGCCCATCACTTCACCAGTGGATTTCATTTCCGGGCCGAGAATCGGGTCGGCCTCCGGAAACTTGTTGAATGGAAACACCGCTTCCTTGACCGAGTAATACGGCGGCACGCGCTCGGTCAGCATGTTGAGGTCGCGGAGCTTCCGGCCCGTCATGACGCGAGCGGCGAGTTTTGCGATCTGCACGCCAGTCGCCTTGCCGACGAAGGGCACCGTGCGCGAGGCGCGCGGATTCACTTCGAGCACGTAAACGGTGCCGTTCTGGATCGCGAACTGGATGTTCATCAGCCCCACGACCTGCAGCGCGTGCGCGAGCCGGCGCGTTTGCTCTCGCAGTTCATCCTGGATCTCACGCGACAGGCTGATCGGAGGGAGCGAGCAGCTCGAATCACCCGAGTGCACGCCGGCCTGCTCGACGTGCTCCATGATGCCGCCGATCAGCACGTCGGTGCCGTCGCAGACTGCATCGACATCGACTTCGATTGCGACATCGAGGAAGCGGTCGAGCAGCACCGGACTGTCATTCGAAACCTGCACGGCATTGGCCATGTACGCGCGCAGGTCGTCTTCCTTGAACACGATTTCCATGGCGCGGCCGCCGAGCACGTAGGATGGCCGCACGACCAGCGGATAGCCGACCTCGCGCGCCAGCACGACCGCCTGTTCCTCGGTGCGCGCCGTTGCGTTGGCGGGCTGGCGCAGGTTCAATCGCTTGACCAGCTGCTGGAAGCGCTCGCGGTCTTCGGCGATGTCGATTGAATCGGGCGTTGTGCCGATGATCGGCGCGCCGGCCGCCGCGAGCGCACGCGCGAGCTTCAGCGGTGTCTGGCCGCCGAACTGCACGATGACGCCCTCGGGCTTTTCCTTGTGGATGACCTCGAGCACGTCTTCGAGCGTCAGCGGTTCGAAATACAGGCGGTCGGACGTGTCGTAATCAGTCGAGACGGTCTCCGGATTGCAGTTGACCATGATGGTCTCGAAGCCGTCTTCGCGCAGTGCCAGCGCCGCGTGCACGCAGCAATAGTCGAATTCGATGCCCTGCCCGATACGGTTCGGGCCGCCGCCGAGGATCATGATCTTGCGGCGCTTGTCCGGCTCGGCCTCGCACTCCTCTTCGTAAGTCGAATACAGGTATGCGGTGGCGGTCGCGAACTCGGCCGCGCAGGTGTCGACGCGCTTGTAGACCGGCAGAACGCCGAATTCGAGTCGCTTGGCACGAATCTGCTGCTCGGTGCTGCGCGTCAGCGTCGCGAGGCGCCGGTCGGAAAAACCCTTGCGCTTCAGCTCGCGCAGGCGTTCGACGCCGAGCGACTTCTCGCCCTCGCGGCGCAACCGCGTCTCCTCATCGATCAGATCGCGGATCTGCACCAGGAACCAGGGATCTATGCCGGTCAGTTCATGGATGCGCGCGTTCGTCCACCCAGCGCGCATCGCATCGGCGACATACAGCAGGCGATTGGCGCCCGGCGCGCGCAACTCGAAATTCAGCTGGTCCGAACCCTCATCGCTCAAGGGCAGCGTCATGATCGGATCAAACCCGTCGAGCCCGGTCTCGAGCCCGCGCAGCGCCTTGTGGAGCGACTCCTGCAGCGTACGGCCGATCGCCATGACCTCGCCGACCGATTTCATCTGCGTGGTCAGTCGATCGTTGGCCCCGGGAAATTTCTCGAACGTAAATCGCGGTACCTTGGTCACCACATAGTCGATGGTGGGCTCGAACGACGCGGGCGTTGCCCCGCCGGTAATCTCGTTGCGCAGTTCATCGAGCGTGTAGCCGACCGCCAGTTTCGCGGCGACCTTCGCGATTGGGAAACCGGTGGCCTTCGAGGCCAGCGCCGAGGAACGCGACACGCGCGGATTCATCTCGATTACCAGCAGCCGCCCATCGCGCGGATTGACGGCGAACTGAACGTTCGACCCGCCGGTCTCGACGCCAATCTTGCGTAGCACCGCGATCGATGCATCGCGCATGCGCTGGTATTCCTTGTCGGTGAGCGTTTGCGCCGGCGCGACCGTAATCGAATCGCCCGTGTGCACGCCCATCGGGTCGAGGTTCTCGATTGAGCAGACGATGATGCAGTTGTCCGCCTTGTCGCGCACGACCTCCATCTCGAACTCTTTCCATCCGATGACCGATTCCTCTATCAGCACCTCGTTGGTCGGCGAAGCCTCAAGCCCGCGCGCAACGATGGCTTCGAATTCCTCGCGGTTATAGGCGATGCCGCCGCCGCTTCCGCCCATCGTGAACGAAGGGCGCAGCACGACCGGAAACCCGAAATTCGCCTGCACGCCGATCGCTTCATCCATGCTGCGGGCGATCTGCGATTGTGGCGTAGCGAGTCCGATCTCGTGCATCGCGTTGCGGAACTGCTCGCGATCTTCGGCCATGTCGATCGCGGCGCGAGAAGCGGCGATCATCTCGACGCCATACTTGTCGAGCACGCCCTCGCGAGCCAGGTCGAGCGCGGTGTTCAGCGCGGTCTGCCCGCCCATCGTCGGCAGCAGCGCATCCGGCCGTTCCTTTTCGATGATGCTGGCGATCGAGCGCCACTGGATCGGTTCGATGTAGATCGCATCGGCCATCTCCGGATCGGTCATGATCGTGGCCGGGTTCGAGTTCACAAGGATGACGCGGTAGCCTTCTTCGCGCAGCGCCTTGCAGGCCTGCGCGCCGGAGTAATCGAACTCACAGGCCTGGCCGATGATGATCGGTCCCGCGCCGATGATCAGGATACTTTTTATGTCGGTGCGCTTCGGCACGCGCCTTACCCCTCCGCCGCTTGCTTGCGCGCGGCGTTGCGCAGAGCGCGTAGCTGCGTCTGCAGACGGCGCAGCATCAACTGCGTAAAGGTCTCGAACAACGGCGCGATATCGTGCGGGCCGGGGCTCGCTTCCGGGTGACCCTGGAAGCTGAACGCCGGGCGGTCGGTGCGCGCTACGCCCTGGAGGCTGCCGTCGAACAGCGATCGGTGCGTGGGCTTCAGCGTTTCCGGCAGGCTCGATTCATCGACCGCGAAACCGTGGTTCTGGCTCGTGATGAACACGCGCCCGGTGGCAATGTCTTGCACCGGATGGTTCGCGCCGTGGTGGCCGAATTTCATTTTCATCGTGCGCGCGCCGCTCGCCAGCGCGAGCAACTGATGGCCGAGGCAGATGCCGAATATCGGAATTTCGGTCACCAGCAATTCTTCGAGGGCGCGGATCGCGTAATCGCAGGGCTCCGGGTCACCCGGTCCGTTCGAGAGAAAGATGCCATCCGGCTTGAGGGCGAGTACATCTGCAGCGGTCGTCTGGGCAGGCACGACCGTCATGCGGCAACCCTGATCCGCGAGCAATCGCAGGATATTGCGCTTGATGCCGTAGTCGTAGGCCACGACGTGCAGCCGCTGCTGCGCACGAATGGTGGGTCGATCTGCTCCGCGCGCGATCGTGCCGTCATTCCATTGGTAGATCTCGCGCGTCGAGACGACCTTCGCGAGATCCATGCCCTTGAGGCCGGGAAAGCGCTTCGCGGCGCGCACCGCCGCGGCTTCGTCGATCTTGTCACCGGTCATGATGCACCCGGCCTGCGCACCGCGCTCGCGCAACGCGCGTGTCAGGCGCCGCGTGTCGATGCCGGCGATCGCAACAACGCGCGCGCGCTGCAGGAATTCGGCGAGCGAGCCTTCGGCGCGCCAACTGCTCGTGACCATCGACAGATCGCGAATGACCAGGCCGGCGGCGGCAACCGTCGGTGATTCCATGTCTTCGGGAGTTGTGCCCGTGTTGCCGATGTGCGGCTGCGTCAGCGTGACGATCTGGCGGGCATAGGACGGGTCGGTGAGAATTTCCTGGTAACCGGTAATCGCTGTATTGAAAACGACTTCGCCGGTGGTGTTACCGCTGGAGCCGATGGACTGGCCTCGGAAGATGCTTCCGTCAGCGAGCGCCAGCACCGCTGGTGAGATCACTTGGGCCATTCCCCTGCGCGCATCTCGGGGTCATTCCGATGCGCATATGCACAAAGCGGGAGGAGTTCTTTTGGAACGCCCCCCGCCTTGTGCGGACTAACCCGACAATCGGATTACGCGGGAAATTCTAAGGATCGCGCTCGCGCCTGTCCATGCGCGATTTGACTGTGTTTCGGCAAAATCAGGCCTTAAAAGCCCTTTACAAATAAGGATTTACCGAAAACCGGGCTCCCGCGCGCAGCAGAATTATTTTTCGCGCAGTGAGTCGGCCATGCGATACGTTCCGGGCTTTTGCCGGGCCAGCCAGGTCCCCGCCTGCAGCGCTCCGCGGGCGAAAACCGAGCGATCTGTCGCACTGTGGCACAGGGCCAGGCGCTCGCCAGCACCCAGGAACTGCACTGAGTGGTCGCCCACGACGTCCCCGCCCCGCGTTGAGGCATAGCCGACGCGTTCCGGACCTATTCCAGCGCCCTCGCTGGCCGCTGCGCCGAGCGCCAGGGCCGTGCCGGACGGGGCATCACGCTTAGAGGCGTGGTGCGTATCAAGAACCTGGATATCGAACGTGCTCCCCAATCGGGCGGCCGCAGTGCGCACCAGGTCTTGCAGCACGGCCACCGCGACGCTGGTATTGGCCGCCGCCATGACCGGAATCGAGCGCGCCGCCTCGGCGATCAGCGACGGGATGTCGCGCCCAAGCCCGGTCGTGCCGATCAGCAACGGCACGCCCGCTGCCGCGCAGGCGCGCACGTGCGCCGCCGCCGCGCCGGCCGTCGAGAAATCGATCGCAAGGCCGGCACCGTTGAGCGCCGGATCGAGTTCGGCAGCGACGAGCACGGCATTCGGAGAGGTGCCGGCCAGTTCACCGCTGTCCCGACCTACTGCGGGGTTCCCGGCCGCTGCCACTGCGGCTTGAAGTCTCAACGCCGGGTAAAGGGGCAGCAGGCGCAGCAGGCTCAATCCCATGCGCCCCGGCATGCCAATGACGACGAGGCGAATCGGTGCGCCTGCCTCACGCGCGTTGGCGGCTGTCACGGCGCGGCCCCGAAGAAGCGCTTCACGCCTTCCATGAAACTCTTTTGCCGCGGCGCGTGCCGGTTGCCATCCTGGCGTAGCGATTCCTCGAACTGCTGCAGCATGTCGCGCTGCTCGGACGAGAGCTTGATCGGTGTCTCGACCGTGACGCGGCAGAACAGGTCGCCCTGGTCGCCGCCGCGCGCCGGCTTGATGCCCTTGCCGCGCAAGCGAAACACGCGTCCCGATTGCGACTCAGCGGGAATCTTCAGGCTCACGGTGCCCTCGAGCGTCGGCACGTCGACCGCACCGCCGAGCGCCGCGGTCGTAAAAGGCAGCGGCACCTCGCAGTGCAGGTTGGGACCGTCGCGCTCGAAAATCGGGTGGTCGCGTACGTGCACTTCGACATAGAGGTCGCCCGGCGGCCCGCCATTGCGCCCCGCCTCGCCTTCACCGGCGAGCCGCACGCGATCGCCGTTGTCGACGCCCGGCGGAATCTTGACCGAGAGTTTCTTGTGCTTGCGCACGCGGCCCTGCCCGAGGCAGGCATCGCAGGGATTGCGCACGATGCGTCCGCTGCCGCGGCACTGCGGGCAGGTTTGCTGCAGCGTGAAGAATCCCTGCGAGACGCGCACTTGGCCCGATCCGGCGCAGGTTTCGCACTGCACCGGACTGCTCCCCTTGGCCGCGCCGCTCCCGTGACAGACCTCGCACTCGACCAGTTTGGTCAGATCGATTTCGAGCGTTCGCCCGAACACCGCCTCGGCCAGATCAAGTTCGGTTTCATAGCGGAGGTCTGCGCCCCGATACACCTGCGAGCGGCCGCCACCGCGGCGCGCGCCACCGAAAATATCGCCGAATACATCGCCGAAGATGTCGCCGAACTGCTCGGCGCCCGGCGAAAAGCCGCCACCCGCGCCACCATGGCGCGCAGCGTCGATGCCCGCATGGCCATGCTGGTCGTAGATCGCGCGCTTGCTGACGTCGGAAAGCACTTCGTAGGCTTCCTTCGCCCCCTTGAAGTTATCTTCCGCCGTCTTGTCATCCGGGTTTCGGTCCGGGTGATATTTCATCGCCAGCCGGCGGTAGGCCTTCTTGATGTCCGCTTCGCTGGCGTTACGCGGCACATCCAGCAATTTGTAGTAGTCGCTTTTTGCCATGAATCTCTAGGGCCTGTTCACACCCAATACGTCAATGCGGCCGTGCCCGATTTTGCGGTGGGCAAGGCGCGAGGGCCGCTGTGTACTCAATTTAAAAAAGGAAAGAGCCACCCCCCCCACCCCAAAAAACGGCCCGCCCCCGAGGGGTGAGCTCAAAAAA
>JBEPVS010000015.1:0-23280 GCA_041690875.1 Gammaproteobacteria bacterium
TCGCAGGCTAGGGCTGTTCACCCAAGAATGAACAGCGCCTGACGCCATCGCCGCGTTGCGATCCACTGCGCGCCACAGGCACGCGCGGTTGTGAACCAGTTCCTCACCGCTGTGCTGCGCTGGACGTACGCTGCGGTCAGGTTACAGGTGTTCACATGAGCAAACCCGATTCGCCGTCGCGACCGGATGGCGGCAAGAACGCCGCTGACGGCGCACCTCCCGCGGAAGGCGGAGCGGAAGCGTATGCCCGCTGGTTGCAGCACATGCAGCGCACGCGCGGACGCCATGCCGCCATCACACGCAACCTCTACACCTGGTCGAACTACAAGAGCTGGGCGGACAAGGTCCGCACTTCCTGGGATCCCGAGTCAGGCAAATAACGCCGGCTTGACCACGGGCGCAACATTGCCCGCGGTTGCTGTTCCCGCTGTTCCCGCTGTTCCCGCTGTTCCCGCTGTTCCCGCCATACCCGCCGCTGCCGCGGCCGCCACCGCCGCGCGTCCCGACGGCTCGTCGAGCCAGGCCAGCAACGGCGTCCACGCCTGCAGGTCTTCGCTGACCTGGTAGTGCTTCATTTCGTGCAACCCGAGGCCCAGCTCAGCGGCGCGCACGAAGTTCTGCGAATCGCGAAGCGTGGCGACGATCGGAATATCGAGCGTGCCGAGGAAGCGTGTCAGCGACTGGTACATGCGCGTGTTGCGGCGCACACGATTGGCGATGATCGCCAAACGGTTCTCGGCTCGCTTGACCTTCGCGACCAGCAGCAGGCTCGTGATGCAGCGGGCGCAGGCATGGATATCGATGTCGGAGGGCAGTACCGGCACGATGATCTTGTCCGCATTCGACGTGAGCTCGGGCATGTCGGCCGCTTCGACCGCGGCCGGCGTGTCGATGATGATGCGGCCCGTGCCATCGGGTACGCGCAGCTGGTAGGCGCGCGTCACGCGATTGTCGCGCTCGAAGGCATTGATCAAATAGATCGGGGCCTGGCTGGCCTGGCGCTTGCGCACCCAACGCGCCGCTGAAGCCTGGGGATCGTAGTCCATCAGCGCCGGTCGCTCGCCGCGCTGCGCGTAATAGCTGGCGAGGTTGATGGCGATCGTCGTCTTGCCTGACCCGCCCTTGGGGTTGAGCACGACGATCCGCTGCATGTTCGTAACCTCGGTGCGGACGGGCCGCTTATGTCCGAAAGCGCGAGCGTACGCAGCGTTACGCGTTGCTGCAAGCGTCGCCATCTGCAATCGTGGCGCAGAGCTGTGAGGCGCAACACGCTCGCGCCATCGCGCCATCCCTAACATGCCTGCACTCGCTCGAAGGGATGGATCGCTTGGAAGTATTGCTGCTGTTGTGGGACGAGATGGATGACTGGCTTGGCGCGGCCCGCCACCTCATCCGCACCCTGTGAGCTGACCCAAGGCGCGGCCAAACGCGCCCGCAACCGCCGCTCTGGCTTGATTTAAGCCTCCGGCAACCCCATCTGAAGCCCGGTTCCCGGTAACATTTCCGGAACAGAGGGCAAAACCACATGTCGACACCGCGCGAGACGCACGGCTTCCAGGCCGAAGTGCGCCAACTCATGCAGCTGATGATCCATTCGCTGTACAGCCACCGCGAGATTTTCCTGCGCGAGCTGATTTCCAACGCGTCGGACGCCAATGACAAATTGCGCTTCCTCGCGCTCGCCGACCCGGCGCTGCTGGCCGGCGAAGCCGAGCTGGCGATCTGGATTGATGTCGATGCCAAGGCCAATACGCTGACGATCCGCGACAACGGCATCGGCCTCAGCCGTGAAGAGGCCGTCGCACACCTGGGCACGATTGCGAAATCAGGCACTGCGGAGTTCTTCGGGCGGCTCACCGGCGAAGCGCAACGCGATGCGCAGCTGATCGGGCAATTCGGCGTCGGCTTTTATTCGGCGTTCATCGTCGCCGACCGTGTCACCGTCGAGAGCCGCAGGGCCGATGCGCCAGTGGCCGCGGGCGTGCGCTGGGAATCGAGCGCCGATGGTGAATTCAGCGTCGAGGCGATCGAGCGCGTGCAGCGCGGCACCAGCGTCATCCTGCACCTGAAGGAAGACGCGCGCGAATACGCCGATGCCTGGCGGTTGCGCTCGCTCGTGCGGCGCTATTCCGATCACATCGCGTTTCCGGTGCGCATGGCGAAAGAGGGCGCGACGCTCGAGTACGAAGCGGTCAACCAGGCGCAGGCGCTGTGGGCGCGGCCCAAATCCGAGATCAGCGATGACGAATATCGCGCCTTCTACCGGCACATCAGCCATGACGGCGCCGATCCGCTGCTGTGGGCGCACAACCACGTCGAGGGGAAGCGCGAATACACCAGCTTGTTGTACCTGCCCTCGCAGGCGCCCTTCGACCTGTGGCAGCGCGAAGCGGCGCGCGGGCTGAAATTGTATGTGCGACGCGTGTTCATCATGGACAACGCCGAGCAGTTCCTGCCGCTGTACCTGCGCTTCATCAAGGGGGTCGTCGATTCCAGCGACTTGCCGCTGAACGTGTCGCGCGAACTGCTGCAGCAGGATGAGCAGGTGGAGGCCATGCGCGCGGCGCTGACGCGGCGTGCATTGGAGCTGCTCGCGAAGCTGGCGGACGACGATGCGGCCAAATACGCCACGTTCTGGAAGGAATTCGGGCGCGTGTTGAAGGAGGGCCTGAGCGAAGACTCCGGCAATCGCGAAAAGCTGTTGCCGCTGCTGCGCTACGCCAGCACGCACAACGAGTCAGACGTGGAAGATGTCAGCTTAGCCGATTACGTTGGGCGCATGAAGGCTGGGCAGGAGCGCATTTACTATGTGATCGGCGAGAGCCACGCCGTCGCGCGCGGCAGTCCCCACATCGAGCAGCTGCGCAGCAAGGGCATCGAAGTGCTGTTGCTCGGCGATCGCATCGACGAGTGGGTCATGGGCCAACTGGGCGAGTTCTCCGGCAAGCGTTTCAAGGATGCCTCGCGCGGTGACCTGGAACTCGGCGCGCTCGCCGATGCCGCGGACCAGCAGCGCGGCGAGACGGCGTTGAAGGAAAGCAAGGCGCTGCTGAAGCGCTGCAAGGATGCGCTCGGCGAGCGGGTGCGCGAAGTGCGGCCCAGCAGCCGCCTGGCCGATTCGCCAGCCTGCCTGGTGCGCGATGAACTGGAGATGTCCGAGTCGATGCGCCGGGTACTGCAGGCGCACGGCCAGGATGCGCCGGCGACCGTGCCGACGCTCGAGCTCAACGTGTCGCATCCGCTGGTCGGCTATCTCGATGGGCTGCCCAAGGGCGAATCCTTCGACGAACTTGCGCGGCTCCTTTACGATCAGGCGCGGCTCAACGATTCCGGCCAGCTCGAGCAACCGGCTGAGTTCACGCGCCGACTGAACGGCTTGCTGCTGCGTTTTGCCGGCCTGCAGCACACATTGCCGCCCACTTCCTGATCGGCATGGAGGATCCAGCATGAGCAGCGATACGAACGCCACCGACACGAGTACTTCCGTGCCGAGCGAGCAGGAACTGCGCGCCCGTCTGACACCGCTCCAGTACCAGGTCACGCGCGAGAAGGGAACCGAGCGCGCGTTCACCGGCGCCTATGCGCATCACAAGGAAGCGGGCGTGTACCGCTGCGTCTGCTGCGGAGCCGACCTGTTCAGCTCGGACACCAAGTACGACAGTGGTTCGGGTTGGCCGAGCTTCTGGCTGCCGCTCGCCGGCGACAACGTGCGCACGCACGTTGACCGCTCGCACGGCATGGTGCGTACCGAAGTCAGCTGCGCGCGCTGCGATGCACACCTGGGCCACGTGTTCGACGATGGCCCGCAGCCCTCGGGGCAGCGCTTCTGCATCAACTCCGCTTCGCTGGCGTTCGAGCCGGGAGAAACAGCTGCTGGCGCAAAGTGAAGGCGCAGGTGTGACGCTGCCTGCGTGAAAGCGCTCGCGAAAATGCACCGGTGAGCGGCGTCGTCGCGCAAAGCGTGGCCGTGACGGGCCCCGTGGGCCGGCTCGAAACACGGGTCGAGGAAAGCCCGGCAGGCACCGCACCGCCACGCTACGTGGCGGTGGTTTGCCATCCGCACCCGCTGTTCGGCGGCACGCTGCACAACAAGGTCGTCCACACGCTGGCGCGGAGCTTGCGCGAGCGTGGCGCTGCAACGGTGCGATTCAACTTTCGGGGCGTCGGTGCGAGCGAAGGCCAGCACGAAGGCGCGGCGGGCGAGACTGATGACGCACTGGCCGTGGCTGGCTGGGCGCGCGAGCGCTGGCCGGGCGTTCCATTGCTGTGGGCCGGATTTTCCTTTGGCGGCGCCATCGCAATCCGCGCCGCCGCCCAGTTGCAGCCGCAATGGCTCGTCACGGTCGCACCAGCGGTCGATCGTGTGAGCGTCGAGGGCGTGAGGATGCCCCAGGTTCCGTGGTTGATCGTGCAAGGCGAGGCAGATGACGTGGTGTCATCGGCATCCGTCAGCGAATGGGCGGCGCGGCAGGCGCCGCACGCGCGGCTGCGTCTGTTGCCGGGCGTCGGGCATTTCTTCCACGGGCACCTGCACGAGCTGGCCGACTGCGTCCGCGAGGAATGGCCGTTTGCAATGGCCTAGCCGTTGTTTCAGCCCGGCGCCTGAAAACGCGCCCGGAAAACAGAAGGGCCCGGACTGACTGGCAGATCCGGGCCCCCTGGAATGGCGATCGATGACCCGGACGCCGAGCGCCGGGCAAAGCCAGGATGGCTTCTTTAGTTCACCATCGACTTGAGGCTCTTGAGCGGCAGCGCGCGCACTTTCTTGCTGGCTGGCTTGGCCTTGAACATCATCTTCTCGCCGGTGAAGGGGTTCACGCCTTCACGTGCCTTGGTGGCGGGCTTCTTCACGACCTTGAGCTTCAGCAGCCCGGGCAGCGTGAACAAACCATTGCCGCGCAGGCTCTTCTTGACGATTCCATTCAGGGAATCGAACACTTCATTGACCTGCTTGCGGGAAAGCTCGGTGTCCTTTGAAATCGTCGCCAGAATCTCCGACTTGGTCGGCGCCCCACCTTTCTTCGCCATTGCTTGATCTCCTCGAGTTTGGCTGCAGTTCGAAAAAATCCACGCATTACGTGAATCGGGGCGCAACATAGCACAAGCAGCGCACGACGCAAATGCCTTTTTTTCTAGGGTTTGGTGTGTTTGCGAAATTCTTGTGTCGGCCGCGTTTGCTGCCGAGCGTGCGTTCCGCGCTCGGTCGTGCTCGACGCGCAATGCAGAAGCGCCGCTAAACCTCTGGCTGGATTGAAAGTTGCCAAAGCCCGACAGCGCAAGCGGATCCGCGCGCCGCGAGGCTTCAATAAAGGCGATTCAGCATCGACTGGATCAGGATCAACAGCGCCTGGATGATGATTCCCGCCCACAGCGGCGAGAGATCCAGGTTCGCGAGCGGCGGAATCAGCCGCCGAATCGGCCGCAACACGGGTTCGCATAGCGAGCTCAATAACGACTGCATCGGCGAGGGTACGCCCGGCGCGATCAGCGACAGCATCGCGTACAGGAAGATCGAGAAGAAGCTGATCCACAGCAGCGAGCGCAGCAACTGCAGCGCCGCGATCTCGATCCAGAACAGCGGCGACGGCAGGCCTGCGCCGCTCAGCAGCGAGGGAAGCCCCGCACGCACCAGCGCCAGTACGACCACGATGACCACGGATGCGGTATCGACGCGCCCGACCGCCGGCAATGCGCGCCGCAACGGCACCAGCACCGGGTTCGTGATCTGCACGACGGCCTGCGCCAGGGGATTGCGGAAATCGCCGCGCGCCCACTGCAGCAACAACCGGATCAGGAACACGAACTGCGCGACGCCGAGGAGCGAATCGAGCAGGAACAGCAATGCAGCCATGGTGAAATCGACTCCCTGAAATCAGCGGGGCGCGGCGCCCGACGATGAGCCGAATTGCGTGGAGAGTTCGGCACTGCGCTCCCTCGCGGCCGCGACGGCGGCGCCGACCAGCCGTTCGAAACCGCCGGTCTTGAGCGCCGCCAGCGCCGCGGCCGTTGTGCCGCCCTTGCTGGTGACCGCTTCGCGCTCCGCCGCAAGGCTCGTCTCGCCTCCGGCCAGCGCCCCGGCGCCGCGCAGCGTCTGGCGTGCCAGCCGTTCCGCCGTGGCTGCATCGAGCCCTTCGGCGACAGCGGCGGCGGCCATGTGCTCGGCGAGCTGGAAGAAATAGGCGGGACCGCTCCCGGACAGCGCCGTCACGATGTCCAGGTCGTCCTCGCGTTGCACCCACACGATGCTGCCGGCTGCCGCGCAAACCTCCTCGGCCAGCGCGCGCTGCGTCGCGTCGATTGCGGCAGGCGCGTACAGCGCGGCCGCGCCCATGCCGACGAGCGCGGCGCGGTTGGGCATTGCTCGCACGATCGGCAGCGTCGAGCAGCAGCGCGCGAGATCGGCGACGCGCAATCCCGCGGCGATCGACAGCAGCAGCGTGCGGCCCTGCGCTAGCACTGGACAGAGCTCCGTCAGCAGGGCGATCGCAAATTGCGGCTTGACCGCCAGCACGACGAGATCTGCGCCGCGTACCGCCGCGGCGTTGTCCGCCGTTGCGATGACGCCGAAGTCACGCCGCAGCGCCTCGCGCGGCGCCGCCAGCGGTTCGCCGACGCGCACGTTCGCACCGGCCAGGCCCTGCTGTAAAAGTCCATGGATCATGGCCCGCGCCATGTTGCCGCCGCCCAAAAAACCGATCTGTGGGGCCGGATTCACCGCGCCTCGCGCCTTGTCTGAAAGCATTTTGAGCAGCAACGCATCGATGTCCTAAGCGGGAACAGGCCCTTGGCATTCTACGTTATGCGCGTGTTGCGCGCGCCGAACACCGCCGTGCCGATGCGAACCATCGTCGAGCCCGCGGCGATCGCGGCTTCGAAATCGCCGCTCATGCCCATCGACAGCGTGTCGAGCGCGGCGCCTTCGCGCCGCAGCTGCTCGTACAGTTCGCGCACGCCGCCAAAGCGTTCGCGTTGCATGGCAGTGTCCAGCCCGTCCGGCAGCATGCACATCAATCCGCGCAGCCTGAGGCGCGGCAATGCCGCAATTACACCGGCGAGTTCACGCGTCTCGGCGGCGTCTGCACCGCCCTTTGTCTCGTCAGCGGCCAGTTTCACCTGGATGCAGACGTTGAGCAGCGGCGCCAGCGCGGGGCGTTGGGCAGCGAGGCGCTCGGCTATGCGCACTCGATCGACGCCGTGCACCCACGCGAAGCGCTCGGCGACGCTCCGTGTCTTGTTCGCCTGCACGCGACCGATGAAGTGCCAGCACAGTTCGAGTCCGGCCAGCGAGTCGAGCTTGGGACCGGCTTCCTGCAAGTAGCTTTCGCCGAAGTGTTCGACGCCGAGTTGCGAAAGTGCGCGCACCGCGGGCGCTTCCTGGCCCTTGCTGACGGCCAGGAGCGTGACGGATTCCTCAGTTCTGCCCGCCGCCCGGGCCGCCGTGCCAATGCGCTCGCGCACTGAGCGAAGCCTTGCGATTAAGCTAGCGGCGAGTGCTGAATTCTGCGGACCGATTAACATATTGACGACCGATGCCCTCCGTTATACTCCGCAGGCCCTTTAGTTCCGCAGCGCCCGAGCTTCACGAGGAATCCTGATGGCGGTCGATATCGCACAGCTTCTGGCGTTTGCCGTCAAGAACAACGCCTCAGACCTGCACCTTTCGGCGGGCGTACCGCCGATGATCCGCGTTGACGGCGACGTGAAGCGTATCAACATGCCCGCACTGACCCACAAGGAAGTGCACGGCATGGTGTATGACATCATGAACGACAAGCAGCGCAAGACCTACGAAGAGTTTTTCGAGACGGACTTTTCCTTCGAGATTCCAAAGCTTGCCCGCTTCCGCGTCAACGCCTTCAACCAGAACCGCGGCGCCGGCGCCGTGTTCCGCAACATTCCCTCGACGATCCTCAGCCTCGATGAACTGCAGGCGCCGAAAATCTTCCGCGACCTGTGCATGTTGCCTCGCGGCCTCGTGCTCGTGACCGGACCGACCGGTTCGGGCAAGTCGACCACGCTCGCCGGCATGATCGATCACTGCAACGACAACCGCCCCGACCACGTCCTCACGATCGAAGACCCGATCGAGTTTGTGCACGAGTGCAAGCGTTGCCTCATCAACCAGCGCGAGGTCAAGCGCGACACCATGGGCTTCAGCGAGGCGCTCCGTTCGGCGCTGCGCGAAGACCCCGACATCATATTGGTCGGCGAAATGCGCGATCTGGAGACGATCCGCCTGGCGCTCACCGCCGCCGAAACCGGCCACCTCGTGTTCGGTACGCTGCACACCAGCTCGGCCGCCAAGACCATCGACCGCGTGGTCGACGTGTTCCCAGGCGAGGAAAAGGAAATGGTGCGATCGATGCTGTCCGAATCGCTCCGTGCGGTAATCTCGCAGACGCTGCTCAAGCGCAACGGCGGCGGCCGCATTGCGGCGCACGAGATCATGATCGGCACGCCGGCGATCCGCAATCTGATCCGCGAAGGCAAGATTGCGCAGATGTACTCATCGATCCAGACCGGCGGTGCTTCCGGCATGCAGACGCTCGACCAGTGCCTGGCTGAGATGGTCAGCAAGGGCCATGTCAGCAAGGAAGAAGCGCGCTACAAGGCTTCGAACAAGGACGCGCTCTAACCAGCGCTGCGCTGCGAGGATTCCGCCGTGGATCGCGAACAAGCCATCAAGCTGATGCAAGATCTCCTCCGCCGTACGGTGGAGCGGGCCGGCTCCGACCTGTTCATCACCGCGGGTTTCCCGCCGGCCATCAAGGTCGACGGCGAGGTGCGACCGCAGATGGATCGCGCGCTGAGCGCCGAGCAGTCGGCCGTGCTGGTGCGTTCGATCATGAGCGACCGTCAGACGAAGGAATTCGACGCCACCAAGGAATGCAACTTCGCGATCTCGCCACCCGGCATCGGCCGCTTCCGCGTCAGCGCCTTTGTGCAGCAGGGCTGCACCGGATGCGTGATCCGCACGATCAATGCGAAGATTCCGACCTTCGAGGAACTCGACCTGCCGTCGATCCTGAAGGAAGTCGTGCTCTCCAAGCGTGGCCTGGTGATCATTGTCGGCGGTACGGGCTCGGGCAAGTCGACGACGCTGGCCTCGATGGTCGGCTACCGCAACGAGAAAACCCGCGGCCACATCGTCACCATCGAAGACCCGGTGGAGTACGTGCATCCGCACCGCGGCTGCGTGATCACGCACCGCGAAGTCGGCGTCGATACCGAGTCCTGGCACGCGGCACTGAAGAACACGTTGCGCCAGGCGCCCGATGTGATCCTTATAGGCGAGATCCGCGACCGCGAGACGATGGAATACGGCATCCAGTTCGCCGAGACGGGCCACCTGGTGCTGGCCACGCTCCACGCCAACAGCTCCAACCAGGCGCTCGACCGCATCATCAACTTTTTCAGCGAGGAGCGGCGCGAGCAGCTGCTCATGGACTTGTCGCTGAACGTGCGCGCGTTGATTTCACAGCGCCTGATTCCGCGCGACACGGGCAGCGGCCGCATCGCAGCGATGGAGATCATGCTCAATTCTCCGCTGATCCAGGACCTGATCTTCCGCGGCGACGTATCCAAGATCAAGGAAGTCATGGGCCGCTCGACGCGCCTCGGCATGAACACCTTCGACCAGGCGCTCTTTGACCTGTACGAAAAGGGCATGATTTCCTATGAAGATGCGCTGCGCAATGCCGACTCAAAGAATGAGCTGCGATTGCGCGTCAAGCTCGAGAGCAAGCGCGAGAACAAACCCGTCGAAGGCGACGGCGACCTGGCGATCGTCGACGAAGACGAGCAAGGCCGCGTCCTGTGAAGGCTGGACCGGCGCGCATGGATGACGAGGCCGACTTGAAGATTTCCGGCAGCGGCCCGCAGCCGGTGCTCAATACGAAACCGCTGTTCAACCTGATGGTCGAGCGACACGCCTCCGACCTGTTCTTTACCTGCAACGCCCCGATCAAGATCAAGATCGAAGGGCAGATCATGCCGGTGAACAAACAGGTGCTGACACCCGAGGCGGTGCGTTCGGCGGCCTTCGGCGTGATGAATCCCGAGCAGATCGAATATTTCCAGCGCGAACTGGAGATCGACTTCGCGATCTCGGAGCCCGGACTCGGGCGCTTCCGCGTGGCCGTTTTCTACCAGCGCGGTTATCCGGCGATGGTGCTGCGCTACATCACCGCCGACATGCCCAAGCTCGACCAGCTCGGGCTACCGGAAGTGCTGCGCGACCTGATCATGCAGCGGCGCGGGCTGATCCTGATGGTCGGCGCTACGGGCTCGGGCAAGTCGACGACGCTGGCGGCGATGATCAACCACCGCAATGAAACCAGCTCCGATCATATCGTCACGATCGAGGACCCGATCGAATTCCTGCACGCGAACAAGCGTTCGATCGTCAACCAGCGCGAGGTCGGCCTCGACACGAAGAGCTATGAGCGCGCGCTGCGCGGCGTCATGCGCGCGGCGCCCGACGTGATCCTGATCGGCGAAATCCGCGACCGCGAGAGCATGATGGCCGCCATCAGCCTGGCGGGCACCGGTCACCTGGTAATGGCCACCCTGCATGCCAACAACTGCGCCGAGACGCTCGATCGCATCATCAACATGTTTACGCATGAGCAGCAGAAGCAGGTCACGCTCGACCTGTCGCAGTACCTGCGCGCGGTGCTGGCGCAGCGCCTGGTGCTCGGAAAGGACAACCGCCGCGTCGCAGCGGTCGAAGTCATGCTCAACACGCCGCACATTGCCGAGCTGGTCAAGCGCGGCGATGTCATCGGCATCAAGGAAGCGATCGCCGCGAGCAGCGAGCGCGGCATCCAGAGCTTCGATGTCGCGCTGCTCAAGCTCTACAAGGACAATCGCATCTCACTCGAAGAGGCGCTCAGCAACGCCGACTCGCGCAGCAATCTCGAGACCAAGATCAACTTCGGTTAGGGCACCCGCCACTGCGCGTGCGCAAAAAAAAAGCCCGGGAAAACCCGGGCTTTTTCGCATCAGCCAGTGGCTGAATTTTCTTGCTGGTGATTTACCAGCGGCCACCGCCGCCGCCGCTACCACCGCCGCCACCGCCACCGCCGCGATAGCCACCACCACCGCCACCACCGCCGCCACCGCGATAGCCGCCGCCGCCGCCGCCGCCGCCGCCGGTGCGGGGCTTGTCCTGGGCTTCGTTGACGCGCAACGGGCGCCCGCCCAATTCCTTGCCGTTCAGGTTCTGGATCGCCCGGGCCGAATCGGCCTGGCTCATCTCAACGAACCCGAAGCCGCGCGGCCGGCCGGTTTCACGGTCGGTCGGCAGCGACACGGACTCAACCGTGCCGTGCTCGGAGAACAGGGTGCGGACTTCCGCTTCCGTAGCAGTGAAGGGCAGGTTGCCCACGTAAATCTTGGCCATAAATAGACACTCTCCAAACTCAAAACAGGCCGGCTGCAGCAATTGACTTGCCAACCTGCGCCTTTATTACACGGCAGGAACTCGGAAGAGGTCAGAGGAGATCGTCTCCCGCGGGCCATCGAACCAATGATCCTGTCACCTGATCGAGAAAGTTCGGCTCGGGCTCAGCGCGCCAAATGAGGCGCTCAAGCGATACACGGACGTAAGACGATCGGGCGGGAGTCTAGCACAGGCCAAAACGCAATGTTGCCCGCGCCCGGCAATCGGCCACGCAAGGCCGACGTCAGTCGGATCGGACGATGACCAACCGCCAGTTGAGCCCCATCGGGCAGGGCGTCGCGCTGGCGCGCTCGCGAAAGTGCACGCCCTCGCAGCTCATGCGTCCGGATGCGGTGCGCGCAGACGGACGCTTCACCTCGGCCAGTTCGTCGACCTGGCCGCTGAGGTCGAATTCGCCGTCGCATTCTGAACAAGGGCAGGCAAAGCGGAAAAACGCGCGCGCCGGCGGGTAGTAGCTGTGCGATTGGGGCGAGGGCGGCGGGCGGCTGCTGCCGCTGAAACTCAGGTCGATCTGCAGCTTGCCGATCGTCGCGTAGCGAGCGCGCATCGCCGGCGCCTGCAGGCGGTCGTTCTGCCGGCCGGCACGGCGCTGCTCGCCGAACGTGGGCACTTTGCGTGAGGTCAACTTCACGACGTGGCCTGCGCAGCGTCGGCTGGGGATGCGGGCGCGGCGGTTTCGTCGGAGGGGGCCGCTGCGTCGGTACCGTTGGCTTCCTGGCGGGCCGCCATGCGGCGGTTCTGCTTTTCAGCCTGGCGGAGCTTGCGGGCCTCTTCCTTCTGCTTCTTCTGGTGACGGTAGTTGGGCTTCGCCAAGATCGATTCCACCTGTGGGGGATCCCCAACACTAGCACAAAAGCGACCCCCGAAGGCGCCCAAATGGACTGGAATCAGCGTGCGGCAGCACTCGCGGCGCGCCCTCAGGGGAAAACGGTTTGCGCCTCGAAAACCGGCCCGTCGACGCAGACGCGTTTCATCGCGCGTCCACTGGGCGTGTGCACCTCGACCGCACAACCGGCGCAGCCGCCGACCGCGCAGGCCATGAATTCCTCGAGCGAGACCTGGCAGGGGAGCGAGAAATGCCGCGCCAGCGCAGCGGTGGCCGCCAGCATCGGCGTCGGACCGCAGGCAAATATTTCCACTTCGGCGCGTTCGGCATCTGAGAGTGCCGCGAGCCACTGCGCCGCGAGTTCCGTGACGAAACCGTCGAAGCAGCCGGCGAAACCGCTGCCGCTGGCGAGCCTCGAGGGCACGCCCCATTCATCGAGCAGCGGCATGCACGCGATCGCTTCGGCCGGTGCGGCGGGCACGAGCACGCGCGAGGGACGTGCGCGGAACGGAAACGGAATTTCCGAACCCATCAGTACCAGTGGTTTCCAGGCGGCGCGTGGGTCGCTGAGCAGGCTTTCTGCGAGGAACACCATCGGCGGAATGCCGACGCCGCCGCCAATTGCGAGGATGCGTGGCCTCGCAGGATGCACGGTAAAGCCGCGACCAATGGGCCCCAACAAGCTCAAGGTCTCGCCAGGCGATGCTCGCGCGAGTGCGGCCGTACCGGCACCGATCACTTTGAAGAGCACGTCGATCCAGCCTGCTTCGCCTGAAGCGCGCATGATCGACAGCGGTCGCCGCATCGGCAGCGCGCTGTCGCAGCGCAGGTGCACGAAGCTGCCGGGTTGCGCATATTGCGCGGTGCGCGGGGCCGCGAGGCGCAGGATGTGCTGCTGTGCCTCGGCCGCCGTGTGCTGCAGTACCCGGCCATCCTCGACGAAAATCGTGCCGCGATGTGCGCGCGGGGCCGCGGCCGTTGCGGCCGCTTGGGCCGCGCTCACGCGCGCACCGTGCGCGCTCGCAGCAATGATTCCAGCACAGCCATGCGTACGGCAACGCCGTTGCGCACCTGGTCGCGGATCACCGATTGCGCGCCGTCGGCGACCGTGGAGTCGATCTCGACGCCGCGGTTCATCGGTTGCGGATGCATGACGATCGCGTCCGGCTTCGCAAGTCGCAGGCGCGACACTGTCAGGCCGTAGCGCGCGAAGTATTCCGCGCCGTCCGGAATATCGGCCTGCGCCATGCGCTCTTTCTGGATGCGCAGCATCATGACAACGTCGGCGCCGGCCAGGCCCTGCTCGGGAGTGGCAAAGCGAGCGCCGGCCGGAAATTCTCCGGTCGCAGGCATCAGCGCCGGCGGCGCGATCAGCCGCAGCTCGCCGACGCCCAATCCGGTGAACACTTCGTAGGCCGAGCGCGCGACGCGCGAATGCCGGATGTCTCCGACAATGGCGATGCACAGCGATTCGAAGCGAGAGCCCTTGTGCTGGCGTACTGTCAGCGCATCGAGCAGTCCTTGCGTCGGATGCGACAGGTGGGCCTCGCCGGCGGAGAACACGCTGACGTGCGGCGCGACGTTCGCGGCCACGTGCGCCACCACGCCGGGTTCCGAATCGCGGATCACGAAACCATCGAAGTGGAGCGATTCGAGCGTGTGGATCGTATCAAGCATCGTCTCGCCCTTGGCGCGCGAGGACAGCTGCACTTCCAGATTGATGACTTCCGCGCCGAGGCGGCGCGCCGCGAGTTCGAACGAGACGCGCGTTCGAGTCGAGGGTTCGGTGAACAGGTTCCCGAGCGTGACGCCCTCGAGCGCCCGGTTCATCGGCGGCCGCGCGCCGATTTCGCACACGTAGCGCTGCGAAGCATCGAGCAGCCCGTCGAGTTCGGCGCGCGTGAGCCCTTCGAGCGTGATCAGGTGGCGTAGCGTTCCGTCCGCGCGTCGCTGGTTCAACATGAATTCAACTCTCCCCCGTCAGCCAGCGCTCGAGGATGATTGCGGCCGCGACGCTGTCGACATCGGCGCGCTGCACGCGCCTGCGCCGCGTACCCGCGGCTCGCCGCTGTTTCAGTTCCGCGGCTGCTTCCTGCGAGGAATAGCGTTCATCGACGCGCGCCACATCGAGTCCGAAGCGCTGCGTGAGCGCCGCTGCGAAGGCACTGGCGGCGGCGGCCATCGAACCCGCGGTCCCGTCCTCATTATAAGGGTAGCCCACGACCAGAATCGCGGGCCGGTAGTCGGCGATGAGCCGTTCGATCGCCGGCCAATCCGGTTCGCGATCGCCGTGACTGATGGCTTTCAACGGTGCGGCCGTGCGCGTCACAGTGTCGCCAGAGGCAACGCCTATCCGGCGCAAGCCAAAATCGAAACAGATTGCCGAACCGCGGAACCCGCCGAGTGCGCCGGATTGGTTCTCAGGTGGGTTCAGGCGTGGCCCGCCACCAGGCTGACGCTCGAGCTGTGCACGCCGAGCATCTGCCAGGCTGCCTGCCAGCGCTGCTCGAACGGCACCTCGTAGATCAGCTGTTCATTGATTGGAAGCGAGAGCCAGGCGTTGTCGAGGATTTCCTGCTCGAGCTGGCCCGGTTCCCAGCCGGCGTAGCCCAGCGCGATGAAGGCATCGCGCGGACCTTCGCCGCGCGCGATGGCAGCGAGCACGTCGCGCGAGGTCGTGACCTGCACCTGGTCGGAGATCTTGTGCGTGGAATCCCAGCTGCCGCCAGGCCGGTGCAGCACGAATCCGCGATCTGTATGCACAGGTCCACCACGAAGTACAGGTAGTTCGCTGGTCTTTGTATCGGAGGGATCGAGCTTCATCTGCGCCAGCACGTCGCCGAGCTTCATTTCCAGCGGCTTGTTCAGCACGATGCCCAGCGCGCCCTTGTCGCTGTGCTCGCAGACCAGCGTGACGCTTTGGGCGAAATGCCCGTCGGCCAGCGAGGGCATGGCAACCAGCAGGTTGTTGGCCAGGGAGTTCATCGTGGAGTTCGAGTCGGCCATGGCATGCAGTATGGGGGCGCCCGGCGGCTCCCTCAAGGGTTGCGGCCCGCGTTTGCGCCCGTGGTCACGCTGCCGGCATCGAGTTGGCCGCCCAGGAACTCCCATTGGTAGGCAAAGCGCAGCGTCCTGTAGTCATGGGCAAGGTCGGCCGGAAACGGCTCGAAGGGGCTGGCGAGCTTCAAGATCTGCAGGGCCGCCTGGTCGATCTCCGGGTGTCCGCTGCCGCGGCGTATTGTTGCGGACACCAGCGCACCGTCGGCACCCAGCGCCACTTCGATGACTGGGCTCCCGGACAGGTCTGCACGGCGCGCCGCCGACGGGAAATTCAGCGTGCCGACCCGTTCGACTTTGCGCCGCCAGGCGTCGAGGTAGGGCGCGAGTTTCGATGAACGCGTGTCGGGGCTGATCCATTGTCCAGCCTTCGGGTCGCCGCGCAGCACCAATTCCGTCGCGTCGCCACGCCCCTGGAATTCACCCAGTTGGGTATCGGTGGGCGCCGCGCTCGCGGAGGGCGCCGCGGGCGTTGGCGTATCGCCGAGCCAGCGAATGACCGGGGAGGGCGCGCTCGTGTGCAGCGCGACCTCCTCGCCGGCGCGCCCCTCGGTCGCAGCTTGGGCGTAGGCGCCGCGAGCAATGGACGCGTTGGGCGCCGGCCGGTTGGCGCGGTGCGAAGCGGGGCTGCGAGTGCTGGACGTGTGCGTGTTGCCCGCGCCGAGCTGCGTGCGTTGCGCCAGGTAGGCCGCCTTGTCGTTGCGGTTCGCGGTCGGCAAATCGTCGTTGACCAGCAGCACTTCCATGCCGGGCGCGGCCGGTGCGCGGTCGCCGGCGCTGAAGGTGAGTCCCAGGATCACGATCGCGTGGGCGATGGCGGCCATGAACAGCATTGTGGTGAGCCGCTCGCGCACTGGTGCGCCGCCTTCGCCGGCCCCCTTCAGGCCGCGAAGCGTGGTGTGCATTTGCGGTGCGGCGGCGCTCACGTCGCGTGTTTGACCTGCGGCCCCGCCGCCGTTGCGGCGCCAAGCCGCTTGTCGATCGCCTGCAGCAGCAGGTCGGCGGCGTCGACCCCGAACTGCGCGTGCAACTCGCGCACGCCGGTGGGGCTGGTGACGTTGATTTCCGTGACGAAACCGCCGATCACATCCAGCCCGACGAACAGCATGCCGGCGGCACGCATCGCGGGTCCAATCTGCGCCGCGAGCCAGCGATCGCGCTCATTCAGCGGCCTCGCGACTCCCTTCGCGCCGGCGGCGAGGTTGCCACGATGGTCCTGAGCGCTCGGGATGCGCGCCAACGCATACGGGAGCGGCTCGCCATCGACGAGCAGCACGCGCGCATCGCCGCTCACGGCGATCTCGGGCAGGTATTTCTGCGCGATCGCGAAGCGCTGGCCGTAGTCGGTCAGCGTTTCGAAGACGACACCCGCGTTCTTGTCGCCTGGCGCGAGCACGAAGATGGATCGTCCGCCCATGCCATCCAGCGGCTTGCACACGATCGTGCCGTGCCTTGCAGCGAACTCAGTCATCTGCTGCATATCACGTGTGACCAGCGTTGGCGCGCAGCACTGCGGGAACCAGGCCGTGTAGACCTTTTCGTTCATGTCGCGCAGGCCCCGCGGCCGGTTCACGACCAGCGCGCCGGCGAGCTCGGCACGCTCGAGGATGTAGGTCGCGTAGATATACTCGGTGTCAAATGGCGGGTCTTTGCGCATCAGCACGACATCGAAATCGCCAAGCGCTTCGACCGCGCCCGGGCCGAGCGTGTGCCAGTGCTGCGGATCGGCGCGGACTTCGAGCGCGCGCGCGCTGACTTCGGCAACTCCGTCGCGCAGGCGCAAGTCCTGCATTTCTGCGTAGTGCAGCGCATAGCCGTGCGCGCGCGCCGCCAGCAGCAGCGCGAGCGTCGTATCCTTCTGGTACTTGATGTGATCGATCGGATCCATCACCACCAGGAGCCTTGCGGGCGTGTTCATGTTCGCTACCTAAATTATGTCGCCGCGGGCGGTTCCGGAGTGCTCAAAACGTGACGCAGGTGGCATAGCCGGAGGAGTGCCGATATGTTAAAAAGATCAAATCTTCCGGGGGCGTCGCGCAGGTCACAGCGCAACCGCCTACAGGTGTACGACCATGGAAATCAATGCCCAAAGGAGTGAGCCGGACTTGAACGACGCTGCCTCGCCGTTCCGTGGCCTGAAGGTGCTGGTCATCGATGACAGCAAGACCATCCGGCGCACGGCTGAGACCCTCCTGGCCAAGGAGGGTTGCGAGGTATTCACGGCCGTCGACGGGTTCGATGCGCTCACCAAGATCGCCGACCACCAGCCCGACATCGTGTTCGTCGACATCATGATGCCGCGGCTCGATGGCTACCAGACCTGTGCACTGATCAAGCACAACAAGGTGTTCCGCACGATTCCCGTCATCATGCTGTCCTCCAAGGACGGCCTGTTCGACCGTGCCCGCGGCCGCATCGTCGGCTCCGAGCATTACCTGACCAAGCCCTTCACCAAGGACGAACTGCTCGGCGCCATTGAAGCGCAGATCGGGAGATAGTCCATGGCGCTGATTCTCATTGTCGACGATTCGCCCACCGAAGTGCACGTCATGAAGAAAGCACTCGAACGGCATGGATACCGCACCGCAGTCGCGGGCGACGGCGAGGAAGGCATCCGACTCGCGCGCCAGATGCATCCCGACCTCATTTTCATGGACATCGTCATGCCGGGCGTCAACGGTTACCAGGCCACGCGCACGCTCTCGAACGATCCGGACACGCGCGAGATTCCGATCGTCATGGTCACGTCGAAGGGACAGGAAACCGATCGCATCTGGGGACTGCGCCAGGGCGCCGTGGATTACATGGTCAAGCCGGTATCGATGGACCAGCTGGTCGAGAAGGCGCAAGCCGCGCTCGCCGCTTGACGATGTTGGCCAGCGCTTCGTTAAGGGCACTGCGCGATCGGCCGTACGAACTTCTCGCGGAGCTCGAACGGCGCGGCCGCGGCGCGACGGCGAGTCCCGAGGCACCGGGCGCAGCCGGCGCGGAGTGGGTCGGTGTGGCGGTTCGCATGGCCGGCGAAATGTATCTCGTCGCGCGCGAGGAAGCGCGCGAAGTACTTGGCATTCCTTCGCCGCTGACGCGCGTGCCCGGCGCCCGCGGCTGGGTGCTGGGCCTCGCCAATATCCGCGGCCAGCTGTATCCGATCATCGACCTGCGTCAGTTCCTCGGCGGCGGCGCAACGCCGATCTCGCGGATGACGCGCATCCTCGTCGTCAACCATCGCGATGTGCCGGCGGGGCTCGTGGTCGATGAAGTGCTCGGTTTCCGGCGCTTCAACGAAGGCGCATTCAATGTCGAAGTGCCGACGACGATCGTGCAGTGCAAGCAGTATCTGGCAGGCTCGTTCCGCCACGAGCAGGAACAACTTCCGGTGCTGAGCCTGCGCAAGCTCCTCGAAGACCCGGTATTCACGGCGGCTTCGGCTTGAACGCCGACGATCTCATCGACACGCGGCTGCTGCGCCGGCTGACAATGGCGACCGCGGCGCTGCTGCTGCTGGGCGCAATCGCATGGTTCACCGCCGGTGGTGCGGGCGCGCTCGGCATGGTCGGCGCCGCGCTGGTGCTGCTGGCGCTGGTGCCGCTCACATTCCTGCTGATCCAGCTCGGGGCGCTGCGGCGGGCGGCGGAGCGCCAGCTGCAGGCCACGGCCGCGCAGCGCCAGGAGAACGAGCGCAACCAGCGCTCGATCCTGAAACTTCTCGACGAAATGGCAAGCCTCGCCGACGGCGACCTGACCGTGCAGGCGACTGTCACCGAAGACATCACCGGCGCGATCGCCGACTCGGTCAACTACGCGGTCGAGGCGCTGCGCAAGCTCGTCGCCACGATCAATGCCTCGGCGATGCAGGTCGATGCCTCGGCGCGCCAGACGCAGGCGCTCGGCGCGCAACTCGGCAAGGCCAGCGGCGTGCAGACGAAGCAGATCGCATCCGCCACCGAATCCATTGCCGCCATGGCCTCGTCGACCGAAGAAGTTTCCGGCAACGCCGAGCGTGCCGCCGATGTGGCGCGGCACTCGGTCGACGTCGCGCACAAGGGCGGCGAGGCGGTGCGGCGCACGATCGATGGCATGAACACGATCCGCGAAACGATCCAGGAGACCAGCAAGCGCATCAAGCGGCTGGGCGAAAGCTCGCAGGAAATCGGCAATACCGTCGAGCTGATCAGCGACATCGCCGAACAGACCAACATCCTGGCGCTCAACGCCTCGATCCAGGCCTCGATGGCCGGTGAAGCGGGCCGCGGTTTCGCCGTGGTCGCCGATGAAGTGCAGCGCCTGGCCGAGCGCGCCGCCACTGCGACCAAGCAGATCGACGTGCTGGTGCGCACGATCCAGACCGACACCAACGAGGCCGTGGTATCGATGGAGCGCAGCACCACCGACGTCGTCGGCGGCGCATTGCTGGCCGAGAATGCCGGCGCGGCGCTGACGGAAATCGAGCAGGTGTCGAACCAGATCGCGAGCCTGGTACAGAACATTTCAGTCAGTGCGCGCAGCCAGTCGGCGGCGGCGCAGAACATCGCCCGCAACACGCAGGTGCTGCGCGAGGTGAGCACGCAGACTTCCGAGAGCACGCAGGCGACCGCGCAGGGGATCCTGAAAATGGCCGAGCTCGCCGCGGCGTTGCGCAAGTCGGTGGCCGGTTTCCGCCTGCCCGCTATCGCAGCGGCCCGCGCTGCGGCTTCGCCCGGCGCGAGTGGCGGAGCCTCGGACGCGGCCAAAGTCGATGCCAGCCAGGCGCGGCTGAAGAAACTGCTGGGTGCCTGAGGTAACACACAGGCTGCCATGACGGAACTTGCCACGCAGACGATGCAACAGGCCGCGCGCGAGATCAGCGTCGCGCTGGCCGATGCGCGCACCGCGCTCGAGACGCATGTCGAGCAGCCGGCCAACAGCGCGCTGCTCGAACGCTGCAGCTTCGAACTGCACCAGGTGCAGGGCGCGCTGCGCGTGCTGGAGATCTATGGCGCCGCGCTGCTGGCGGAAGAAATGGAGCAGGTCGCGCGCTACCTGATCAGCGCGCGCGGCGAAACGAAGAGCCAGTCCGAGTCGCTCGATGCGCTGATGCGCGCGATGGTGCAGCTCCCGGGCTATCTCGAGCGCGTGCTCGCGGGCGGACGCGACCTGGCGCTGGTGTTGCTGCCGCTGCTTAACGACCTGCGCGCCGTGCGCGGCAGTTCGCTGCTGTCGGAAGGCACGCTGCTGCTGTTGAATCTGAAATCTGATCGCCAGGCGCAGCCCACCTCACCGGCGCCGGGCGAGGCGCCGCTGTCGCCCGCGCAGTGGGCGCGGCGGCTGCGCTCGCGCTTCCAGTCGGGACTCGTTGGCTGGATTCGCGGCGAACGGCTCGAACAAAACCTCGAGATCCTCGCCACCGTCGCGACGCGGCTCGAACAGGTCGCGACACAGCAGTGCGTGTTCCAGTTGTGGTGGGTCGTTGGCGCACTGCTCGAGGCCCTGCGCGAGCGCGGCGTCGAGAGCAGCGTGACGATCAAGCGCCTGCTCGGGCTCGCCGACCGCGAGATCAAGCGGCTGCATGAAATCGGTGAAGTGCGCTACGCGCAGACCCCGCCGATCGAATTACTGAACAACCTCCTCTACTACGTTGCGCGCTCGACGACCGCCGGGCCGCGCGTCGCGGCCGTGCGCGCCTCGTTCCGCCTGAACGAACTGCTGCCGGTCGATGAGGGCATCGAACAGGAACGCGAGAATCTTTCGGCGCCGTCGGTCAAGCTGATGCACACCGTCGCGGCTGCGATCCGCGAAGACCTGACGCGCGTTAAAGATGTGCTCGACATTTTCGTGCGCCGGGGCGGCGGCCAGGTCGAGGAGCTCTCGCCGCAAATCGAGATGCTGCGCAAGATCGGCGACACGCTCGGGGTGCTCGGACTCGGCGAACTGCGCGCGCGCGTGCAGGAAGCGAATGCGCGCCTCGAAGCTGTGGTCGCGGGCCGTGAAAATGCCGATGAAGCGACACTGGTGAAGGTTGCCGCGACGCTGATCACCGTCGAGGATCACCTCGACAGCGAGCTCGTCGGGCTGATCCTGCCAAAGCCGCCGCGCGCCGACGCTAAGGCCGCGGGCGAGGGCGACGAGGCGGGCGACGCCTCCGACCAGGATTTCCAGCAGGTGCAGGGCGCCGTGCTGCGCGAATGCGTCGTCAACCTGGCGCGCGTCAAGGAAAGCATCGCGCAGAATGTCAGCGGCACGCTCGATGCGGCCGGATTCGATTCTTGGGTCGAGCTGATGCGCGGCATCAAGGCCGGATTGCTGATGCTCGGCAAGGGCCGCGCCGTCGATGTCATCGATGCGATCACAACGCAGCTCAAGCGCATCATGCAGCCGGGCGGCAGGGCCTTGTCGGGTGCCTACCTCGATCGGCTGGCCGACGCAGTTGTCAGCCTCGAGTATTACATCGAGACGCTGCAGGCTGGCCGGAGTGACCCTTGGTACATGCTCGACAATGCGCAGGCCTGCCTCGAAGTGCTCGGGCGCGAACCGGAGCAGTTCGTGCCGACCGTGGCGCCGGTCAACCCGGCCAATTACGCGCGCACGATGCGCATTCCGCCGCCGCAGGCCGACACGCTGCCCGGCGCGGCACTCGATCCCGGCAGCACCGGGCGCGTGCGCGCGCCGCCTGTGCTCACCGCTGCGCCGCCGGCCGACAGCGTTGCGGTTGCCGATCCGGAACTGCTGGCGCTATTCGCCGAGGAAGCGCACGAGGAGCTCGAGAGGATCCGCGAGCAGTACCCGGTCTGGGATCAAAACCCACTCGAAGCGGCCGCGCTGCTTACCGTGTGCCGCTCCTTCCATACGCTCAAGGGCAGCGGACGCATGGTCGGCGCGCGCGAACTCAGCGAATTCGCCTGGGCGATGGAGAACCTGATCAATCGTGTCATGGATGGCACGCAGGCGCGTTCCGCCGAGATTCTCGGTACGCTGCGCGCCGCGGTCGAATTGCTGCCGCGCCTCGTCGATGAAATCGGCAAGCCGCCCTCGAACCCGGTAGCCGCAGCGCAACTCGTCGCGCGTGCACATGCGCTCGCGGCAGGACGCGACACGACATCCCTGCCTGATACCGCCCCCACGCCCGCTGCGGCGGCGGAGTCCGCGGCGGAAGCAGCATTCGCCGCTGCGTTCACCGCGTCGGTCCCCGACACGACGCGCGAGCCTGCGCCGCCGGCCGCTGCGCCGCTCTCGGATGACGCGACGCTGGGCTGGGCTGCCACCAAACGCCTGACGCCGGAAGAGGCGGCCGCGATCTTCGACGCATCAACGCCGAGTCGCGCTGCTCCCGGCACTGCGCCTGCACAGCCGACGCTCGCGCATTCCGCACCGGCCTCCGCAGAACCCGAGCAGACCCCGGCCGGCGTTTCGGCCGACGCCGCCACGGTAGCGGCTGCCGCCAGCGCGGCCGCGGTTGAAGCGGCGGCGGCTGCCGATGGCGATGTAGCGCTGCGTGAAATCTATGCGCGCGAGGCCGCCGCGCACGTGGCCACGGTGCGCAACTGGCTGACGCGCGAGCAACCGCATCCGGCGCCGCACGTGCTCACGGAAGAGGTGTACCGCGCCTGCCACACGCTGTCGGGCAGCTCGAAGATGGCTGAGGCGCGCCATGGCATTCGTTTGTCCGAACCGTTGAACCACTGGCTGCGCAAGTCCTTCGACAGCGGTATCGGGCTCGATGCCTCCGACCTGCTGCTGCTGTCGGATTGCATGGCCGCGATGGCGAACGTCGCCGCGCATCTCGACGAAAGCACCAGCTACTTTGCCGTGCATGACACGCTGCGCGCGCGCATCTCGCGCGCGGAACACGATCTCGACCGGCGCATCGGCGAAGCGAACGAGCACAGCTCGCGCACCGGCGTGCACGCGCTGCCGATGATGCACGCGTTACAGCAGGCCGCGCTGGTTCCATCGCCGC
>JBEPVS010000016.1:0-22143 GCA_041690875.1 Gammaproteobacteria bacterium
ATCGACGACAAATCCGGTGGCGATGGTCAACGCCATCAGTGAAAAATTGTCGAGACTGAAGCCCAGCAGGTACATCGCGCCGAAGGTGCCGATCAGAGACACCGGCACCACGACCGCGGGGATCAGTGCGGCGCGTGCGCTGCGCAGGAACACATAGACGACCAGGATCACCATGAACACGGCCAACACCAGCGTGCGTTCGACCTGACGAAGCGAGGCGCGGATCGTCACTGAGCGGTCGTTGGTCACCGCGAGGTCGATCTTCGGATCGATCTCTCTCTGCAGCAGCGGCAGTTCCGCCTTGACTGCATCGATGACATCGATGATGTTCGCGTCAGGTTGCTGGTAGATCTGGACCTGCACCGCGGGCTTGCCGTTGTACACGCCGTAGTTGCGGATGTTTTCGGTCGCGCCATCATTGATATCCGTGACGATGGCGACATCTCCCAGCCGCACCGTGGCGCCATTGCGATTCGCGACGATCAACGAACGGTAGTCGGCGGCGCTGCGGGCGTTGTCGTTGGTGTAGATCTGGTAGTGAAGCGTCGCCGATTCGATCGCGCCCTTCGGCGCGTTGGCGTTGGCGTTGGATATCGCGGCGCGGATATCCTGCAAGCCGATGCCGTACTTAGACAGCGCCAACGGATTGAGCTCGACGCGCACTGCCGGCAGCGCGCCACCGGAGACGTCGACGCTGCCGACGCCCTTCAACTGCGACAGGCGCTGCGACACGACGGCATCGGCGGCATCGAAAATCTGTCCCTGTGTCAGCACATTGGAGGTCATCGCAAGCTGCAGCACCGGGAAGGTAGAGCTGTTGAACTTGCGATAGCTCGGGTTGCGGGTCATTGACGAGGGCAGGTCGGCGTGCGCGGCGACGATGGCCGCCTGAACGTCGCGAGCGGCGCCGTCGATGTCGCGATCGAGTCCGAAGGTCAACTGGATACTGGTGTTGCCGACGCTGCTGCTCGAGGTCATGTCGTCGACATCGGCGATGGCGCCGAGATGCCGCTCGAGTGGCGTTGCCACGCTGCTGGCCATGACCTCGGGACTCGCGCCCGGGATCTGCGCTGAAACGAAGATGGCTGGGGCGTCGATCTTCGGGAGCCGTGCGACCGGCAGCAGCCTGAAGGCCACGGCGCCGGCGAGCGCCACGCCGAACGTCAGCAAGGTCGTGGCTACCGGGCGCGCGATGAACGGCGCCGACAGGTTCATGCAGCGCTGTCTCCGTGACCGGACAGTGCGCCACCCAGGCGCCTGGCGCGCCGCTCGCGAATGCGCTGGCCAAGCCGATCGAAGTACAGGTAGATCACCGGCGTCGTGAATAGCGTCAGTACCTGGCTGACGGCGAGCCCGCCGACTATGCTGACACCGAGAGGATGGCGCAGCTCCGAGCCTGTTCCGGTACCGAGCATCAACGGAATCGCGCCGAACATCGCCGCGACGGTGGTCATCAGGATTGGCCTGAAACGCAGCAGGCAGGCCTGGTAGATCGCCTCGCGCGGCGACTTGCCCTCGTGGCGTTCCGCATGGATCGCAAAGTCGATCATCAGGATCGCGTTCTTCTTGACGATGCCGATCAGCAGGATGATGCCGATCAGTGCAATGATCGTCAGGTCCTGCCCAAACAGCATCAACGCCAGCAGCGCGCCGATGCCCGCGGACGGCAGCGTCGAGAGAATCGTTACCGGATGGATGAAGCTCTCGTACAACACCCCGAGCACGATGTACATGACGACGACCGCGGCGAGCAGCAGCCACAGTTCGTTGCCGAGGTTGTTGCGGAACGCGAGCGCCGCGCCCTGGAAAGTCGTGCTGATGCTGGCGGGAAGCCCCACCGTCTTCTCCGCCTGCACGACCGCGTCGACGCCCGCACCGAGCGAAACGCCCGGTGCTAGATTGAATGAGACGGTGCTGGCCGGGAATTGCGCCTGGTGATTGATCAGCAGCGGCCGCGTTTCTTCCTGCACCGAAGCGATCGAGGTCAGTGGTACCTGTCCGCCGCCGGACGAGGGCACGTAGATCGAAGCCAGCGACTGAAGCGAGCCGTGCAGCGCCGGGTCGGCTTCGAGGATCACGCGATACTGGTTCGCCTGCGTGAAGATCGTCGACACGATTCGCTGGCCGAACGCGTCGTACAGCGCGTTGTCGACGGTGCCGACGCTGATGCCGAAGCGCGCCGCGCTGTCGCGGTCGATCGTCACCGATGCGGCGAGGCCGCCGTCTTCCTGGTTGCTGGTCACGTCGGCAAACTCGGCTGCGTTGCGTAGCGCGTTCACCAGTTGTGGCGTCCAGGTCGACAGCAGCGCCGTGTCGGAGGCCTGCAGCGTGAACTGGTATTGCGTGCGGCTGATCGTCGCATCGAGCGTCAGGTCCTGGACCGGCTGCAGATAGAGCGTGATGCCGGGGACGGCGTTGGTTTCATTCTGGATGCGCCTTGCGATCTCGGCGGCCGTGCTCGAGCGGTCGCTGCGCGGCTTGAGGTTGATGAGAAACCGCCCGCTGTTCAGCGTGACGTTGCTCCCATCGACGCCGATGAAAGAGGAGAGACTGGCGACATCGGCATCCTTTAGGATCGCCGCGCCGAGCGCCTGCTGGCGCTCGGCCATCGCTGCATACGACACCGACTGCGTGGCTTCCGAAACGCCCTGCAGTACGCCGGTGTCCTGCGTCGGGAAAAACCCCTTGGGGATGACGATGTACAACAGCGCTGTCAGTACCAGCGTGCCGACGGCGACGCCGAGTGTCAGCGGCTGGTGATCGAGCACCCATGTCAGGCGACGTCCATACCAATCGAGCAGCCGCGAGTACCACCCCGTCGTTCCGGCCCCCGGAGCGACTTCGGCCGCAGGGGCTGTCTCGCCGCGCGAATGGCTGCGCAGCAGTCGCGCGCACATCATCGGCACCAGCGTCAGCGAAACGACGGCCGAGATCAGGATCGTCACGGCCAGCGTCGTCGCGAACTCGCGGAACAGGCGGCCAACCACATCCTGCATGAACAGCAGCGGAATCAGCACCGCGATCAGCGAGACCGTCAGCGAGATGATCGTGAAGCCGATCTGCTTCGAGCCCTTCAGCGCAGCGTCCAACGGCTTGTCTCCCTGCTCCAGGAAGCGCGCGATGTTCTCGATCATGACGATCGCATCGTCGACGACAAAACCGGTGGCGATGGTCAGCGCCATCAGCGACAGGTTGTTCAAGCTGAAGTGCGCCAGGTACATGACGCCGAAAGTGCCGACCAGCGATAGCGGTACCGACAGCGCTGGAATGACGGTCGCCGGAACATTGCGCAGGAACAGGAAAATCACCAGCACGACCAGCGCCACGGCCAGCACCAGTTCGAACTGCACGTCGCGAATCGAAGCCCGGATCGTCGTCGTGCGGTCGGTCAGCACCTGCACCTCGACGCCCGCGGGGAGCGAGGCCTGCAAGCTCGGCAGCAGGTCCTTGATGCTGTTGACGACATCCACAACGTTGGCGTTGGGCTGGCGCTGCACATTGATGAGGAGCGCCGGCGTGTTGTTCATCCAGCCGCCGAGCTTGGTGTTTTCCGCGCCCTGCACCAGCGTCGCCACGTCGCTGAGCCGAACCGCGGCGGAGTTGCGATAGGCGACGACGATCTGCCCAAACTCGACGGCGCTCTTGAGCTGGTCGTTCGCGTTGATCGTGTACGCGCGCGTCGGTCCATCAAACGTGCCTTTCGGCCCGTTCTGGTTCGCCACCGATATCGTCGTGCGCAAATCGTCGAGATTCAATCCATAGGCCGCGAGTGCCTGCGGATTCACCAGCACGCGCACGGCCGGGCGCTGGCCGCCGCTGATGCTGACGACGCCGACGCCGCGCAATTGCGCGATCTTCTGCGCGATGCGCGTATCGGCCATATCCTGCACCGCAGTCAACGGCATGACCTTGGAAGTCAGGCCAAGCGTCAGCACCGGCGCGTCGGCAGGATTGACCTTGGCGTAGATCGGCGGTGCCGGCAGGTCCTGCGGCACCAGGCTCTGCGCGGCACTGATCGCGGCCTGCACCTGCTGTTCGGCGATGTCGATGGCCAGGGTCAGGTCGAACTGCAGCGTGATCACCGACGCGCCCGCTGAGCTCGTCGAGGACATCTGCTCAAGCCCGGGCATCTGCCCGAACTGCTTCTCCAGCGGCGCCGTGATCGCCGACGTGATCACCTCGGGGCTCGCGCCGGGATAGAACGTCTGTACCTGGATAGTCGGGTACGCAACTTCCGGGAGCGCTGACAGCGGCAACTGCAGATAGGCGACGATACCCACGAGCAGGATCGCAATCATCAGCAACGCGGTGGCCACCGGCCGCAGGATGAAAATGCGCGAGGGATTCATCTTTGTCGTCGCCGTGCGGCCGCGCTCGCGCCGCCGGTCATGAAGGCGGTGCGCCGCCGCCTGGCCGCTTGCCACCCCATTTGTGACCGCCCGCGCCCGCGCCGCGTAGGTGCGGGGCCTTTGCCGGCGCCGGTGCGCCCGCAGCCGCGCCCGGCGTATTCTGCGGCAGCATAACGGTCGCGCCGTCGCGCAAGCGGTCGCCGCCTTCGGTCACGACGATATTGCCGGCCTGCAGCCCCGACGTAACCGCCACGCGTTCGCCGTCGGCGGCACCGAGCACGACCGGATGTACGCTGACGGTGCTGTCCGCACCGACGAGGTAAACGAACGTGCTGTTCACGCCGCCGGGCGCGCCATGTTGCACGGCTGCGATGGGGATGATGACCTGGTCCTTCAGCACGTCCTGCAGCACGCGGATGTTCACGAACTGGTTCGCGAACAGCGCGCCGTCTTCGTTGTCGAACTGTGCGCGCATCTTGATCGTGCCGGTAGCGGGGTCGATCACGTTGTCGACGCTCTGCAACGTGCCATCGGCCAGTTTTTTCGTGTTCGCCTTGTCATAGGCCTCGACAGCGAGCACGGCGCCGTCGTGGAGGCGTTGCTGCACGCCGGGCAGCTTGTCTTCAGGCATCGGGAAAATCACCGACACGGGTTGCAGCTGCGTGACGACGACGATGCCGTTGGCATCGCCGGGTGTCACGTAGTTGCCCTGGTCCACCTGCCGCAAACCGACCCGGCCGGCGACCGGCGAGACGATGTGCGTATACTGCAAATTGAGTTGCGCGTTGGCGACTTGTCCGTCGTCGGTGGATACCGTGCCCTCGAGTTGTTGCACGGTCGACTTCTGCGTGGCGACCTGCTGCTCGGCCACCGAACCCTTCGCGCCGAGGTCGATGTAGCGCGTGAGGTCGACGCGCGCATTCGCGAGCAAGGCCTGGTCGCGACGCAGGCTTCCCTGCGCCTGCTCGAGCGCCGCCTGGTAGGGACGCGGGTCGATTTGCGCAAGAAAGTCGCCGCGCTTGACGAGCTGGCCTTCCTTGAAACCGATTTGCTGCAGCTGGCCGCTGATCTGCGTCTTGACCGTCACGGTGGCCAGCGGCGTGACGGTGCCGAGCGCCGGGAGGCGTATGTCGATGTCACCGGTGCTGGCGACGGCAGTGGCCACGGCCATCGGCCCGTTGCGTCCCTGCTCGGCAGCCGCCTCCGACGTGAGGCTGTGCCGGATGATCAGCACGATGACGGCGATAATGGCGACGATTGCAATGATGATCCATGCGCGTCGCGACGGCCTGCGGCGCCAGCGGGCGCCGTTTACGGAGAGCTCTGAATCTTCAGCCATCATGCGCGCTCATGATAACCCGGTAAAACGTGCCAGCGCCTGTCCGGCTGACATGAAAATGCAGTAACGCGTTGGAGCGCGAACGAACGCCGGCGCTTGATGTCAGACGCCGGCGGGCGCGAGCAAACGAGGGGTTCCATCGCCGGGCTGGCCGGCGCGCAACTCCGGCTGGCGCCGTATATCATGCGGCCCGGGGAGAGTTTCAATAGCCGTGAGCCGCGCAATTGGCTGGGAACTGGATGGCATGCCGCGCATCGTGCGCGGCGAAGGAAGCTACCTGTTCGATGCCAGCGGCAAGCGCTACCTCGACGGATCCGGTGGCCCGGCGGCTTTCAGCCTGGGACACGCCCACTCCGAGGTGAACGCCGCAATCGCCGCGCAGCTCGCGCAAGTGGCCTGTGGCTATCGTTACCTGTTCACGAGCGATGCGCTCGAGCAGTTGACGGAGCTGATGCTGCGCCATTGCGGGCCGTTGTTTGGCCAGATCGTGTTCGCATCGAGCGGGTCCGAGGCGATCGAGGGCTCGATGAAAGTCGCGCTGCAGTACTGGACGGCGTGCGGCCGAGCGAGCAAGCGTCGCTTCATCGCGCGCGAACGCTCTTATCACGGGAGTACGCTCGGCGCACTCTCTTTGTCCGGCTTCGCCGAGCGCCGCAAGCCCTTCGTGCAAAGCCTCCTCGATGTGTCATTCGTTTCCGCCGCCAATGCCTATCGGCCGCCCGAGGGCGTCGCGCCCGTGGATCTCACTGCGGCGCTGGCGCGCGAGCTCGATGAATGCATCCGTTCGCTGGGTGCGGAGAACGTCGCGGCCTTCGTGTTCGAACCGGTCGTCGGCGCGGCCGGCGGCGTCGTGCCGGCGCCGCCCGGATACGCGCAGGCCATTCGCGATGTGTGCGACCACCACGAAGTGCTGTTGATCGCCGATGAAGTCATGTGCGGCTCAGGCCGTTGCGGTACCTGGTGCGCGCTCGAGCACGAGGGCGTCGCCGCCGACATCATCGCCGTGGCCAAGGGGCTTGCCGGCGGCTACATTCCGCTCGCCGCGACAATTTTCCGGCGCGACATTGCCGCGGCGATCGTCGAGGCACACGGGTCGATCCTGACGGGCCATACCTTTTCCGGCCACACCGCCGCCTGTGCCGCGGGACTCGCGGTCCAGCGCATCATCGAGCGCGATGCGCTGCTGCCGCGCGTGCGCACTCGCGGCGAGGCATTGCTGGCCGAGCTGCGCGCATCTCTCAAGCGTTTCGCGGAAGTCGGTGATGTGCGCGGTCGCGGCTATTTCATCGGCATCGAATTCGTGCGCGATGCGAAGACGCGCCAGCCGTTCCCGGAAGCACGCGGGCTCAGCGCGGAAATCGGACGGCGCGCATTCGAGGACGGACTGATCGTGTTCCCCTGCGCCGGCAACGCCGGTGGGGGCCTGGGCGATGCGATCATCATCGCACCCCCGTACAACGCCAGTGACGCGGAACTATCCGAACTCACCGACAAGCTGGCGCGCGCGGTCGCGGCCAGCCTGACGTAGCGCGACTCGCGCCCGTTAGGTGCGCGGCGCGGGCTTCAGCGCCATCGCGCCGTCGCCGAGCAGGTAGAGCGCGACCAGCGCGATCGCCCAGAACGCCGGGTATTCCCAGCCACCGCCCGGATTCGCGAACATCCAGCCGTTCTTGCCGTGCGCGAACACGATCGTGCCGAGCATCTCGAGCGCAAGCGGCAACGCGAACCACGTCGCATAGATGCCGAGGATCAACGCGATACCACCCACCAGCTCGAGCGCGAGGACGGCGTAGGCGAGGATCGCCGGCAGTCCGAGCGAGGCGAAGTAGCCGACGAAACCGGGCACCGTGAACACGGAAAATTTCAAGTAGACGTGCGCGAGAAACAAGATGCCGAGACTGACACGCAGGATCAGCGCGGCGTACGGGGCGGTGGAGGGCTTGATCATTTTTGTTCTCCCTGGTTGACGGAAACCTAGTACACCAAATCCTGCGCGGCGGTCAATGCGGAGCGCCGGTTCCAGGCGCGCCAAATGGCGGGCGCGCGAACCAAACGAATGGAATCAGCACCAGGAACATCACCGCCAGCAAATAGAAAACATCGCTGACCGCCAGTGTCATGGCTTGCTGCGTTACCAGTCGATCGGTGAACGCCGCCACAGCCGTTCCATTCATGCCGCTGCCGGACAACTGGTGTTGGAATGCCATCCAGGCGCTGGAATCGGGTCGTACATGCTCGGTCAGCACTGCGTGATGGTAGTCCGTGCGCATATTCCACAGGTACACGCTGACCGCGGTCGACATGCTGCCCGAAATCGTACGAATGAAATTGCTGAGTCCTGCGGCCGAAGCCAGTTCCGCCGGGCCGACACCGGCCATGACGATCTGGTTCAGTGGCAGGAAAAACAAAGGCACGCCGATGCCCTGGAAAAGCCTCGGCAGCGCGAGTTGCGAGAAGCTTGCCGTCTCGTTCAGGCCCGCGACCCACCAGATGTTCACTCCGAAGACCAGGAACGCGAGCGAGGCGGCCGCGCGGAGGTTGATGCGATGCAGGTTACGGCCGATCAGAGGCGCGAGCACGAGCGCGAGGACGCCAACCGGCGCCATCGCGAGTCCTGCCCAGGTGCTCGTGTAGCCCAGCGTCGTCTGCAGCCAAAGCGGAAACACGATGTTGACGCCCATGAACGCAAAATACGCGACCGCGATCGTCGCGGTGCCGACCAGGAAATTGCGGCGCTTGAACAGGTGGAGATCCACGACGGGGTGTTTGTCGGTCAGTTCCCACGGAATCATGAAAGCAATCGCGACGACGGCGATCACAGCCGCAATGATGATTTCCCCGGAACCGAACCAGTCCTTCTCGTTGCCGTTGTCGAGTACGAACTGCAGGCTCGCGACGCCGAGGACGAGGAGCCCGAGGCCGATCGCATCGATCGGCGTCTTCATCTTGTTCGATTCGCGCCGCCGCAGCACGATGCCAATGATGACCGCCGCGAGAATTCCGGTCGGGACGTTGATGTAAAAGAGCCAGGGCCACGACAGGTTGTCGGTGATCCATCCGCCCATGATGGGGCCGAAGATCGGCGCGATGATGACGACCATCGCCCACAGCCCCAGTGCGAGGCCGCGAAGCTTGACCGGATAATTGCGCAGCAGCAGCGCCTGGCCGACCGACATCATCGGCCCGGACACCAGGCCCTGGATCAGGCGGCTGCCGATCAGCATCGGCATGCTGGTCGCCAGTCCGCACAGCGCCGAGAAAAGCACGAACAGGAGCGACGAGGCGACGAAGGTGCGCACTTCGCCGTACTGCCGGCCGATCCATCCGGTGAGCGGCTGCACGACGGCGGCCGCAAGCATGTATGAGCTGATCGCCCACGTGCCTTCGGAAGGGCTGACCGCGAGGCTCCCGGCGATCGACGGAATCGACACGTTGACGATCGTCATGTCGAGGATTTCCATGAACGATGCGATCGAGACCGCGATCGTCAGCAGCACCAGCTTCGTGCCGTGCAGCGGCAGGTATTCGCCGGATGCGTCGCGCGGTTCGGAATCGGTCACGTGCTTTCTTAAGGTCGGCCGACGGAGTTACGCGTGATGATCGCATCCGCTTCGGCATTGGCGCGCTCGAGGTCGGCCGAATAGATCGCCGTGCTCACGCCGCCGTCGGCATTCGGCGCGGCGGAGAGCATCGCGCCGCTCCGATCGTGCGTGTCGATGGTCACCGTCGTCGACAGGCCGACGCGCAGCGGATGGTTCGCCAGGTCTTGCGGGTCGATCGATATGCGCACCGGCACGCGTTGCACGACCTTGATCCAGTTGCCGGATGCGTTCTGCGCGGGCAGCAATGAAAATGCGGCGCCGGTGCCTGCGGCCATGCCGATGACCTTGCCGTGGTAAATCGCACTGCCGCCATACAGGTCGCTGCGCACTTCCGCGCGCTGGGCGAGCCGCAGGTGACGCAGCTGGCCTTCCTTGAAATTGGCATCGACCCACAGGCCCTGCAGCGGCACGATGCTCAGCAACGGTTCGCCGCCCTGGATACGCTGGCCGAGCTGCACGCTGCGCAGCGCGACGTAGCCGGTGACTGGCGCGACGATCGCATTGCGGCTCGCGTTGACGAACGCATCGCGGTACGCAGCCTGCGCCGTCTGCACGATCGGGTTGTCGCGCACTGCGACACCGTCGGTGAGCGCATGCGCGGAGTCCGCCTGGCGCAGCGCCTGGGAAAGATTGGCGTGCGCCATCGCGACGCCCTCTTCGGCGTGCTTCACTTCCTCGGATGCAATCGCCTGGTCGGCCAGCAACGGCGCACGCCGCGCGAGATCTTCCTCGGCGCGCGAAAGTTCGAGTCGGCTGCGGGCCGCCTGCGCATCGTATTGTCCGGCCATCGCCTGTTGCTGGCGCACCTGGCGCACTGACTGGGCGAGCGCGCCCGCGGCGCGACTCAGTGCGGTTTCGGCGTCGGTCGGATCGAGTTTCACCAGCACCTGGCCCGCGTTGACGAGTTGCGTGTTGCTCGTGAACACGCCGACCACCGTGCCGGCGATCTGCGAGGTCACGGTGACCTGGTCGCCATTGACGTAGGCATCATCGGTTTTTTCGCGCTCCGACAGCACGACGTACCAGAGGACGAACCACAGTATGCCCACCACGACGAACACGCCGGCGACGATCGTCAGGATGCGACGGCGCTTGCCGTTTTTCGGTGCGTTGGCAGTCGAATCGGTCGACGGGGTGGGATTCGGCGTGCTCTCGGTTGGTGTAGTCATGGTGCGTAACTCAATCCGGGATTGTTATTGGAGGATTCTTCGAAACCGCCGCCGAGCGCCCGCTGCAGCGCGCTGTCGGCCGACAGTGCAGCGGCATCGAGCTGCACCAGCGCATCGCGCTGCATCAGCAGCATGGACTGTGCGGCCAATTGAGCGCGCAGGTCGGTGATGCCCTGGCGCACGCGCGCTGCCGCGCTCTGCTCGAGCTGCGTCGCGGCGTCCATTTGCGCGAGCTGTTGGGTCCGTTGCGAAGCCGCCTGAGCGCCAGCGACGACGTCGGTGGCTACTTCGCGTGCCGCGCCGATGACGGTGTCGTTGTAGCTGGCAACAGCGGCAGCGATCTCGGTATCGGCGACGCTGAGTTGCGCCCGACGCTGCCCGTTGTCGAACAAAGGCAGGTGGATCGCAATGCCGATCTGCGGATCAGCGCTGCCGGCTTCGAGCAGGTGGCCGAGGTCGATGCTCTGCAGGCCGGCCAGCGCATGAATTGAAAGATCAGGATAGAACTGCGCAGCCGCGATGTGGCGGCGATGCTGCGCGGATTCGACGCGCGCGCGGCTGGCGGCGATGTCCGGCCGGCGCGCCAGCAGATCGAGGCCCACGCGATCGGGCAGGGCGGCCGGGAGCGAAGGCAATGCCTTGGCCTCGAGCGGCGGCAACTGCGCGACGGAATGGCCGGTGAGTGCCGCGAGCGTGACCAGCCGCAGTTGTGCGGAGCCGGCCAGCGCCGCCTGCTGGCCGAGCGCGCCGGCGAGATCGGCGTTCGCCTGCGATGGCGTGTCGGCGCTGTCGAGTTCGGCGTGCTGCCGTTCCTCCGCGATCGATGCGACGCGCGAAAGTGCATCGACGCGCTTTGCGCTCAGCGCGAGCCGAGCCTGGTCGGCCTGCCAGCCAAAATACGTATCGACGACTGCACCCGCGAGCACCAGCGCAGCCGCGTTGCGATCGGCTGCCGCCGCACGCGCCTCGCTGGTCGCGGCTTCGACGCTGGCGCGCTGCTTGCCCCACCAGTCGAATGTATAGCTCGCGGAAAGACCGAGGTCCGTCAGGTTGTACCAGTTGAATCCAAGGAAGCTCGGCTTGAACAAGCCGTTGTCGCTCAGGCGCTGGCGGCTGGTCTGCGCGCTGGCCTCGACATGAGCGCCGACCGCGGCGGCCGTGACACGCACCGATTCGCGTGCCGAATTGAAACGCGATTGCGCGACAGCGAGCGTTGGGCTGTCATGGAGCGCGGTCTCAACCAGCTTGTCGAGCGTGGGATCCTGGTATCGCTCCCACCACGACCGTACTGGCCACTGGCCGCCCTGCGGCAGGGGCGAGCCCTCGAGCGGCGCCGCGGCGAGCAGCTCAGGGGCAGGGGCCGGCTTCAACGATGCGCAGCCCACGACGACGCTGCTGGCCAGCGCCAGCGCAAATAACTTGAATCTCATGCGTGATCGCCTTTGCCCGCCGGCGCTTCATCCAGCATCAGTTGGCCAAACAGCTTTTTCAGGTATCCGAGCAGGCGCGTCTTGTCGGCGTCGGAAAATTCTCCGTACAGTTCGCGTGTATAGCTGAACATGCGTGGCAGCACTTCGAGCACCAGCGCCTCGCCTTGTGGAGTGATCTTGATGTCCATGCGGCGGCGATCCTGGTCGCTGAGAACGCGCGTGATCAGCCCGCGCGCAACCAGCGCATCACCGATGCGCGTCATGCTGGCCGGGCTGTGCGCGAGGCCCGCACACAAATCGCTCGGGCCCGCGACGCCTTCGGGAGCCGCAAACAGCGCGAGCAGCGTGCGGAATTCGACGTCAGTCAACTGGTGCGGGCTGATGACTTCATCGATGCGCGCCGACAGGTCGCGCCCCAACAAGATGATGACGCGGCTCAGCAAGGCTTCCGTGACAGGCAAGCCGGGCAGGCGCTTCGCGACGCGCCGCATGTTCTGCTCAATGACCGCCAGTCGATCCACGTGGGTATCCCGCTGTGTCAAACGCCGATTGTGAAATATTTTACTTCGGAAATATTGTTGTGTAAAGCATCACAGGGCGGGTGCATTAATTGGCACGTCAGCCTGCCTTGCGGCCGCGACGCGCGCCTATGATTGGCCCATAAGAAAGGGGGAGAGAAAAATGACCATTGCAGGCGCGTCTCTGGCAGCCGGCGCGTCCCCGGCTTTCGACGCGCCTGCGTCATTGCGTGGCCGCGTATTTTTCTGGTCAGCGTGCTTGACCAAAGGCGTGCCCCGCGAGGAAATCGGGCGCCGAATGGGATTCGCTGCGGCGTGATCAGCCCGGTCGACTGGCTGGTCGTCGCCTGCTACGTGGCGCTGCTGGTGGCGAGCGGCCTGCGCTGGTCACGGCAGAACACGACCCCAGAAGATTATTTCCTCGCCTCGCGCGCGGCGCGGTGGCCGACGATCGGCCTGGCGCTGATCGCATCGAATATTTCGTCGACAGCGTTGGTCGGTCTTGCCGGCGCGGCCTTCTACACCGGCATATCCGCGTACAACTACGAATGGATGGCCGCATTGGTGCTGGTGTTCTTCTGCGTTTTTCTGCTGCCGCAGCTGCTGCACAGCCGCGTGTTCACGATGCCGGAATTCCTCGAGCGCCGCTATGACGCACGCGCACGCGCGTGGTTCACGATCCTGACGTTGTTCCTCAACGTGTTCGTCGATGGCGCCGGCGCGCTGTACAGCGGTTCGCTCGTGTGCCGCGTGCTCATTCCCGCGGCGCCATTGTGGCTGTTGTCTTTCCTGCTGGCCGGCGCCGCCGGCGTGTACACGATCATCGGCGGACTGCGCGCCGTGCTGCGCACCGAAGTCATCCAGGCTGGCGTGTTGATCCTCGGCGCGGCACTCGTGAGCGGTACGGCGATGTCGCGCGCTGGCGGTTGGCATGCCGTCATGACGCAGGTCGATCCGGCGGCGCTGTCGTTGATCCGCCCGATCGGCGATCCGGCCGTGCCCTGGCCCGGCTTGCTGCTCGGCGTGCCGCTGCTGGGTTTCTACTACTGGTGCACCAACCAGATGATCGTGCAGCGCACGCTGTCGGCTCGCGATCTTGATCACGGCCGTTCGGGGGTACTGCTGGCGGGCCTGCTGAAGCTCCCAGTGCTGTTCCTGATGGTATTGCCGGGCACCTGCGCGTTGCTGCTGTTTCCGCAGGTGCGGCACGCCGATCTGGTTTATCCGACGTTGATCGTCGGGCTATTGCCCCCGGGTCTGATCGGATTGCTGGTGGCCGGCTTCGTCGCCGCGACGATGACGGCCGTCGCCTCGATGCTGAACTCGGCCTCCTCCCTGATCACGATGGACCTGGCGAGACGCCTCGGCTCGGGCACGAGCAGCGCGCGCACGGTGACGATTGGCCGCTGCAGCACCGGCGCCTGCCTGCTGGTCGCCATGCTGTGGGCGCCGCAGCTTGCGCACATGCCATCCCTGTGGCAATACCTGCAGGCCGTGCTTGCCTATGCCGTACCGCCGGTGGTGGCGCTGTTCGTCGTGGGCATGTTCTGGCGCGGCGCCAACGCGGCTGGCGCGCACGCGGCGTTCCTGTTTGGATCGCTGCTGGGACTCGCCATGTTCCTGCTCAATGTCGTGTTGCAGCTTACGCACATGCATTTTCTGTATGTTGCGCCGCTGTTGTTCGCCGCCGATGTGCTGATCCTCGTCGGCGTCAGTCACATGACATCGAACTTGCGCCCACGCGCCGAACTCGAAGCGCTGCACTGGTCGCGCGCCGCGTATGCAGCGGAATCGACGCGGCTGACGGCGCTTCCGTGGTGGCGCAACTATCGCGTACAGTCCTGTGTGCTGCTCGCCCTCACTGCCTGGGTCGTGATCGCGTTTCGATGAGGTAAAACCATGGCCGTTCATGTCGGCATCGAATTGGGCGGAACGAAATGCATCTGCATCCTGGGCAGCGGCCCAGAGGAAATTCTCGCGCGCGAACAGTTGCCGACCGACGATCCGGACACGACGCTCGCGCGGGTCGCCGAAATCCTGGCGCGGTGGCAGTCGATTCACGCGGCTTTCGCCAGTATCGGCATCGCCAGCTTCGGACCGCTCGATTTGCGTACAGGGTCGCCGCATTTCGGGCGCATCGACAAGACGCCCAAGCATGCGTGGACACACACCGATCTGCTTGGCTTTTTCCGGCAGCGCTTCTCGGTGCCAGTGGGCATCACGACCGACGTGATCGGCGCGGCGCTGGCCGAGGGAAACTGGGGCGCGGGGCAGAACCTGCGTGACTTCGCGTACGTCACGGTCGGCACTGGCGTCGGCGTCGGGTTGATCCATGACGGCCATCCGCTGGTGGGTGCACATCATCCTGAACTGGGCCACGCCCGCGTCGCGCGCTCGCCCGGCGACGATTTTCCCGGCGATTGCAGTTTCCATGGCGATTGCGTCGAGGGACTGGCCTCCGGCCCGGCGATCAAGGCTCGATGCGGTGTCGATGCGGCGGAAGTGGCTCCTCAGAATTCGGCGTGGCTGCGTGTCGCTCATACGCTGGGACAGCTCGCGCACCTGCTCGTTGTCTCGGTGGCGCCCCAGCGCATCCTGATGGGCGGCGGAGTGCTCGTGAAGCGGCCGCAGTTGTTTGCGCAGATCCGGCGCAGCCTGGCGGAAAGCCTGAACGACTATCTCGAGATGGATGAACTCGCCAACGGACTCGACTCGTACATCATGTCGCCGGGATTGGGCGCGGACGCCGGCCCGCTCGGCGCGCTGGCGGTGGCGATCGACACGCACGGGCAGGCGAGGCAGCCGTCAGGCGCAGGTGCGTCCGCGCGGTGATTGAGCAGCGCTGCTTCGAAGCCCCGCGCTGACGAATCCGGCGGCGCGCCGGCGAGCTGCTGGCACGTGCCTTGCTGTTTTCCAGCATGGACCCTCGCTGGATCGCATCGCCGTGCCCTCGCCCTCACTGAAGTTCCTGAAGACTTTCCAGGTTGCCGCGCGCTGCGGCAGCTTTGCGGCAGCGGCTGCCGAACTGCATGTCACGCCGTCCGCCGTCAGCCACCAGGTGCGGGGCCTTGAGGAACAGGTCGGCGTTGCACTGTTCCGGCGCACGCCACGCTCCCTGGTGCTCACCGAATCAGGCGCGAACCTGTACGCCCGAATCGATCCCGCGTTTGCGGCGCTCGAGGCTGCCACCGCGGAGTTGCGCGTACAGCGCGCACGCGTGCCGCTGCGCCTGCAGGTGCCGCCGTTTTTCGCGCAGGAGCTGCTGTTGCCGCGGCTCGGCGCATTCAGCGCTGCGCATCCGCACACCGACCTGCAGATCGCAACGCGTTCGGCCCCAAGTGAGCCCCATGGTGACGACGTGGATGTGTCGGTCGCACTCGGACCGGGATCGTGGCCGGGCCTGTGCTCGCGGACGCTGTTTCCCCAGTCGTTCGTGCCAGCTTGCTCGCCCGAATTGTTGCGCGCTTCCAGCGTGCGCGACTACGCCGACCTGGCGGGCGAATCGTTGATCGTGCACACGCGGCGCGCGGACCTGTGGGACCAGTGGGCGCAGGCGGCGGGCCTGGCCGAGCTCCGGCCGCGCCAGCTGATCCGATTCGACACCATGTCGGCCGTGGTCGATGCCGCCGAACGCGGCGTTGGATTCGCATTGGTGGCTGCCCCGCTGACGCGCGCGCGCTTCGAGGCCGGCGCGCTCGTGCGCGTATTCGCGCACGAGATCAGTGCAGGAGAAAGTTATTACGCCGTGGCGCGCACCGCGGACGCGCGTCGAGGCGTCGTGCGCGAATTGCTCGATTGGCTCGAGACTGAGTTCAAGCCGGTCGATCGCGCTCTCCTGTCGTGAGCGGAATTTGCGCTGCGCAGAGATTTGATCATTTGTCCGCGCGTGATCCGGTGGCTACCTTTGAGTCGACTTCCCCCAACTCAATGGAGCTGACACCGACATGAGCAACACACATCGCGCGGCGCTTGCCGCAATCACCATAGCGCTGCTGCCGGCCGTTTCGCAGGCAGAGCGACCGGAGCACACGGCCGCGCGCGCCTGCGCCGAGGCCTTCGTGACCACGCTGGCTTCGCCCGGGAAACCGGCGCCCAGGCTCAAGGGCACGAATTTCTACGGACTCGACGACATGCTGGGCGCGCCGAGTGAAATAAGCTTGTACGCCGTCGACCCGCATTCGGGCGTCACGGTGGCACGCGCATCGTGCGAGCTGAGTGCGGCGGGCAAGATCGTGTCGCTCAAGGCGATGCCGCTGTAGGCGATTTATCATCCAGCGAGTTTCGGCGCGCGCCCGGGGCGGTTGTTAGAATGCCGCAATGGTATCGCTGGGCAAGAAACCGCAGGGCGAACGCCTCGCGCGCATCAAGGCGTCGCCCGCGTGGGCGGGCGATCGCTTCCGTAATATCCATCCCGTCATGGATGGCTTGCGTGATCCGGCCATGCCGATGCCATCGGTGGCCGATTTCGTCTGCGGCGGCGAACGGCGGGTTCCGCGCGCGCCGCTCCCGGCAATCAATCCGCTAGATACCTGGCGGCGCGCGAGCGCCAGCGGGCTGCGCGCAACGTGGCTCGGCCACTCCACCGTGCTGATCGAAATCGACGGCGTGCGCGTGCTGACCGATCCGGTGTGGGGGCCGCGCGCCTCGCCGGCGCGCTTCGCCGGGCCGAAGCGATTCCAGCCGGTGCCGGTGGCGGTGCGCGAGCTGCCTCCGATCGACGTCGTCGTGGTGTCGCATGATCATTATGATCACCTCGACTATCCGACGATTCGCGAATTGCGGAAGCGATCGGTGCCATTCGTCACCTCGCTCGGCGTGGGCGCGCACCTCGAATACTGGGGTGTGCCGGGCGAACGCATCGTTGAACTCGACTGGTGGGAATCGCACCGCCTGCCGGGCACCGAAGTGACGATCACCGCCGCGCCGTCGCAACACTTCTCCGGCCGCAGCCTGCACGACCGCAACGCGACGCTGTGGTCGTCGATGGTGATCCGCTCGCCACGCCGCGCCGTGTTCTTTAGCGGCGACACGGGGCTCACGACGGAATACAAGACGATCGCCGCGCGCCTCGGCCCATTCGATCTGGTCATGCTCGAGGTCGGCGCATTCCATCCGGCGTGGGGCGATATCCACCTTGGGCCGGAACACGCGCTTGAGGCGCTGGCGATGCTTGGCGGCGGATCGTTCCTGCCAGTGCACTGGGGCACGTTCAACCTCGCGATGCATGCGTGGGACCAGCCGGTTGAGACGCTACTGGAGCTGGCGCCGAAGTCCGGTGCGCGGCTCCTCATGCCGCACCTCGGCCAGCCTATCGAGCCAGCGCATGCCGAAATCGTCACGCCATGGTGGCGCGCGGTAGATGAAAGCGCCGGCGGCAAACGTCGCACTGCCGAACCTGCGCTGACGCTTCCTGGAGCCATGCCATGGCCGATGGACTAGACAGGCGCTGACTTGACGATCGCAGTTGGCCTTGTCGGTTTCGGCCTCGCCGGTCGCGTGTTCCACGCGCCGCTGATCCGCGCGAGCGGCATGGAGATCGCCGCCGTCTTCTCGCGCCAGCGAGAAGCCGTTACGTCGATGCTGCCCATGGCGCGGGTGTGCGAGGATCTCGCAACGCTGCTGTCGCTGCCGCGGATCGATCTCGTCGTCATCTCGACACCGAACGATCTACACGAGTCGCAGGCGCTGGCCGCGCTGGCGGCCGAAAAACATGTCGTCGTCGACAAGCCTGTGGCGCTGAGCGAAGCAGCCGTCGAGCGGATGATGCACGCGGCTCGCGATACCGGCCGAATGCTGTTTCCATTTCACAATCGGCGTTGGGACGGTGATTTCCTGACGGTGCAACGCCTCATCGCCGCGGGCCCGATGGGTGCCGTGCACGCGTATGAGGCCTATTGGGATCGCTATCGCCCGCAGGTGCCCGATCGTTGGCGGGAGCGCGAGCAACACGGTGGTGGATTGCTGTTCGACCTGGGCACGCATCTGATCGACCAGGCGCTGACGCTGTTCGGCATGCCCGATTGGCTGCAGGCCGATGTGTATTGCCAACGCGCCGGCGCCACGGTCGATGACGCGTTCGAGGTTCGAATGGGACAAGGCCCATTGCGAATCGTGTTGGGCGCGAGCGCGCTGGCAGCACAGGCGCGGCCGAGATTTCGCGTCAGCGGCGCGAACGCATGCTATGTGAAGCAAGGCGTCGATCCGCAGGAAGATCAATTGCGCGCCGACATGCAGCCGGACAGCGCCGCTTTCGGCGTCGAGGACGCCTCGATGCAGGGGCTCCTGACATTGGGCGATCCGCATTCCGTCCGTCACGTGGCAACGGCGCGCGGCTGCTGGCGCCATTTCTATGAGGCCGTGCGCGAGTGCATCGAGACGGGCGCTCCACCGCCTGTGACCGCGCAACAGGCCGCGCAAGGGCTGCGGCTCATCGAGGCGGCACGCGAGTCGAGCCGGACAGGCGTTCGCGTGCCACTCGGAACAGGCGCGAAATAGGCGCGAATATGCAGCTGCGGAACCAAGTGCTATCGTTATCGCAATCCACTGCGCAAGAGAAGGAATGACCATGCGAAGAGCGATGATCTGGACGGGCTTGCTCCTGGCCCTGACGACGATCGCCCAGGCCGCGCCGCCGTGGATCGAAGGCCAGCACTACTTCGTCATCAACCCGGCTCAGCCAACGGCGGCTGCGCCCGGCAAGGTGGAGGTGCTCGAGGTGTTCTCGTACGCCTGCCCCGCCTGCAATCACTTCTATCCGCTCGTCGACAAGGTCAAGGCGGCATTGCCGGCCGCACGCGTGCAGTGGCGTTTCCTGCCAGCGTCCTGGCATCCGGAAGAAGACTGGAAAGTCTTCCAGCGCGCCTATTTCGCAGCGCTGTCGCTCGGTGTCGCCGACAAGCTGCACGACCGCGTCTTCGATGCGGTTTGGAAAACCGGCGAGCTGGCGACGATGGACGGCAACAGCATGAAAAATCCGCTTCCGAGCCTGTCCGACGTGGCGCAATTCTATGAGCGCGAGGCGCAGCTGAAGCCCGGAGAATTCCTCGCCGCCGCCCATTCCTTCAGCGTCGATGCGCAGATGCGCCAGGCAGACGAACAGATCAGGCAATACCAGTCCGATTCGACGCCGACGCTGATCATCAACGGCAAATACCGGTTGACGCCACGCTCGGCTGGCGGCGACGAAGCGTTCATCGCGCTGTCGAAGTGGCTGGTTGAGCAGTCAGCGAAATAGCGAAACGCCTGTTGCAGGCGCCCCAGGCGCATTAGTCGCGGACATTGCCGCGCTGCTCGCGCGCCGGGCGGAATACTTCGCGCGGCGCGGAACGTGCTTTGCCGTGGGCTTGAGCGGAGCGCAGGGCAGCGGCAAGTCGACGCTGGCCGCCCGACTGCAGCGCCTGCTGGAACTACGCGGATTCGCCTGCGTTGCGCTGTCGCTCGATGATTTCTACCTGACGCACGAGCAACGTTCGACGCTTGCGCGCCGCGTGCATCCGCTGCTGCAGACGCGGGGCGTGCCGGGAACGCACGATGTCGCGCTGGCGCTGGAGGTGATCGAGGCCTTGCAGCGCAGTGGCGAGGTGGCGCTGCCGTCGTTCGACAAGGCGCGAGATGACCGGCGCCCGCCGGGCGAATGGCGGCGCGCGCATGGGCCGATGCAAATTGTTCTGTTCGAAGGCTGGTGCCTGGGCGCTCCGCCGCAATCTGCGCATCATCTCGCGCAACCGATCAATACGCTCGAGAGAGAGGAAGATGCGGACGGTGCGTGGCGGCGCGGTGTCAACGTTTCACTGGCGGGGGAGTACCAGGATTTGTTCGCAAAACTCGATGAACTCGTATTCATCGCCGCACCGGGCTTTGAAATCGTGCAGCGATGGCGTCTCGAACAGGAAAGTGAATTGCGTCGCCTGGCCGCGGAGCAGGGCGGCGATGGTGCGCGCATGATGGATGATGCGGCGCTGGTGCGCTTCGTCAGTCATTTCGAGCGGTTGACGCGCCACATGCTGGATTGCATGCCGGCCCGCGCCGATATTGTGGTGCGGCTCGACTCAGCGCGCGCGATGACGCTGGTTCCGGCGACACTGGATGAAACGCGCGAGCAGTGAGGCATAGATCGCATCGCTGACGGGCGCGCCGCGGAGCCATTCCACGCACAATTCATCGAGCTCGTCAGGGTTCGCTTCCTGTGGCCGACCCATCGACTGCACCAGCCGCTGCAGTTGATATTGCCGGCGCAGGTCGTGGTCTTCGGCGGGCGTCGGCAGGTCGACTTGGATCTCGGCGCGTATGCACAGTGTGCGCAGCCGCGATTCCTCCTCGGTCGCGCTCGCGGCGCCCGCTGGATCACCGCCTGCATCCGCGCGAGTCCAGTTTGACTTCAAGGCCTGTGCGGCCGCCTTCGGCCACTGCTGTACGCCGGCGATGAATTCCTCGGCCGACTGTTTCAACGCTGCGGCATCGGCGGCGCCCTGCGCGTGCGCGAATGCGTAGGCATTGATGTGGCGGCCCGCCTCGAGCAGATTCTCCCAGGCCTGGCCGGCCTCGCGCCTGCGCTGCTCCGCGAGCGCACTCAGGCAGCGTTTCAGTGCGCGTTCGAACCGATCGTGCAGCGCGCGCTGATCACCGCGCGGCAACTCGCCCAGCGCATCATCGAAGGCGCTGCGCCATTGCGGGATCGACTGCATGCCTTCGACCAGCGCAGCACCGGACAACGCGGCCAATTGTTCGGCGTTCACGCACGAATCCACGGCCTTTGCGTGCCGTGCCTTGAGGCCGGCTGCCTGTTCAGCATGGGCCTGCTGCGAGCGCTGGTAGACCGCATCGCAATTCGTGCGGAACGCGTGCCACAGGCTTTGCTCCTGCTCGCGCGGGGTCGTGCCGACTGTTCGCCACTCGTTCTGCAACGACTTTAGTTCCGCAAGCGCCTCGCGTGAATCCTTGACGTCAAGCAAGGCCTGCGCCCGCCCCAGCAGCGCTTGCTTGGCGGCGAGGTTCGATGCGTGCCAGCCATCGAGCCTGCCCTGCAACCGGTCGAGAGCCGCGTCGAAGTCGCGCTCAACGGGCTTGTTGGTGGCGCGTTCCACCGGTGATATTGCGCGCCATTCGAGCCTGGCCTCGCGCAGGACTTGCGAGATCAGTCGCCAGTCCGGGTGTTCACCGGCCTGGTTGGATTCAAACGCCAGCAAGCGTTGCAGCACGGAACGGCGACGCTCGACGTTTTCAGCTCGCACCAGGGCCTGGTGCGCGAAATATTCCTTGCACGGTTGGTAGGCGGCCTCGGCCGCGCGATCGAAACGCTGCCAGTCCGCTTCAGTTTCAAGCACGATGCCCTTGCTGACGGTTTTCCATTGATCGCGCAAGTCGCGGATCCGCTCGGCGAGTTTCGGCGGCGGCTCGGCGGAACCGACCAGCGCCTCCATGTCGGCGATCAGTTCGGCGCGCTTGGGCGCCGCGGCGTAGTCCTTCCACTCCTTCAATTCATTCAATTTTGCGTCGAGGGATTGCAGGCGGCGCGTGATGGATGGAGGCGGCGGCGTCTCGCCCAGCCGCTCCGTGATTGCGCGGCGGATGCCTGCCGCGGGCCCGGTGTGGCCGGCGCGCAGCGCGCCTTGGGCCTTCCCGATCAGTGCGCCGAGCTGCCGCTCGGCGTGTGCCTCCTCGGCGCGCTGCTCGTGCTGTGCGCGCTGCAGTGCCTCGCGTTCGCGCGCTGCAGTCGAAGCGGCGACAGCTGCGAGTT
>JBEPVS010000017.1:0-21342 GCA_041690875.1 Gammaproteobacteria bacterium
TGTCATCGTGCTGTTGAAGCAGGAAGTGACCAAGTTTGTCGATCAGTACAGCGCGTACCTGGAATTCCTGGTCGGACAGGGATGGGCCGTGTTTCTTCCGAATCCACGCGGCAGCACGATGCGCGGCGCGGCGTTCGCGGCTGCGAACAAGAACGACCTGGGCGGCGGCGATGTACGCGACATCCTGGCGGGAATCGATCATGTGCTGAAGCACTATCCCGTGGATGGGCAGCGCATGGCGTTCAGCGGCTACAGCTACGGCGGCGAGCTCGCCGGTTTCATGGAAGGACAGACGACGCGGTTTCGCGCGCTCATCAACGGCGCGCCGGTCATCGACCAGTTCAGTGAGTACGGTACCGAAGACGACAGCTATTACGATCGCTGGTTTTACGGCTTGCCGTGGCGCCACTTCGCCGGTGCGTGGCGGCAAAGTCCGCTCGCTGGCGTCGGCCGGCAGAAGAACGCAACGCCGATGCTGTTAATTCAAGGCGAGAGCGATGTGACTGATCCGCCCGGACAGTCGTATGAAATGTATCGCGCGCTGCGGCAGGAGCATGTGCCCGTGGAACTCGTCACCTATCCGCGCGAAGGACACGGCTCGCTGGCGCGCAGCATCTGGGGCGAGCCGTCGAAGGAACCGTGGCACGGATTCGATGCGCGGCGGCACACTGTGGAGTTCATCAAGGCGCACTTCTAGCGCTATGGACTTGCCGTTCGCGTAGATTCCGCGCTTCAACGCTCCTGAGTCGCTATCTGTGCGGCTCGCGCCTGCTCAATCCGTGCCTTGCTGGTCGAGGGGTTGATCATCACTCTATAGACCAGCTTCCCGCCTGCGCCGTCGTTTTCACCCACTTTAATCCCAATTTCCTGGTTGTCCCAGGTCACCAATTTAGGGTGGTAAGAAAGTGTAACTCCGTCACGGCGCTTGAAGGCACACTCGATCCAGAACCGCCCGGAAACTTTCTGTCCATCTGGCGTGATCACCAGTGGCGGTGACAGGACCTTGGGCGTGCAGTTCAACTCGTATTCGTGCGCGCCCGACTTCGAAGGGAAAAACAATCTTAGAGCGGCACCCGAAGGCACAATGGTGTCTGTGACCAGATAGCGCCGCTCGAAGCCTTTTGTTGGGGTTGATCCCTTCGGTGCGTGCTCCACGGACCAGTTGACGCGCAGGGCAATCGGCACGCCACCCGTTGCGGCCGCCGCTTCGGCCCGCATCGTCCATCCGCCGTACGCCGCAACCAGCGCTGTAAGACCAAGCACCGATGCGCCGAGTCTGGAAACGGCCACGCTGGGCGCATGTCTTCGTAACGAGGCTAGCCTTGCGGTCAGGGGATGCACTGGATGCCAAGCAGCGCCGAGAGGAAAAACATTCAAGTCGTCCAATGAGCGCTGTGTCTTTACCAGCAATTCAGCGTAGATGGCCCGTTGCTTAAAGTCGGCGCCGGCTGCAATTGCGTCACAAGCAAGTTCCTGATGTTGCCGATAGATGCCATGAGCCCAGCGAACCAGCGGGTTGAACCATTGCAAGCATCGGACCAGTTCACCAAAGGCGTTGGCGAGTGGGTCAGCCCTGCGCCGATGCACTTCTTCGTGGGCGAGCATCATGGTGCGTTCCATCGCGGTGTGGCACTGCTCGAAGCTGGCAGGAAGCATCAAGCGTGGAAACAGGAAGCCGATCAGTGCCGGGCCGGTCGCCCGTTCCGCCCGAAGCACGCCGGAGTCGTCGCGGATCACTTGACCGAGAGAGCGCCAATACCGACGCTGCCGCAACAGTGTCACGAAGACAGAAACGATTGTGCCCGCGCCCCACGCCAAGAGCAGAAGTATTTGCGCCGGCGCCACCATGGTGTTCATCACATGAACTGAGTTCCCAAGGGGCTGGCTCACACCGCGCAGGAACGTGAAAGTCGTTTCAACTAGCGGATCGTGGGTGGAGGGAGCCGGAATCATGACCGCACATATCATCGTCGGCACAAGCACCCAGCATGTATATGCCGCGCTTACGCCGAATGCACGCAATGCTAGCGGCCGAAGAACTGTCACGAGCGCAACAGCGACCGTGACACTGATCGTGAAGCCGACGAGCGTATTCCAAAGCTCAGCGACCATTTTTGAGCTCCTTGAGAATCGCGGTGATGTCGTCAATGTCCCGTGTAGAGAGTTTGCGTTGGCGACTAAAGTGAGCGACAAACGGACCAAGCCGGCCATCGAATAATCTATCCAGCAGGCCCGCGCTCTCGGTGGTCAACCACTGTTCACGTGTCACGCACGGTTGATAGAGGTACCTGCGACCCTGCTTGGTGGCGCGCAGCGCTTTTTTTCGCAAGAGCCGGTTGATCAGGGACTTTGTGGTGGCCAGTTGCCACTTGTGTGACTCTTTCAGCCGCGCAGAAATATCCTCGGCGGGGAGTGGTGATTTGCTCCACAAAATCTCCATAACCTCGGATTCAGCCGGCGTTATGGCGGGGACAAGTGGCATCTTAGAGTCTCGTGATTACATCCGTAATCAAATCTATACGATTACATTTGTAAACGCAATGCTGAAGATTGACGAGGAGCTGGTGGACCAACTTGGAGGCGCGTCGCCCTGTAATGCTCGAGTTGAGTATGATTCGCGCGATGGACTACGTCCCCTTTGGTCGAACGGATCTCAAGGTGTCGCAGCTTTGCCTCGGCACGATGTCGATGGGCAGCCCGGCGTGGAAAGGCTGGGTGCTCGACGAAGCCGCATCGGTGCCGCTACTGCGCCTCGCGCTCGAGCGCGGGATCAACTTCTTCGACATGGCCGACTGGTATTCGCTGGGCCGCAATGAGGAAGTCGTCGGCCGCAACCTGCTGAAGATGACGGCGCGCGAGAAGCTCGTGCTCGCGACCAAGGTGTTCTATCCGATGAGCGACGACCCGGCTGATCGCGGGTTGTCGCGGACGCACATTGCGAAGTCCATCGATCGGTCGCTGAAGCGCATGAGCACCGACTACGTCGACCTGTATGTGATTCACGCGTTCGATGTGGATACTCCAATCGAGGAGACGATGGAGGCATTGCATTCCACCGTTCGCGCCGGCAAGGTGCGGCATCTGGGTGCATCGTCGATGTACACGTGGCAGTTCGCGAAGATGAACCACGTCGCGGCGATGAACGGCTGGACGCCGTTCATCAACATGCAGTGCCAGTACAACCTGCTCTATCGCGAAGAAGAACGCGAGATGTTCCCGTACTGCCGCGACCAGCAGATCGCGCTGACGACTTTCAGTCCGCTGGCTCGCGGGTTCCTCGCGCGAGGCGGCAGTGCCGCCGGCACAGCACGCACATCACATGATGTACACCAGGGCATGTACGGTGACGGGATCGACCAGAAGATCGCGCGCCGCGTACGTGTAGTGGCCACAAAGCGTGGCGTGTCCGCGGCGCATGTGGCAATGGCGTGGGTTTCGGGAAATCCGAATCACAACGTGCCGATCGTCGGCGCCGTGAAGGCATCGCATATTGAAGTCGCCGTCGAGGCACTGGCGCTGCAGCTCACGGCAGAAGAAAGAGCGTTTATCGAAGCGCCTTACTGCCCGCGCGATGAGATCAATGACCAGAATACGCGGCCTGCTCGGCCACGTGCGTATCACCCGGACTGAGCCGGCAGACTAACGTGGGCCCGTCAGCAGCCATCACGTATGATGGCGAGATTCGAAACAAAGGGGGTCGTTGTGCGCGTACGCAATTCTGCAGGAATCGTGGTCCAGGCGCGGGCGCTATTCAGCTGTATTGCCGCCACTGCCATTGTCGCGCTGGCCTGTCCCGCGCCTGGCCACGCCGCCGCGGAAACGCCGCCGGCGAAGCGCGTGCTCAACGCGGACGATTTCTACCTGATGGAATCCGTCAGCGACGCGCAACTCTCGCCCGATGGACAGTGGATCGCCTACCTCGTCACGACGAGCGATCGCGAGGCGGATGAAGAACAAACCGCGCTGTGGATGGTGAACTGGGATGGCACGCAGCACCTGCGCTTGACCGCGGCAGCAGAAAGCACCAGCGCGCCGCGCTGGAGTCCGGACGGTCGTTACCTGTCGTTCCTTGGAAAACCCGCGGGTGCCGAGCACAGCCAGGTCATGCTGCTCGATCGCCGCGGCGGCGAACCGCGCGCACTGACCCAGGTCACCGACGACATCAAGCACTACGATTGGTCACCGGATGGCCAGCGCATCGTGCTCGCGATGGAAGCGAGTGGCGAGGAACCGGCGGCCGCCAAGCCGGAGAGCGAGACCGACAAGCCGAAGAAGGGGAAACCTCCGAAGCCGATCGTCATCGACGCGACGCACTTCAAGGAAGATGTGTCGGAATATCTCGGCAGCGGACACGACGGGCACTTGTATCTGCTTGATGTGGCGAGCGGCGCGGTGAGCGCGCTGACCGCGGGCAACGCGGGAAACGATGCGCTGCCGACGTGGTCGCCGGATGGCAAGCACATTGCCTACGTGCACGCGAGCGAGAAAGGCAACGATCCGGATGGCACCGAAAGCATCGATGTGATCGACGCGCACGCGGGTGCGACGGCGCGTAAGCTGCTGCGTCCATGGGCGCCGAACAGCCAGCATCTCGCGTGGACGCCGGACGGTCAGTTCATCGCGTACAAGGTGGGCCTCGAGCCGAAGTTGTACGCCTATATCCAGGACAACCTGGCCGTGGTGCCCGTCGAGGGCGGCGCACCGCGCGTGTTGACCGCGCGGCTCGATCGCGCTGTGCAGGCCTACGAATTCAGTGCGGATGGAAAATCCGCCACGCTGCTGGTCGAGGACGATGGCTCCAGCTATCCCGCGCGCCTCGATATTGCGAGCGGCGACGTGCAGCGGCTGGTGCCCACTCCGATCACGGTCGCTTCGGTCAGCGTGGCCGGAGCGCGAACTGCGATGGTGGCATCGACGGATTACACGGCCGGTGAAGTGTATGTGCTCGAAGGCGTCAACTCGCGTCGGCTGACGACACACGGCGATGCGCTACTCTCGAAGGTGCAGCTCGGCGAGACTTCAGACATTCATTTCAAGAGCCGCGACGGCACCGAAGTGCACGGCATGGTCACCAAGCCCCCGGGCTACGTCGCCGGCCGAAAATATCCGATGCTGCTGATCATCCATGGCGGCCCGAACGGGCAGGACGATCACTCCGCCGATTTCGGTTCCTATCAGTTCCATCGCCAGCAATTCGCTGCGTTCGGCTACGTCGTGCTTGGCGTCAACTACCGCGGCTCCAGCGGCCGGGGCCTCGATTACGGCAAGGCGATCGCCGCGGACTGGGGCCACAAGGAAGTCGAGGATCTGTTGGCCGGAGTCGATGCAGTTGTCGCGAGCGGAATCGTCGATCCGGCGCGGCTGGGCATTGGCGGCTGGAGCTACGGCGGCATCCTCACCGATTACACGATTGCATCCGACGCGCGTTTCAAGGCTGCGTACAGCGGTGCCGGCAGCGCGAACCAGCTGTCGATGTACGGCGTCGACCAATACGTCATGCAATACAACAGCGAGCTCGGCCCGCCGTGGCGTAACCAGGCGCTGTGGTTGAAGGTCTCGTATCCGTTCTTCCACGCGGATCGCATCCACACGCCGACGTTGTTCATGGGTGGCACGCGCGATTTCAACGTGCCTATCGCCGGCGGCGAGCAGATGTACCAGGCGCTGCGCACGCTGAGAGTGCCGACGCAGCTGATCGTGTATCCCGATCAGTACCACAAATTCACGCGGCCGAGTTTCATCAAGGATCGACTCGAGCGCCAGGCCGCGTGGTTCGGCAAGTACCTGCAGCCATGATCGGGTCCCGGTGGGGCCGCGCCGCGACGATCGCACTGTTCGTCGCGCTGCCCCTCGTGGCTGTCGCGGCGTCCGTTGCGAAACGGCCGTTCCGCGCCGATGACATCTTCCGCATGGAAGCCGTCGGCGATCCGCGCGTATCGCCGGATGGACAGTGGGTGGCGTACACCGTGACCACCAGCAATCGCGCGGCCGATGAAGTGCAGAGCTCGATCTGGCTCGTCAGCTGGGACGGCACGAAGCATGTGCAACTCGTCAAGCCTTCAGGCAGCGTCGGTTCGCCGCATTGGACGCCCGACGCACGCTCGATCACGTATCTCGGCAAATCAAGCGGCGACGATCGTCCCCAGGTATTGCTAGTCAATCGCAATGGCGGCAAGGCGCGCGCGATCACGCACGTCGATCACCCGATCGAAAGCTACGCCCTATCACCCGATGGGAAGCGACTCGCGCTCGTTCTCGAGTTCGACAACGACGCGCCCACCGATCCGAAGCTGGCCGACGCGCCGCGGCCGATTGTCATCGATTCGCTGTATTTCAAGGAAGACGTGACCGGCTACATCGGGCGTGGCCAGAAGAGCCAGTTGTTCCTGTACGACCTCGCGAGCGGCAAGCTCGAGCGTCTCACCACCGAGCACCAGGCGAACGACACGATGCCCGCCTGGTCGCCCGACAGCATGCAGCTCGCGTTCGTGCACACGCATGAGCGCGGCGAAGATCCGGACGGCATGATGGAGATCGACAAGATCGAGGCGCGCGCCGGCGCGCCGGTGCGTCGCCTGGTGCGCGTCTACAATCCGAACTTCCAGCACCTCACGTGGAGTCCTGATGGCAAATCGGTCGCCTACCTGCAGGGACGCGAGGCGAAGTTCTACATTTACCTGCACGACGAACTCGCGCTCGTGGCGGCCGATGGCAGTTCACCGCACGCGGTGACTGGCGCGATCGACCGCGCGATTTATTCGTACCAGTTCACAGCCGACAGCAGCGCGATGACGCTGACGATCGAGGACGATGGTTCGCAATATCCGGCGCAACTCAGGCTCGCCGATGGCGCACTCGAACGGCTGATCACGAAGCCGCTCGTCGTGACGGGGCAATCGACCGCGGCCGGACACTTCGCGATGGTCGCATCCGACGACACGACTGTCGCCGAGGTGTACGCGTTCGAAAACGGCGCGATGCGCAAGCTCACGCACCACGGCGAAAAGCTGTTGGATGAAATCGAACTCGGCGCGTCGGAGGACTTCAGCTTCAAGGTTTCAGATGGCACTGAAATCCACGGCATGCTGGTCAAGCCACCCGGCTACGTCGCGGGACGCAAATATCCGACGATCTTGTGGATACACGGCGGACCCGACCTGCAGGACGAGCACTCGCTCGACTTCGGTTCCAGCTACCAGTTGTTGCGCCACCAGATCGCTGCGAACGGCTATGTCGTGTTCGGCATCAACTACCGCGGCAGCAGCGGCCGTGGATTTGATTTCGCGAACGCGATCTTCGCCGACTGGGGCCACAAGGAAGTCGAGGATCTGCTCGCCGGCACGGATGTGCTCATCGCGCGCGGCCTCGCCGACCCCGATCGTCTCGGCATCGGCGGCTGGAGCTACGGTGGCATCCTGACTGACGCGACGATCGCGCGCGACGGCCGCTTCAAGGCCGCGCTCAGCGGTGCCGGCACGGGCAACATGCTCGGCAGCTACGGCACCGACCAGTACGTGCTCTGGTACAACGCCGAGCTCGGTCCGCCGTGGAGAGATCCCGAGTTGTGGATGAAAGTGTCGTACCCGCTGTTCCACGCGGATCGCATCCACACGCCGACGCTGTTCATGGGCGGCGACCGCGACTTCAATGTGCCGATCACGGGCAGCGAGCAGATGTACGTCGCGCTGCGCACGCTCGGCGTGCCGACGCAGCTGGTCGTGTATCCCGGCCAGCATCACGAGATCGAGCGGCCGAGTTTCTATCTCGACCGGCTCGAGCGCACCGCCGCCTGGTTCGGGAAGTACCTGCAGCCCGGCAGGTAGGTGCCCGCGCGAGCGCTTGCACCGGCCCCGGAGGGCCGTACGCCAAGGTCAAAAGAATTTGAGCGTTACATGTACGCCAGTACATGTAACGGTAAGAAAAGAAACCCTTGCCATCGCGGCCGGCCCGGAGGCTGGCCGTTACGCGAAAACGGCCAGCGACGATTCAGGGCGGCGAGTAGTACGCCGCCAGCTTGTTGCCTTCCGGGTCGCGGAAGAACGCCGCGTAGAAAGTCTCGCTGCGCTCGCCGGGCGGGCCTTCATCCTTCGCGCCCAGCTCGATCGCTTTCTTATAGAAAGCATCGACGGTCGCCGTCGAATCGGCCGCGAACGAAACCATCGCGCCGTTGCCGACGCTAGAGGGCTGGCCGTTCAGCGGCTTGATCAGCAGCAGGCTCGAGTGCCCGCTGGGATTCCCCCAGCTGATGTAGCGCTCATTCTCGCCGTCGCGCTTGGCGCCGAGCACCGCAAGCACGGGGTCGTAGAACCTGGCGGAACGTTCCGGGTCGTTGGTGCCGATGCAGACATAACCGATCATGGCGATCCCTCTATTTGGATTTGGCTTTACGGGCTTTTGAAGTGGTGGAGATTCGGCGCGCACAATAGCAAACTTGGGCGATGCCGCATGCGCCGCACCTATACGTGATCTCTGCACCGTCGGGCGCCGGCAAGACCACTCTCGTCAAGGCGCTGCTCGCGGCGCGGCCCGGCCTGACGGTGTCGGTGTCGCACACGACGCGCCCGCCGCGCCCCAGGGAAGAAAACGGTCGCGAATATTACTTCGTCAGCACCGCGGAATTCGAACGCCTGGCCGCGGCCGGCGCCTTCCTCGAACATGCGCGGGTATTCGACAACCAGTACGGCACCGGCCGCGAGCAGGTGGCCGCAAAACTCGCCGGTGGCCACAACGTGCTGCTGGAGATCGACTGGCAGGGGGCGCGTCAGATCCGCATCGGGGCGCCGGACTGCGTGTCGATTTTCATCCTGCCGCCCTCGCCCGCAGCGCTGGAAGAACGCCTGCGAGCGCGCAAGACCGACAGCGAGCAGGTCATCGCGCGGCGCCTGGCCGACGCGGCCACCGACATGTCTCACTGCCTGGAATTCGACTTCGCGATCGTTAACGATCGCTTCGACCAGTCAGTGGCAGAGCTCCTGACGATCATTGATGCCGGGGGGCCCGGGCAGCGCCCGGCCGCGCTGGCCGCCAACCGCCCCGCTCTCAAGGTCCTGCTGCAATCGCTGGTGGCTAAAAACCCCTGATTTGGCGTATAGTTAGCGAGTCTGTCAGCCGCACATTTCACCTAGCAGGATATCGTACGCGCCATGGCCAGAGTCACCGTCGAAGATTGCCTCGAGAACGTCGATAACCTGTTCCACCTGGTGCTGCTGGCTTCGCAGCGCGCACGCCGGCTCGCCAACGGCGCCGAAGCGACTGTGCCGGTCGACAACGACAAGCCCACCGTGCTGGCCCTGCGCGAAATCGCCGCCGGCAACATCACCCCCGAGATGATGCGCGAACCCGAGCCGGAACCGGTGGCGCCACCGATGCCGGACGCGGGCAACGAATCCAGCTTCCGCGCGCCGCAGTTCGGCCTGATCGAACGCGACTGACGAGGCTGCGCCCTAGCGCCTTTGCGTTAGTGCAGCCGGCCCATGGACTACGCGTCGTCGTTGCTGGGCCTGCTTCCCGGCGGCAGCACCCGCCGCACCCCCGGACTCAAGGACCTGCTCGCCAAGGTCGGCAGCTACCTGCCCGCTGAACAGGTCGAGCGCGTGCGTGCCGCGGCGGAGTTCGGCGCGGCCGCGCACCAGGGCCAGAAGCGCCTGAGCGGCGAGCCGTACATTGCGCATCCGGTCGCGGCCGCGGAAATACTCGCTGAACTGCATCTCGACGCGGACACGCTGATCGCGGCGATCCTGCACGATGTCATCGAAGATACGCCGACGCCGAAAACCGAGATCGCCGCGCGTTTCGGCAACGATGTCGCCGAAATTGTCGATGGCGTCACGAAGCTCGACCAGATCCAGTTCAAGAGCCGGAAGGAAGCGCAGGCGGAAAGTTTTCGCAAGATGCTGCTCGCGATGGTGCGCGACCTGCGCGTCATCCTCGTCAAGCTCGCTGACCGCACGCACAACCTGCGCACGATGGATGCAGTCCCGCCGGCGAAGCGCCGGCTCGTCGCGCGCGAGACGCTCGACATCTACGCGCCAGTGGCTGAGCGGCTCGGACTCTACAACATCAAGCTGGAGCTCGAGGAACTCGGCTTCCGCACGCTGTATCCGCAGCGCTATCGCGTCATCGAGCGCGCGCTGAAGCGCACGATCGGCAACCAGAAGGAATTCCTCGGCAAGATTCGCGCGCAACTCGAGCCGGCACTGAAGAAGGCCGGCATGCAGGCCACGGTCGAGACGCGCGAGAAGCACTTGTACAGCATCTACCAGAAGATGCAGCGCAAGCGCGCGCCACTGGCCGAGATCGTCGATGTGTACGGACTACGCATCGTCGTCGAGAGCGTCGACACCTGCTATCGCGCGATCGGCGTCGTGCACAGCGTGTACAAGCCGATGCCGGGGCGCTTCAAGGATTACATCGCGATTCCACGCGTCAACGGATACCAGTCATTGCACACCACGTTGTTCGGGCCGAACGCGGTGCCGATTGAAGTGCAGATCCGCACACGCGAGATGGACCAGGTGGCCGAGTCAGGCATCGCCGCGCACTGGAAATACAAGGAGCACGCCGGCGAGGGGTCGGCGCAGCAGGAGCGCGCACGCACCTGGCTCACGCACCTGATGCAGATGCAGGAGAGTGGGAATTCAGAGGAGTTCATCGAGAGCGTCAAGGTCGACCTGTTCCCGGACAAGGTCTACGTGTTCACGCCGCGCGGAGAAATTTTACGGCTGCCTCGCGGAGCGACGGTCGTCGATTTCGCCTACGCCGTGCATACTGATATCGGCAATCGCTGCGTGGCCGCGAAGGTCGATCGGCGCTTGACACCGCTGCGCACCGTGCTGCGCAACGGGCAAACCGTGCATGTCATCACCGCGAAGGGCGCGCGGCCGAATCCGGCCTGGGTGAACTTCGTCGTCACGGCGAAGGCGCGCAGCGGCATCCGCCATTATTTGAAGAGCCTGAAGAGCCACGAAGCGGTCGAACTGGGGCGCCGCTTGCTGCAGCAGGCGCTGGCCGAATTCCATGTCGACCTCGATGGCATCGAACCGACGACGCTCAAGGCTGCGCTCAGCGAATTCGCGCTCGATTCCGCCGACGCGCTGTACGAGCGCATTGGCCTCGGCGAACGGCTCGCGCCGCTGGTCGCGCGCCGGCTGCTGCCGATCAACCAATCGCCGAGCGGCGACGGCCAGGCTGCGCCGCTCGCGGTCGCGGGCGCCGAAGGATTGCTGGTCGCTTACGCGCATTGCTGTTATCCGCTGCCCGGGGATCCGATCCTCGCTTTCCTGAGCACCGGACGCGGCATCGTCATCCACCGCGAAACCTGCGCCAACGTCACCGACTACCGCAAGCACCCGGAGAACTGGCTGCCGGTCAACTGGCAGCCGAGCGACGGACGCTTCTTCTTCACCGAAATCCGCGTCGAGGCCGCCAACCGCATGGGCCTGCTGGCCGCGGTGTCGGCGGCCATTTCCGGGACGCAGACCAATATCTGCAGCGTCAATTTCCAGCATGAGGAGTCCGAGACCGTCTCGATCACGTTCATGCTCGAGGTTCGCGACCGGGAGCACCTGGCGCGGGTGATCCGCACGGTGCGACGAATGACCGATGTGGTGCGCGTCGTGCGTACAATTGCCGGACAGACCCGCAGGAAGGATATCGCACCGCCATGAGCAGCATCGTCCAGACCCAGAACGCACCGCAGGCGATCGGCACTTACTCGCAGGCCGTGCGCGCCGGCGACACCGTGTACATCTCCGGGCAGATCCCACTCGACCCGGCGACCGGCGTGCTCGTCAGCGGCGACATCGAGGCGGAGATCCGCCGCGTGTTCGATAACCTCAAGGCGATCGCCGAGGCCGCGGGCGGATCGCTTAGCCATGCCGTGAAGCTCGGCGTGTTCCTGACCGACATGACGCACTTTTCGAAGGTCAATGAAATCATGGCGACGTATTTCAGCACGCCGTATCCGGCGCGCGCCGCAGTCGGCGTCGCCGCACTGCCGCGCGGCGCCCGCGTCGAGATGGAGTGCATACTCAGCCTCGCATGAACCGCGCACCGGGGCGCGCACCGGGCGGTGCGCCGGCGCGTGCGCGCGTTGGCGCAGCCGGCGGCGTGACTGCGGGCGGCGGTGTCGCCAAAAGCGCCGTTGCAAGTGATGTGAGCGCCGCTGCGATTCGCGGCGTAGGACCACAACTTGCTGCGCGCCTGGCACGCCTCGGCGTGCAGACGCAGAGCGATTTGCTGTTCGTGCTGCCCAACCGCTACGAGGACCGCACCCGCGTGGTGCCGATCGGCTCCTTGCAACCCGGCACGCGCGCGGTCGTTGAAGGCGAAGTGATGCTGGCGGAAATCGTGTTTCGCCGGCGCCGGCAACTCATGGTTCGCCTCGGCGACGGCACCGGTTCGTTGACGCTGCGCTTCTTCCATTTCTCGAACGCGCAGCGTGCCGGCCTCGCGCGCGGCACGCGGCTGCGCTGCCACGGCGAGGTGCGCCGCGGTCCGCTGGGGTTGGAAATCGTACATCCCGAGTACCGCGGCATCAGCGCGAGCGACGAACCGTTGCCGCAAACGCTGACGCCGATCTATCCGGCTACCGAAGGCATCACGCAAGGCCGATTGCGCTCGCTGGTGCGCCAAGCGTTCGACGCCACCGCTGACGTCGCGCTCATCGATTACCTGCCGCGCGAATTGCGCGGAGAAATGCATCTGCCCGAACTGCGTGCCGCGCTCGACTTCCTGCACCAACCGCCGGTCGGCACCGAGCTCTCGACACTGGCGGGCGGCTCGCATCCGGCGCAGCGCCGGCTCGCGCTCGAGGAACTGCTCGCACACCAGCTTTCGCTGATGGCATTGCGCCGCGCGACCAAGGCCGACAACGCGCGCGCCCTGACCAGCGGCGGCGCGCTGCAGAAGCGATTCCTCGCGCAACTCCCGTTCCGCTTCACCGCAGCGCAATCGCGCGTGCTCGGTGAAATCAACCACGACCTCGCCTTGGCGCAACCGATGACACGGCTGGTGCAGGGCGATGTCGGTTGCGGCAAGACCGCGGTCGCTGCGGCCGCGGCGGCATTGGCGCTCGGTTCTGGCCTGCAGGTGGCGCTGATGGCGCCGACAGAATTGCTGGCCGAGCAGCACGCGCGCACGCTCGAGAATTGGTTCACGCCACTTGAGATTCCGGTTGCGCTCGTCACCGGTTCGATGACCGCACGGGCGCGCCGCACGGCACTCGCGGCCGTTGCCAGCGGACAGATCCCGTTGGTCGTCGGCACTCACGCACTGTTCCAGGAGAGCATGGAGTTTCATTCGCTCACGCTGGCGATCATCGACGAGCAGCACCGCTTTGGAGTCGAGCAGCGCATGCTGCTGCGGCAAAAAGGCCGCGGACACATGCCGCACCAGCTGATCATGACCGCGACGCCGATTCCGCGCACGCTCGCCATGACTGCATACGCCGATCTCGATGTCTCGGTCATCGATGAATTGCCGCCCGGCCGCACGCCAGTGCGCACGGTCGTCGTGCCCGGCGAGCGCCGCGCCGAAATCGTCGCGCGCATCAGCGAAACTTGCCGCCATGGCGGGCAAGCGTATTGGGTGTGCGCCCTGATCGAGGAATCCGAGGAGCTGCGCTGCCAGGCGGCGGAAGAATCCGCCACGCTGCTAACGGAAGCCTTGCCGCACCTGAAAGTCGGCCTCGTGCACGGACGCCTCGCGCCCGCGCGCAAGGAAGCGGTGATGCACGCGTTCACAAAGGGCGAGATCCAGTTGCTCGTCGCGACCACCGTCATCGAAGTCGGCGTCGACGTGCCGAATGCATCCGTCATGGTCGTCGACAATACCGAGCGCATGGGGCTCGCGCAGCTCCACCAACTGCGCGGCCGCGTTGGGCGCGGCGCGCAATCGAGCAGCTGCGTGCTGTTGTACCAATCGCCGTTGTCGGAGCTGGCGCGCGCGCGCCTCAAGGTGTTGCGCGAGACCAATGATGGATTCGAGATCGCGCGTCGCGACCTGGAATTGCGCGGACCGGGCGAACTGCTCGGCACGCGCCAGACCGGACTCGCGCAATTACGCGTGGCTGATCTGATCCGCGATGCCGACTTGCTGCCGCAGGTGCGGAGCGTCGCCGAACGCTTGCAACGCGAACAACCGCAGGCCTGCGCAGGATTGATCGCGCGCTGGGTGGGCGCCGGGGAACGATATGGTCAAGTCGGTTGATTTCGAATTGCCCGCCGAGGCGGCGGGCGTGCAGACGGCGCTCGATTTCACGACGGAACAGCCGGGCCCGGCGTCGGCCGAAGCACCCCAGGCGCCCAACGTGCCGACGCCGATTGCGGTGGCGCCCGCTGAAGAAATGCCCGCCACGCCGTTGCCGCCCGCAGCGCCAGCGCCCGCAGCGCCAGTGCCCGCGGAGCCGGCGCCTTTCCGCGCCGTAGCGTCGCCGCCGCATTGGCTGGCACTGCGGTTGATCGATTTCGCGTTGTTGATGCGGCTCGACCGTCCGATCGGCACCTGGCTCCTGCTGTGGCCTACGCTGTGGGCGCTGTGGAGCGCATCCGACGGGCATCCGCCGCCGCGGTTGCTGCTGATTTTTTTCGTCGGCACATTCCTGATGCGTTCGGCGGGCTGCGTCATCAACGACGTATGGGACCGCGACATCGACCCGCACGTGCGCCGTACACGCTCGCGCCCGCTCGCCGCGCGCCGCGTGACGCCTGCGGAGGCGCTGGCGCTGTTCGCGGCGCTGATCGGCGCGGCCTTCCTGCTGGTGCTGCAGCTCAACGCGTATTGCCTGAAGCTCGCGTTCATCGGCGCGGCGCTGACGGCGACGTATCCGTTGTTCAAGCGCTTCTTCGCGATTCCGCAGTTGTACCTCGGTCTGTGTTTCGCGTGGGGCGTGCCGATGTCCTACGCGGCGGTGCTCGGCGTCGTGCCGCGCGCGGGCTGGGTGTTCATGCTCGCCGCCGTGGTGTGGGCGGGGGTGTACGACACGTTCTACGCAATGGCCGACCGTCCGGACGATGTGCGACTCGGACTCAAATCGAGCGCTATCACCTTCGCCGACATGGACCTGCTGATGATCGGCGTCATGCAGGCGATGGTTCTCGCAGCGCTGCTGTTCGGCGGCCGGCTGCTGGAATTCGGCGCGCCCTACTACTGGATGCTCGCCGTCGCCGTGGCCTGCTTTGCATGGCAGCAGTGGCTCGCGCGCAAGCGCGATGCAGACGGATGCATGGGCGCGTTCTATAACAACAATTATGTCGGCATCGCGGTGCTCGCCGGCATCATCATCGAATACAGCACGCGGCTGGACTGAGCGTCGCTCACATCGCTGCGGCGAGCGAAGCTCAGTTCGGCAGCACTTTGATGGTGCGCAACCAGGCCTCCACCAGCTGTGGCCACGCCCTGACCGGATGGTTCGATGGCCGCAGGCCAAAGCCGTGCCCACCCTCGGCGTAGGAATGCAGTTCAACCGGAACGCCGGCTTTCTTCAGGCCAAAGTAGTAGCTCATTGCGTCTTCGACGCGATCGACGTGGTCGTCTTCGTTCTGCAACAGGAAGGTCGTCGGCGTGTCGCGCGTGATGTGCGCGCGGATATCGGGGTTAAGGCCAATCGTGTCCTCAGCAGTCGACAGATGGCCGGGGTACATCGCCACCGCGAAATCGGGACGGCAGCTCACCGCATCGGCGGCGTCAACATTCTTGTACGCGCGCTTGGCGAAATGCGTGCTGATCGCTGCGACCATGTGTCCGCCGGCCGAAAATCCCATGACCCCGATGCGGTGCGGATCGATGTGCCATTGGGCAGCGTGGAAACGCACGAGGCCGACCGTGCGTTGCGCATCCTGCAGCGCCATCGGCGCGGGCGGTTGGTGCTGGCAGCCGCACTTGTCATCCCAGCCCCAGGGCCCGGTGTGCGGCACGCGGTACTTGAGCAGCACGCAGGTGATGCCGCGGCCGTTGAGCCAGTCGCAGATCTCCGTGCCTTCAAGGTCGATCGCGAGTCCCTGGTAGCCGCCGCCCGGGAACACGACGATCGCGACGCCGGTATTGGCAGCCTTCGGCGCGTACACCGTCATGGTCGGATGCGCGACTCTTTCCACCCACGCAGAATGTTTTCCATTGGGCGCGAGGTCGGCGCTCAGCGTGACGGTTTCATCGCCCGGCACCGGGTGCGCGTCGGGAATCGCGCCGGGCCAGATCAGAGTCTGTGTCATCCCCGCCGCCGGTTGCCAGCCTTCGGCCTGCGCGGCGGCTATGCCGATGATGCCGCTCGCGGCGATGAGCAATGTTGCGAAGATCGGTTTCATCGCAGTATTTTGGCTCAATCGCCGCCTTCGCGCGGAATATCGGCGGGTCCGAGTGCGCGCGACAAGCGCCGCGCGCGTGCGACAACCCACAGTTCTACCGCGCCGGCGCCCGCGGCTTGCAGCGCAGCTGCGGCCGCGAGCACGGTGCTGCCCGTCGTCACGACATCGTCGACGAGCGCCAGGCGTGGGGCGTGATGCAGGGTGCGCGTCGTGACGAAGGCACCGGCGACGTTGAGCGTGCGCTCGCGGACGCCCAGACCCGTCTGGCCTTTCGTCGCGCGCGAACGTTGCAGCAGAGTGAGATCGAGCGGCAACGCGAGTGAGCGGGCGGCGAAGCGCGCGAGCTCGGCCGCCTGGTTGTAGCCGCGTTCGCGCAGCCGCCCCGGATGCAACGGAACAGGCACGACCCGCTGCGGCAGTGGCGCGGCGCCGGCATCAACGGCGATCTGCATTCGCTCGCGCGCCAGCAAGGTGCCGAACAAGCGCGCGTATGTGCGCTCGCCGTGGAACTTCAATGCGCGCACCAACTCGTCGATCGGAAACTCGAACCGCCACGGACAGCAGATGCGTGCGAACGCGCGCGACTCGAAGGCATCGCCCGGCTCGAGGCGCGGCAGGCCCGCAAGACAGGCAGCGCACAGGTCGAGCGGCCCGGCCATGCCCGGGGCATCGCACAGCACGCAACTCGGCGGCACGAGGAAAGCGCCAAAGGTCACCAGCAGCCGCCTGATTGTCGACCTGGGCGACGCCTTCTGGTTGACAGTGGACGGTGCGCTCGCGAACATCATGGCCGCAACGATGCTCCGCGCGATGCCATGGCGCAGCCGTCATATCTGGTGTGAATAAGGGAGATTGGGCATGCACGAACCCCGATTCGACTGGACGCTGTCCGAAGCGGAAGCCTTGTTCGCGCTGCCCTTTCCGGAACTGGTGTTTCGCGCACAGCAGGTCCATCGCAGCTGGCACGACCCCGCCGCGGTGCAGATGAGCACGCTACTGTCGATCAAGACCGGTGCTTGCCCCGAGGACTGCGCCTACTGCCCGCAGAGCGTGCGCTTCGACACCGGCGTCGCGAACCAAGCACTGCTGCCGCTGGAAACCGTGCTCGAGCGCGCAAAGGCCGCGCGCGATGCGGGCGCGACGCGTTTTTGCATGGGCGCCGCGTGGCGTTCGCCAAAGCCGAAGGATCTCGACAAAGTCACGGCGATGGTGCGCGGCGTGCGCTCGCTCGGCCTTGAGACCTGCGTGACCGCCGGCATGGTGTCGGCGCCGCAGGCCCGGCAGTTGAAAGACGCCGGGCTCGATTACTACAACCACAACCTCGACAGCTCCGAAGAGTTCTACGGCAAGATCATTTCAACGCGCAGCTACCAGGACCGGCTCGACACGCTCGAGGCCGTGCGCACGGTCGGCCTCAATGTCTGCTGCGGCGGGATCGTGGGCATGGGCGAAAGCCAGCGCGACCGCGCGCAGCTGCTGGTCACGCTGGCCCGGTTGCCCGAGCATCCGCAAAGCGTGCCCATCAACCAGCTTGTGCGCGTGCCCGGCACGCCGCTCGCCGACGCCGCTGCGGTTGATCCTTTCGATTTCGTCCGCACGATCGCTGTTGCGCGCATCATGATGCCGCGCGCACAGGTGCGACTCTCCGCGGGCCGCGAGACGATGAGCGACGAATTGCAGGCGCTCGCATTCGTGGCCGGCGCCAATTCGATTTTTTATGGCGAAAAACTGCTGGTCACGGGCAACCCCGATGCCGAACACGATCGCGCGCTGCTCGCGCGGCTCGGCATGCACAGGGAATCGCCGGGCGCTGCGCACGCAGCGCAAGCGCCGGCAGCGACGCCTGTTGCCGCTCCAGCCGGCATCGCGGCGACCGCCTGACACGCGACGGGCGATGCGCTTGCACGAAGGCGTCGACGGCGCAGCGCAGGCCGCATCGATCGCGCGCGCAGAACTGCTGGAGCGGCTGCAGTATTTCAAGCTCGAGCCGCGCGTCATCGTCGACCTCGGTTGCGGCACGGGTGCCGGCGCTGCCGCGTTGCGCCGCCGGTTTCCGCGCGCGCGCGTCGTTGCTGTCGATGTCGATATCTCGATGACACAGCAGTCGCGGCGCGGCCAGCGTTTCTGGCGCCGCTTCGATTGCGTCTGCGCCGATGCGCGCGCGCTGCCGTTCGCGGCGCAATCGGTCGACCTCGTGTTCAGCAACCTGTTGCTGCCGCATTGCGACGATCCGCCACGGGTATTCGCCGAAGTGCAACGCAGTTTGCGGCCATCGGGACTGTTGCTGTTTGCAACGTTGGGACCTGGCACCGCCCCGCAATTGCCCGACATGCCGCAGCTCGGCGCAGCGCTCGGCGCAGCGGGACTGGCCGAGCCGGTGATGGACCGCGAAGCGGTGTCCGACTTCGAGCTGATCTACGGCGCGGCATTCGCAGGACGGCGCGCGGAACGCGTTGGCTCGCAAGACAACGCCGGCATGGAGGCACTTGTGCCATTGAGCTCACTGCGCAAGCGACCGCGTCCATGAGCGCGGCACGGTTTTTCATCGCTGGCACGGATACCGGCGTGGGCAAGACCCGCATCACGGCCGGGCTGTTGGCGGCCGGGCGAACTGCGGGGTTTTCCGTCGCGGGCATGAAGCCGGTCGCTTCCGGGGCGGAAATCCATGAAGGAGGTCTCGTCAGCGCGGATGCACTGCTGATTGCCGAGGCGTCCCGACAGGCAACCCCGTACAAGAAACTCAACCCTTATTGCCTGTTAGACGCCATTTCGCCGCATATCGCCGCAAATAGACTCAATATCCGCATCGATATTCGCAAGATCACCGAAATTGCCAACCGCATTGCCGCGCGCCACGAGTTACTCCTGGTAGAGGGGGCCGGCGGCTGGTACACCCCCATCAGCGACACCGAATCGATGGCTGATGTCGCCAAAGCGCTCGCGGCACCCGTGGTCCTCGTCATCGCTTTGCGTCTAGGATGCCTCAGTCATGCGCAATTGACGCGCGAAGCAATTGGGCACAGCGGCTGTTCAATGGCGGGCTGGATCGGCACTCGCATCGATCCGCACTTCGCCGCCTGCGATGAAAACGTCGCGACGCTCGAGCGCTTGATGGGATCGGCGCCGCTGGCCGTGCTGCCTCATGCCATCGACGCAACGCGCGACGCGGGGCAACTTCGCGAAGCACTGTCACGCTTGCATCCAGTGCGCGGTAATGAATCGCGCTAGGCCTCGTTGAAGCCAGATACATCAATGCGTTGCGATAGAAAAGGCGCATCCGCTAAGATGCCGCGCCGCGCATGCATCGCCACTGCCGGCGCGGCCAGCCGCGAACCATCCTAAGGCCAGTTAATGAACACGAAGAAACTCGCTACTGCCGTCGCCGCCGCCACCGCCGCGCTGGCGTCCCCCGCTGCATTCGCGGCCTGGACGCTGAACATGACGCCGGGCATCACGGCCATTTCGCGGCGCATTTACGACCTGCACATGATCATGTACTGGTGGTGCGTGGTCATCGCGATCTTCGTGTTCGGATGGATGATCTATTCACTGGTGGCCTTCCGCAAATCGCAGGGTGCGGTTGCCGATGCGAAGCTGGTGCACAACACCAAGGCCGAAATCATCTGGACGATCCTGCCGGTCCTGATCCTGATCATCATGGCCGTGCCGGCGACGAAGACGCTGATCGAGACCGACGACGCCTCGAAGAGCGAACTGTCGATCCGCATCACCGGTTACCAGTGGAAGTGGGGCTACCAGTACATCGATTCGGGCGTTGAGGTCTTTTCCACGCTCGATCGCGCCAGCAATGCGGCACGCCAGCTGGGTTCGGGCATCGATCCGACGACAGTGCCTGATTACCTGCTCAACGTCGATCATCCGCTGGTCGTGCCGGCCGGTGTCAAGGTGCGCCTCCTGATCACGGCGCAGGATGTCATCCACGCCTGGTGGGTGCCGGCGCTGGCGATCAAGAAGGATGCGATCCCGGGCTACGTCAACGAGGCCTGGTTCAAGATCGACACCGACAAGACCGGCCTGTACCGCGGCCAGTGCGCGGAACTGTGCGGACGCGACCACGGTTTCATGCCGATCGTCATCGACGTGCGCAGCAAGGAAGACTTCAACGCCTGGCTGAAGACCCGTGAGGCGATGCAGCGTCCGGCGGAACCGCAGTCGGCCACCGCAGCGGCAACGACCGCGGGGCCAGCTGAGCCAGCCGCGCCCGCCGGCTGAGGCCGACAACTTAAGGCCCGCCCGATCCAACCCTATTTACTGACGATAAAGCCGCGAGATCATCAACATGGCCTACTCCGCTACTGCCGAAGCCCACGACCACCATGACCACAGGCCTTCCGGCCTGTGGCGCTGGTTGTCGACGACGAACCACAAGGACATCGGCACGCTGTATCTGATCTTCTCGTGCGTGATGTTCTTCGTGGGCGGCGCGATGGCGATGATGATCCGCCTCGAGCTGTTCAAGCCCGGCATGCAATTCCTCGATCCGGCGTTCTTCAATTCGATGACGACGGTGCATGCGCTGGCGATGATCTTCGGCGCGGTCATGCCCGCGTGGGTTGGCCTCGCGAACTGGATGATCCCGCTGCAGGTCGGCGCACCCGACATGGCGCTGCCGCGCATGAACAACTTCAGCTTCTGGCTGCTGCCGTTCGCGTTCACGCTGCTGTTGATCGGCTTCTTCGTGCCGGGCGGCGCACCCGCCGGCGGCTGGACGCTGTATCCGCCGCTGGTGCTGCAGGGCGGCGATTCCTTCCCGCTGGCGGTATTCGCGATCCACCTGATGGGCGCGTCCTCGATCATGGGCGCGATCAACGTCATCGTGACGATCATGAACATGCGCGCGCCGGGCATGACGCTGCTGCGCATGCCGCTGTTCGTGTGGACCTGGCTGATCACGGCCTACCTGCTGATCGCGGTGATGCCGGTGCTGGCCGGCGCCGTCACCATGCTGCTGACCGATCACTTCTTCGGCACCAGCTTCTTCAGCGCCTCGGGCGGCGGCGATCCGGTGATGTTCCAGCAC
>JBEPVS010000018.1:0-21244 GCA_041690875.1 Gammaproteobacteria bacterium
AACGCGCGCAGCTGTTCGCGGGCCTCGCCCAGTTGCGTGTCCGGGAGTTCCGCGCGACTCAGTGCGCCCCCGGCATCTCGGCGCTCCGCACCATGCAGCCCCGCGGCCGGCAGCACCAACGGATGCAGCAGGCGATCGAGTTCATGGATCCGGCGCCCGCTGATCAGCGCGAGTGCGCCCTGCAGCCGCCCGCCAAGCAACCGCAGGATGGCCAGCAGCGAATCCTCTGCGCGTGCCGAGTGCGGATGATCGGCGAATTCCAGCAAAGTGCCATCCACGTCCAGGAACAGGCAGATCGCGCCGACCGGGGGTACGGGCGGGGGCGTGCCGACCGACCGCACGCCTCCTTCCGCGCTTGAGCCCGGCTCGTTCATCAGGTTAATATCATGCAATGATTGCTGGGATGCAACTATTTTCCGATGCCGGGAGCCCGGCCGCGGCATTGAACAACGCGCCATGAGCGCACGCGCCGAGCTGGAGGTCACCACGCTGCGTTCGGCACGCGCGCTCGTCGATCGCATGCGCACGCTGTATCGCGAACTCGAAGCGCTGACCGGCGCGCCGATCAGCATGCACCGCGCGCTCGGCTGCATCGGCGGGTCGCCTGGCCTGCAGGCATCCCGGCTGGCCGAGCTGTTGGGCATGCAGCGCCCGGCGGTCAGCCAGGTGCTGCGCGGCATGGCGTCGCGCGGCTGGATCACGCGCCTGCGCAACGCGGCCGACCAGCGTGCGGTGCGGATCTTCCTCACGCCCGAGGGCAATCGACTGCTGCGCGCGACCGCCGGGCGCGCGGCCGGAACCCTGCAGCGCGCCGTACATGCGCTCACCGCCGATAATCTGGAGCGCCTGGCGCGCGCGCTGCCGCCGCTGGTGGCGCTGCTGCCCGTTGCTCCGCCGCGCCTGACGAGCAGGAACAAGAGGCCGTCGCGAACGAGCCGGCAAAATTCGCGGCGCGTGCACGGCGCGGAGCGGCGCGCCGCAGCGCCGGTGCGCTGACAACGGGTGCAAGTGGGCATGGCGACGCGTCTCCTGCTGATCCCGACCGGCGTTGCACTGCTGTTGGCGCTATCGACCGGCAGCGCGCCGGCGCAGCAAACGTCGCAGACGCCGTCGACGCCACAATCGCCACAGGCGACTTTCGGCGAGTTGTTCAAGGCGGTGCAGGAGTCTTCGCTCTACCCGGACAGCAAGACCTTTCCAGATGCGCAACCGCTCGAGCCGCCCGCGCGTATCCTGGCTGAATACCGGGCGCGCGTGCCGCTCAAACCCGATGCGCTGCGCGAATTCATCGCCGCGCGCTTTCGTGCGCCGGCCGCTGGCGCGCCCGTTGCCGTGCCGCGCGCAGGTCTCGCGCTGGGCGCGCACATCGATGCGCTGTGGGATGTGCTGACGCGCCGCAGCGCCGCGGTGCCAGCGTATTCCTCGCTGCTGCCCGTGCCGCAACCGTACGTGGTGCCGGGCGGCCGCTTCCGTGAGCTGTATTACTGGGATTCCTACTTCGTGATGCTGGGCCTCTCGGCCAGCGGCCGCTCCGCTTTGCTAGGCGGCATGGTCGAGGACTTCGCGCACCTGATCGACACCTACGGGCATGTGCCCAATGGCACGCGCAGTTATTACCTCAGCCGCTCGCAGCCGCCGTTCTTCTACGCCATGGTTGGCCTGCTTTCTCCCGCGACTCCCGCTCGAAGCTACGGCCGCTACCTGCGCGCGCTACGCCAGGAACATGCCTTCTGGATGCACGGCGCCGGGCAACTGACGCCGGGTACGGCGCGCGATCGGGTCGTGTCGATGGCGGATGGCTCGATCCTGAATCGTTACTGGGATGACTCCGACCTGCCGCGCGATGAGTCTTATCGCGAGGACACGCGACTCGCGCTCGGCAGCGGCCGCGACCCGGCGCAGCTCTATCGCGAATTGCGCGCCGGAGCCGAAAGTGGCTGGGACTACAGTTCACGCTGGTTCGTCGACCAGCGCACTCGCGCGACGATCCACGTCACCGCCATCGTGCCGGTGGACCTCAACAGCCTGCTGTACGGGCTGGAGCGGGCGATCGCCAACGGATGCGCGCAAACGCGCGATCAAGGATGCGCGGCGGAATTCTCGGCGCACGCCGCGGCCAGGAAAGCGGCGGTCGATCGGTACCTGTGGGACCGCGACGCAGGAATCTATCGCGACTACGACTGGACTGCGCTGCGACAGTTGCCGGTGGAATCCGCCGCGACTTTTTATCCGCTGTTCACCGAGCTGGCCGACCAGGACCAGGCCGCCGCGGTGGCGGCAACGGCCGAACGCGACCTGCTGGCCGCAGGCGGCATCGTCACGACACGCAACGCCACCGGTGAACAATGGGACGCGCCCAATGGCTGGCCGCCGCTGCAATGGGTCGCGATCGCCGGGCTGCGAAACTACCAGCTCGATGCGCTCGCAGCGCGCATCGCCTGCCGCTGGCTCGATACGGTTGGCCGCAGCTATCGCGAGACCGGCAAGTTGTTCGAAAAGTACGATGTTGTCGACGCGCACAGTGGCGGCGGCGGTGGCGGCGAATATCCGCTGCAGGATGGTTTCGGCTGGACCAACGGTGTGACGCGGCAACTCATGAAGCTGTACCCGGCGCAGGCCGCCGCGCTACACGTACCGTGAGCTACGCTTACGATACAGCTCACACCACGTGGAATGGTGTCAGCGGCCCTGGCCGCCCGATCGCGCCTTCGCGGCTGCGCCCCGTTTCTTCTGCGTCACCAGCGCCGTCGTGATGGCCGGCAGCAGACCCGGAAAGCGCTGGTTGATCTCTTCGCAGCGCGTAATGTTGTGCAACTCAACGCCGCGGCGCTCGCTGCGAATCAACCCTGCTTCGCGCAACACCTTGAAGTGCTGCGACAACGTAGATTTGGGCAGAGGCTGGTCGCTGATCTCCAGGAACGCGGAGCAGATCTTCGGCTGACTCCCCGCCGCGATGGTCGCAAAAATGTGCGCCCGATGGCTGTCGGAGAGTGCATGCAGGATGCCCTCGACACTTACATCGTTTATGGCCGGGTGTTGCAGGGGTCGCATGCGACCTAGATAGCAGAGCGCGCCGAGTTAGTCCAATAGTTCAAATATCATGAACTCATATAGTTCAGTAATACTGAACTACTGTACTATCTAAATCGTGATCCACATGGGTGACACCCACCAGTGCCGCCCAGCATTCCCATATATAAGGAGCAGTTCCATGAGCAGATTGGCAGGAAAGGTGGCGCTGGTGACCGGCGCATCCAAGGGTATCGGAGCAGGCATCGCCCGAGCGCTCGCTGCAGAAGGCGCGGCGGTCATCGTCAACTATGACTCTAGCCGCAGCGGCGCTGATCGCGTCGTTGCGGATATCGTCCAGGCCGGCGGCAAGGCCGTCGCGGTCCAGGGAAGCGTGGCGAAGGAAGGCGAGGTCACACGCCTGTTCGACGAAGGAGAGAAGCACTTCGGCCACATTGATGTGCTGGTCAACAACGCCGGCGTCTACGGCTTCGCGCCTATCGGCGAGGTCAGCGCATCCGAGTATCACCGCCAATTCGATATCAACGTGCTCGGCACGCTGCTGGCTTCGCGCGAGGCGGCCAAGCGCTTCAACGGCGCGGGCGGTAGCATCATCAACGTCAGTTCCGTGGTCAGCGAGAACCCGCCGCCGGGCTCTTCGGTCTACTCGGCGACCAAGGGTGCGGTCGACGCGATCACTCAGGCGCTCGCCAAGGAGCTCGGCGCTCGTGGTATCCGCGTGAACGCGATCGCGCCCGGCCCGGTGGTCACGGAGGGTTTCCAGCAGACCGGCATCGTCGGTTCGGAAATGGAGAAGCAATTCATCGCCGACACGCCGCTTGGCCGCATCGGCCAGCCCGCGGATATCGCCCGCGTGGCCGTGTTCCTGGCCTCCGACGAGGCGGCCTGGCTCACCGGCGAACGCATCGGCGTCTCCGGCGGACTGCACTGAGGTGGAACGCAGGCGGACACGCGTGTGTCCGCCTGCGAGAGACACTAGTTAGACCGCGGCTCGCCCTGCGCGGTGGTGGTGCCGGCCCTCCACGCGCTAAGACATGCGTTACGATGCGGCTGATTGCACGTTGAGCATCCGCTATGAACACCCCCATTAGCCGTCGTGAAGTCCTGGCCGGCCTCGCCGCTGCGGTGGCGGTCGCCCGGACGCGCTTCGCGGGCGCGGCGACCGCAAGCGCCGCAAGTGCTGTGAACTCTACTGGCGCCATTGCAACCACCTCCGCTGGCGCGCTGCTCGATGATCTCGCCTGGCAGCTGCTCGAACTCGATCCCGCGGGGGCCACGGCACTCGGCGTCGACACCGGTGCGCATGCGGCGCTCCGCGGCCGGCTCGATGATCGCTCCGCCGCCGGTGTCAGCAAACAACGCGCAGTGCTCGTCGAGGGCCTGAAGCGCGTGCGTGCGCTGCGGGATGCGCAAGTCGATGCCGCTACGCGCACATCCCTTGAAGTGGTCGAGAGCGCGTTCGGCACTGCGCTCGATGGCATGGCGCTGCCCTATGGCGTCGCCACGATCGGCAGCTGGCGCAACACGCCGTACGGCATCATTCAAAACGTCGGCGCCTATCTCGATGTGCCGCAATTGCTCGATGGCAATCAGCCCGTGCGCAACGCCGCTGATGCGGACGCTTACCTCGCGCGTCTCGATGGAACGAACGCGCTCCTCGATGGCGAGCTCGAGCGTGTGCGTGCCGCCCGTGCGACCGGCCTCATCCCGCCCGATTTCCTGCTGGATAAAACCATCACCGCGCTTTCGAGCAGCATCGCCGATGCCGCCAAGCCGGATGGCTCGCTCATCGGCCCGCTCGCGCGCAAGGCAAACGCGGCCTCGCTCCAGGGCGATTGGACCGCGCGCGCAACGGCGATCGTCACCGCGCGCGTCGTCCCTGCGCTCGAGCGGCAACTGACCGAAATCAAAGCGGCACGCGCGCTCGCCAAGAGCGATGCCGGCATGGGTGCGCGCCCACATGGCGAGGAGTGGTACGCATGGGGACTGCGCGCCAGCACCACGACACGCCGCACGCCGGCCGAGATCCACGCGATGGGCGTGGCGCAGCTCGCCGAGCTGCATGTGCGCATGGATACCATTCTCAAGGGGTTCGGTCTCACGCAAGGTACGGTGGGCGCGCGCGCCAGCGAACTGCAGCGCCGCCCCGAACTGAACTTTCCCGCCAACGACGAGGGCCGCGCGCAGATCGTGGCCTACATGCAATCGAAGATCGATGCGATCCGGCCGCGCCTGCCGCAGGCGTTTCGCAAGCTCGTGCGCGGCAATCTCGAGATACATCGCTTGCCGCTCGCCGCGGAACCGGGCGCCCCCGCGGCCTACGGTGGACCCGGCACGATCGACGGCACGGTGCCCGGCAAGGTGTGGGTAAACCTGGGCGACACCAGGATCCACAACAAGGTCACGATTCCCGATCTTGTGTTCCATGAGGGCATCCCCGGCCACGTGTGGCAGGGCGAGTATGCGCAGCAGCTGCCGCTGATCCGTTCGATTCTCGCTTTCAACGCTTACTCGGAAGGCTGGGCTCTCTACGCCGAGCAACTCGCCGACGAACTCGGCATGTACGACGGCGACGCTGCCGGCAAACTCGGATTCCTGATGGGACTCTCATGGCGCGCGGTGCGACTGGTGATCGACACCGGCATCCACGCGATGGGTTGGACGCGCGATCGCGCGCTCACGGAGTTCATCGACGCGACCGGACTTCCGCACAGCAATGCGGTGAGCGAGGTGGAACGCTACTGCTCCTGGCCCGGCCAGGCCTGCGGCTACAAGGTGGGCCAGACCGAGATTCTCGTGCAGCGCAGCCGCGCGCAGAACGCGCTCGGCGCCAGGTTCGACCTGCGCGATTTCGACCAGGCGGTGGTCGAGGGCGGCAACGTGCCGCTGGACGTACTTAGCTCGAACGTGTGGCGCTACATCCGGTCTTGACCGCGCCAGCGCCGAATCGAAAATCCCACAAGATGCCAGAGCGCGTGAAAAATCAGCCAGAGGGCCAGAGCGAAGGCAAGCGCGAAGACAATTCCTTCGACGGAGAGCGCAAACGTGGGTACCCAGTCACGAAAGGTGGCGCGCGCCAGCTCGGGATCCGTGTGCGTGCTGAGGTACCCGATCTGCCGGAAGAGGGACGTGTGCAGCGCTTCGACTGCGATCTGCAGGCGCGCTACGGATTGAGCGAGTGACTCGATGATCGCGCCCTCGGCGTGAAACGTCGGATCATCACTCCTCAGGTGATACTGTATAAGCTCGGCGAGATGGCCATGGTGGTATAGGTTGGCAAGCTGCTGCCAGGGCGCGAGATCAGCGAGCGCCTGGTCGAGCCGCCCACCGAGTCGCTGCCGGTACTGCGAGATAAATCCGGGAACCAGGCCGCCCGTGATCGCGGCGGCCAGGAGCACCAATCGGTCGACCAGTCCGCGTATGAAGCGCATGGCATGCCAGCCCTCGAGGAACCCTTGGAACCTTACGCCTGACCCACTGGCCGATTGTTGGGCCAGTAGACACTTTGACGCAAGGTGCTGACGCAGTGAGACGACTGAGGCGCCTCCGTCGGGCGGAGCTTCCCGTGGATACCGTGGAGTTGGCGCGCTATCTGATTGGCAAGGTCGTGGTTCACGACACGGACTTTGGCAGGTTTAGCGGGCGCATTGTCGAAACGGAGGCTTATCCAATCGGTGATGCGGCCGGACATGCATTCAATGGAAAGACGCAGCGCAATCGGTCGCTCTTCCTGAAACGGGGCCACGCCTACGTGTATCTCTGCTACGGGACATCGTACCTGTTGAATGTGTCGAGCGAGGGACCTGCAGTGGGTGCCGGAGTCCTATTGCGCGCCATCGAACCGTTGGAAGGCATCGGCGACGCCAATTTCGGCCGAGGCCCGGGGCGATTGACGCGGGCATTGCACGTTGATCTTGGCCAGGACGGGGCTGACCTTTGCGCGGCCGGCCCGCTTTGGCTGGCCGCGAACGCACGACCGGCTGGCGCGATCGGCAAGAGCGTTCGCATCGGCATCACACGCAATGCAGATCGGCTGCTGCGTTTCTACGAAATCGGCAATGCTCACGTGAGCGGTGTGAAGAAAATGCGGCAGTAGCCGGAGAGCGGCAGCGCTACCAAACCGACCGCACAGTGATGGTTTGATGGGCACTGAGATCCGCGTCTCAGTCCGTTTGCGATGCACTTCCGTGCAAGCAACCGCGGAGCGTGTTTGATTTGGTGAATGTCCAAGGCTCCCCTAAGTCGCCATCCGAGCGCTGCTTCGCCTGGGGGACAAGACTATCTGGCGCCGGCGGCGGCGCTCATCGAGAGCGCTGCCGTGGCGATGTACCAGGCCGATGCCAACGGCAACCTGGTGTACGTCAATCCCGAATTCCGGCGCGTCTTCGGGCTTAGGGACGAGCAGAGTCCGGACGATCGGGCGCAGCGCGTGCACGTCGATGACCGCGCGCGCATGGAACGGAGCTGGGCCGACTTCCGCGCGAATCCGCGTCCCCTGACATTCGAATATCGCACCGTACCGTTGGCCGGATTCGTACGTCACTTCACCGAACGTGTCGTGACGGTGAATGGCCTGGCTGCGTTCGTGGGCACCGTCAGCGATGTCACGGATTTCGCGAACCGGACGTTGCTGGAGACACTGTTCGATAAGCTGCCGCTGTCGCTCATCGCCTGCGATGCCGACGGCGCCGTCACGCTCTACAACCGTGCGGCGGCTGAGCTGTGCTCCATGCAGAGCGACAACTCATCCGCGGGCCAGACGTGCGAGCACGCCGTGGAGGCGCAGATCTACCACGCCGATGGCGTGACTCCGCTGGACCTGGCCGATCGTCCGCTGGTGAAAGCGCTGCGGGGCGAGTTGGTGGATGACATGGAACTCGTCGTCGTGCCGCGCGATTCCAGCGAACGCGTGACGCTTACCAACGGCCGTCGCCTGACAGCGCCGGACGGGCGCGCCCTGGGGGCGTTCGTCATCACGAAGGACATCACTGAGCGCCGTCGCTCGGAACTCGAGCTCGAGCGGGTCCATGAGCAGTTGCGCACTTCCGCTCGCCAGGCGGGCATGGCCGAGGTTGCAACCAGCATCCTGCACAATGTCGGCAATGTCCTCACGAGTATTCATGTCTCCGCAACGATGGTCCAGGCCGGATTGGAACGTTCCAAGACAGCCGATCTTTGCGGGGTGGCTGAGCTGCTCCTTTCGCAGGGCGCAGGCCTCGGCGAATTCATGACCCAGGACGAGCGGGGGAAAATCGTCCCCGCCTATCTGCAAGCGCTCGGCCAGCAGCTGGCCGCGGAGACCGAAGCGGCGCTGGAGCACATGGCTACGCTGCGCAAGAGCCTCGAGCACGTCGACAGCGCAGTGGCCATGCAGCAGAAGTTCGCCCGGGTTGCCTCAATCCGCGAGACAGTGAGCGTCGTTGACCTGGTCGAAGACAGCCTGCGACTGAGCTCCAGCGCATTCAACCGTCACGGCATCGAGCTGCGGCGCGAGTTCCATCCGATGCCGGCGATCACCGTCGACAAGCACAAGGTGCTGCAGATCCTCGTCAACCTGATCCACAACGCGATGAATGCCTGCAATGAGTCCGACCGCAAGGACAAGGTGCTGACGCTGCGCATCGAAGGCGGGCAGCCATTGATCCGCATTTCGGTCATCGACAACGGCGTAGGTATCGCCCCAGAAAACATGGGGCGCCTCTTCACGCACGGGTTCACGACCCGTCCCAAAGGCCACGGCTTCGGATTGCACAGCGGCGCGAATGCGGCGCGTGAACTCGGCGGCTCGCTGCGCGTTGAGAGCGCAGGTGCGGGGAAGGGTGCGACTTTTATTCTCGAGCTGCCACGCAATCCGCCGGACTGATTACCCAGCCTGATTACAAACGGAGGTCGAAATGGGCCTCGAGCGCGGCGATGCTGGCATCCCCCAGTGGTTGACCTGCGAGCTTCGCGGCATGTACCGCGGCGCCCGCATCGCTGGGCAGTCGCGCGCTTACGAAATTATAGTTGCGCGACGGGCTCTCGACGCATGATCGCAATGGCGCGAGCAGCAGATCATGCGGCGCGAACAAGTCTCCGGAATACGATACCGGCAAGCGCACGTCGGGCGGCACCGCGAGGCCATTGCGAACCGCATCGATGAGTTCGCCCAGCTCTGCCGCCGCCGCCGCGAACAGCGCGACGGCCGCCGGATCGCCTAAGCTCGCGGCCTCGACAACTAAGCGCGAGAGCTGCGCGAACTGACTCCGCTGGGCCAGGCGCTTGCCATAGAGCGCCGCGCACAGGTCGAGATCGTGCTGCAGCGCGAAGTGGCGGCGCACGAGCTCGTACAGTGCGCCCCGCGGCGTACGACCGTCGCTCATGCGTGAGAACAGGCGCAATCCCTCGCGGGCCAGCCAATAGGCGGAACCCTCGTCGCTGAACAGTTCGCCCCAACCCCCGGCACGCACGCCGCGGCCGGCGAATTCCCCGTAGACGATCGAACCCATGCCCGACAGGACGCTGATGCCATCCGCTCCCGCGAGCGCGCCGGCCCAGCCGCACACCATGTCATTGCCGCAACGATAACGGCCAGTCGACAGGACGGAGGAAGGTGCCGTGTCGAGTGTCGCGAGGAGCGCCGAATCCTCGCCGTAGGCCGGAAGGCCAATAAACGCGAAGCTCAAGTCAGGGACGCTTAAGCCCGCCTGGCGAAGAGTCTGGTTGATGCCCCGCGCCAACAATTTCTTGAGCGCTTCGAGACCGACCTCGGGGTAGTAGGCCGTGCCCTCCGTGTGCGAGGCCAGCACTTTTCCAGCCTCATCGATGAGCAGGAAGAGTGTCTTGCTGCCACCGCCATCGACGCCGAGATAGGTTCTCATCGTCACGCGCGCATTGTACCGGATGGATCCGTCCGGTACCCTTCCGCTTCGATATCTGCTGTGCCCACACATTAATAACGAGGCGTTAGAACATGCCCGACAATAATCCGGCCGCAAAAGACGTCACCAAGGACTGGCAAGCGACGCAGGGCCAGAAGTCTTCCGCCTCACGCCTACGCCTGTTTGCCGCGCTCGCATGGATCGTGGCCATCGGCGGCGAGATCGCGGGCATCGTCATGCTGCGAGCGCACAAGTTCGACCACGGAAACCTGCCGTTGCTGATTGGGATCCTCGTCGGGATCGCGATCTTCGCCATTGCCGGGAGCCTGATGTGGAAAGCGGCCAACAGGCACGATCCGGCCCGCGCGTCCGACACAGCCAAGTTCTTCTTCCAGAACCAGCTCGGCGCGATCATCACGCTGATCGCATTCCTGCCGCTGATTGTCCTGATCTTCATGGACAAGGACATGGACCCGAAGAACAAGAAGGTGGCGGGAGCGGTCGGGGCCGTGTTGGCGCTGGCAGCGACGCTGATCGGGGTGAGCTGGAAGCCGCCGTCCGTCGAGCAATACACCCAGGACATGAACGCCTGCGCCGCCCAGATCAGAGCCGGCCAGCCGACGACGGCTTGTTCACCCGAGGTCGCTTCCCAGGCGCAAGACATCGCCCGCGATTCCAGCGCGGTCGCCGACGCGACCAAGGACGCCGCGCACCCGATGGGGCAGGACGTGGTGTACTGGATCGCGCCGGAGGAAGGCCGCAGGACCTCATCGACGCCGCATGTCTTTCATCTGTGCGAGGCGGTGAGTCCGCTGCGCAGCAAGACCGTGAACCATGGCTCCGTGACGCAGGCCTATGCGGAGAACGCCACCCGCATCACGAAGGAAATCGCGATGGAGCAGAAGCAATGCGGGTTTATGGGCGCGCCTGCAACTGACGGCGCTACACCGGTAGCGGGCAGCAGTCCGCAGTAATTCCGTGAACAAATTGCTGTTGGCTGCCGCGGGCTTACTTTGCGCCCAGGCAAATGCCGCCGATTCGAAACTCGCGCCTCCACCTCCGCCAGCGCCGGAGAGCATGAACGCGCAACAGCTCTTCAACGCGGCAACTCAAGCGGTCAGCGAGTATCGATGCAGGGATGCGCTGCCTCTCATGGATGCGCTGCTGACGCGCCCGGCGATCACTGGCAACGCACGCGTGCTCGCCACCGTGAAACTAAGGCGATCGCAATGCCTCGTGTCGGCTGGACGTTTCGATGAAGCCAGGGCGGACATCGACAGCGCCTTGAAAGTCGTCCCGCCCAACGATTCCGTGCTGGCCGTCGACATCGCGCAAGCACACATGTCCCTGGGCAAGATGTATTTCCTCGGATTCGATCTCGAGAGTGCGACGCTTGAGTTCGAGCGAGCCAATGCGTTGCTGCGTCCAGAAGAGCGCCTCGAGACTCTCAAGTGGCTGGCCATGTCGACCATGTTTGAGCCGGGGGACCGATCCCTTGGTTACGCGGCACAGATGTTGGCGTTGACCGATCAGTTGCCCAAGGAGCTCAGGAAAGATGCATCGGCGAACGCCCGAACCCTGCATGCACGCGCGCTCATGATTCACGGACAGAACGCTGCCGCATACACGGAACTGAAAAAAGCGCTGGACGACCAAGGCGGTCTGACGGAGCGCGTCGGCCTGGCCGATGTCATCACGCGATCAGACCTGGCGATGGCCGCGTTGTTGAACAATGACCAGAGCAATGCGCGGCGGTACATGGCATACACGGGCGCAGGGCGCTTCGAGAAGGCATCCCTCCACTTCGCGCAACAAATGTCGCCACCGATGTGCGGAGGTGCGGCGGACCTGAAGCTCGATGACATGGCCATCATCCAGTTTTCCATCGACGATGCGGGCCATGTGGCGAACGTCATGCCGGTCTATGCGTCGCGCACCGGTTCGATGGCCACGGAATTCGCTCGAGCGGTTGCGGGTTGGTCCTGGAACGCGGACGACACCAAAAAAATTCCGGCCTTTTTCCGGAATGCCATGCGCGTTGAGATTCGCTGCACCAATGCGTCCTGGCATCCGGACGTGACGGACATCCTCGAAAGAGAGTACCGGCAATTTCTGGCGGAAAAGCACGTGGACTTGCCCAGCGCCAACAATCAGACACAGGACGAACACCTGGCTTGGTACGACCGCGCCCGCGAGGTACTCGAAAAGGCCGGCGCTCCGCTCGCAGCACTGACCTACCTCGACGTTCAGCGCTCACGGTGGGAGTCGGGTTTCAAGCTGGATTACAAGAAACAGCGCGCCTACCTGCGCACTCTTCTCGAACACCCGGAGGTCGCCGCAGATCACAGCGTTGCGGATACATTGAAATTGCTGATCGCCGAACCACACTACGGACTGCCCTCCCCTCCAGATGCGGAAAGCCTGCTGACCAGCGTTGCAGAGGACGCTGCCTTGTCGGACCACGATGCCCTGCGCACCGGTGCCTGGCTGAGGCTGGCGACGTTGCAGTCTGGAAATGGCAATCTGACGGCTGCGCGATCGAGCTACACCCAGTCAGGCATGACGGCGCAGGAATGCGCGATGGTCGATGCGACGCCGGTATTGCGGCGTCGCATCGATTCGACCCTCGATTTCCCGGACGAAGCGCTGCGCTGGGGATTCGACGGTTTGGTGATCGCCGAGTTCGACATCAAGCCTGATGGCACGACCGCCAGCCAGCGCGCTGTCGTGGCCTATCCGCCGCTGATCTTCGGCGACCCAACGGTTGCCGGCCTCAAGCGCGTGCACTACACGCAGACCTATCGACCCGAAGGCGGCCTGGGGTGCGGCGGGAAGCAGTTCAGAATCAATTACGATATCAACCGTACTCACTGATGATGCCCCGAATCTCCCGCATCTTCGCGAGCATGTTCGTTGCGCTGATTGCGAGCGGCGTCGTGGGCGCGGCCGACAGTCCTGCCGACGAAGCATCCAACAAGGTCGCGTACGAGATCCTGCAGCAACTCGTGGAGATCAATACCACCGACTCGGTGGGCGACGTGACTGTGGCGGTCGAGGCGCTGGCGCAGCGATTCCGCGCAGCCGGTTTCCCGGCCGCAGACGTGGTCGTGGCGGGTCCTAGGAACCCGAAAAAGAAAAACCTCGTCGTGCGGTTGCACGGAACCGGCAAGTACAAACCGGTATTACTAATGGGCCATGTCGACGTCGTGGAGGCCCGGCGCGAAGACTGGAGCACCGATCCGTTCAAGCTGGTCGAGAAAGACGGCTACCTCTACGGGCGCGGCACTTCCGATATGAAGGACGGCGATGCCATCATGGTCGCCACGCTGCTGCGCATGAAGCAGGAAGGGTACCAGCCTGACCGCGACATCATCCTGGCGTTGACTGCGGATGAAGAGGGCGGATGCTGCAACGGTCCGGATTGGCTGCTAAAGAACGATCGCGGGCTGGTTGACGCTGAATTCGCAATCGATACCGACGGGTGGTCGGTGGTCAGCGAGCAGGGTGTACCGAAAGTGTTCCAGCTCGGCGCTTCGCAGAAGATCTATGCGGACTATCAGTTGAGTGTTACCAATCGGGGCGGCCACAGTTCCGAGCCGCGCGCCGACAATGCCATCTATCAGCTTGCGCGCGCCCTGCTGCACATTGATAGTTACCACTTCCCGTTCGAGTTGAACAATATTACGCGCGCCTATTACGAGCGGGTCGCCGCGAAGGAACAGCCGCAGCGCGCCGCAATGATTCGCGGCATTCTCAAGACGCCACCCGATCCCGCGGCAGTCAGGCAGATGTCAGGCTTGGCTCCGGACAATGCAATCATTCGCACCAATTGCGTGGCGACGCGCCTCGCGGGCGGACATGCCAACAATGCGCTGCCGCAACGTGCCGAGGCCGTCGTGAACTGCCGCATCCTGCCGGGCCACTCGCCGGAAGAAGTGCGCCAGCAGCTCATCAAGGTAATCGGGGACACCGGCGTTGCGGTTCGCTACATCGCTTTCGACGGCACGGTAGGCGACAAAGCGCCCGATCTCGGAGGTGTCCTGCCACCGCCGTTGAACCCGCAGGTTCTCAAGCCGCTGGAATCCCAAGTGGCCGCGATGTGGCCCGGTATTGCGGTGATTCCACACATGGACGCGGGCGCCTCGGACGCCATTTACACTTCGGCGGCAGGCATCCCGACCTACGGCATCAGCGGTATCGCCATTGACTTCGATGACGTTCGGGCCCACGGCCGCGATGAGCGCGTCGGGCTGAAGTCGTTCTACACCGGCAACACGTTCTTCTACCGGTACATGAAGGCCCTTACATCCCAGTGAGCACGGCGCTGGGATGTGCCCGCATTTTGCGGGCACATCGATTGCCACGAGGCGGCTCAGTCTTGCAGACTGGACATCAAGGCTTGACGGGCGCCACCACGCGCCGCGCCGAAATGATTTTCACCGGCGCGGCCAGCATCTGCCCTTGAAAGTCTGCACCGGCCGCATCCGCGGATCGTGGCATCGCCAGCAGTTGCTTGACGATATCCATGCCGCTCTCCACGTGGCCGAATACCGCGTAGCCCGGGTCGTCTTTGTTGCCGTCGTATTCAGGCATATCGCCGATGTCGATGAAGAACTCCGACTGCGCGGTGCCCGGTTCGCCCCGCGCCATCGATATGGCTCCATCCGCGTGATGGAGCCCTGTCACGGCGGGCGCTTCGTGCGCGATGGGCTTGAAGGGCGGCAGCCGCGTGCCAAATAACCCACCCTGCAGGAGCCCCAACTGCCCATCGTCTCCGATGGACACCGCGCGATAGAACTGCGCGCCGTCAAAGCGCTTCTGATCGACGTAGTGCAGAAAGTTGGCGGTGGTCACGGGCGCATGCGCCGGGTCGAGCGCGAGGATGATGTCGCCGAGGGCGGTGTGCAGCAGGACTTGCACCGTGAGGAGCGGTGGTGCCGCAGGCGTCGCGGCTGTCACTGTCGCCGCAGGCTGCGGGGGAAATGCGGTGGGAGCGGGATCGTCCGCGCGGGAGCCGCTCGTGCTGCAAGCGAGTAGCACGCCAATCAGCCGTGCGGTTACCAATGAGCGGCGGAACGAACGTTCACTCATTAATCACTTTCTCCAACAACCGGTAGGCCCGAGAGGGGATGTTCGCATCATTTGCAATGGGGGTGTACTGCCGGATGTTGATCCGGGGGTTCTCCCTTTGCAAGCTCCATCACGCCGCGTTTGACAAGCACTTTCTCGCGATCCGGCCCGACTACGTCGTTGAGATTCGGCCCGACCTGTTGGACGAAACTGACGGACCCATGCTGAAGCATGGTCTTCAGCGCTTGCACAAGCAGGAAATTATCTTACCCGCACGCAACGACCAAAAACCAAATCGAGCGGCATTGGAAATACGCTACGGGCAATTCAAGGAGGCGGTTCAGCGCGTTCAACGTTAGGGGTAAATAGTCATCCCAATGAACAGCGACTGCGACTAGCGTGGACCGTTGTCCCTGCAATCAAGAATGCCGTGGTTCGCTCTTGGATGTCGACTTTACCGAAACTAAAATCAGGTCAATATTCGGCACTGATGTCACGGGAATTGAAAATCCCATTGTGCCCTGGGCGAACCAGATGACTTTTGCCCATTCACCCTATCAATGATGGGTTGACGGTGGGCTGCGCCAATGAGAAACGCACCCACACTGAAGGCATGTGCTTGGCAATAAGTGTCTATCGCAGTCAGCATGTGCGTTTCACGAAGATCTATCGTATTAGTCCACACGTCAAAAATGTCAACGAGAGTGCGGTCGCCGATGCTGTCTAGCGCGCATTTCATTTCTCGATAAACTTCAGCCCAGAGATTGCTGCAGACTTCACTGTTTAGATATGCAAATCCGTGAGAGACGATATACCTGCGATCGTCGTCCAATAGACGACGGTAGGTTGCGCTCTCATGTCTAATTCTCTTCCGCACAAATTCGACATTCTCAAAGAACTCACGTACCGGAGTTGGTAAATCCACTGGGACGAGATTGATGCGGCGAGTCGCTCCAAATCTGTTGACCGCACTTGACTCAAGAGTGGTTCGGCTAAACGTTACGTAGAAGTCGTCAAACGCTGCTGGCGGAACTTCCAGAAAAAGGACCTCGGGATCAATGCGCTCTAGGATAGCGCATAGTTCCGAGGCATTTGCGCACCCCAACTCTTCGTGTACGGTGCCTACTAAAGATACGCGTCTCATTGCTAGTCCAGAAATGCATCGGCAATTGACGCATCAATATGGCGGTGAATTGTCTCTGCAAAGCCAGGTGGCGTCCATCTATGCTAAGCACTCTGACAGGCGGGCGAAGCATCAACAATGTAGACCCGGCTGATCGCCTGATGGTCGAGCCGATTTAGCGAGGAGCGCATGAAGAACAAAAATGACTTGGGCCTGGTGCTGAAGGCACTGCAGTTCGCAGCGCACAAGCATCGGGACCAACGGCGGAAGGACAAGGCGGCGTCGCCTTACATCAACCATCCGATCGCGCTCGCGGAGTTGCTCTGGACAGTGGGTGGCGTGCGTGATGCCCACGTGCTGGCGGCGGCGCTCCTGCACGACACGATCGAAGACACAAAGACAACCCGCGCGGAGCTGGTGCGGGGCTTCGGTCGCGAGGTGGCGGACATTGTCGTCGAGGTCACGGACGACAAGCGGCTGCACAAGAAGACGCGCAAGAGATTGCAGATCGAACATGCGCCGCTCCTTTCCAGACGCGCGAAACTCGTGAAGCTGGCGGACAAGACTTCCAATCTGACCGATATCGTGATGAGTCCCCCGACGGGTTGGTCGCGCGCTCGTCGGCAGCAGTACTTCGAATGGGCGAATACTGTCGTCAGCGCGATGGGAAAAGTTAATGGGCCGATGGAGAAGCGATTCCGGGCGTTGTATCGAAGGAGAGATAACTTCTAAGCCACATCGAGCAACGAAGTTGGATCGCGATCAGTCAGAACCGGCAGAAACTCAGGACCGGACGACGAGCGCCGAACACTTGAACGCTCTGAACCTCGCTTTCCCGCATTTCGGGTGAAGCCCTCCAGCTCCGGGTCCATCCAGACCCGGAGCCGGAATGCACACGGTCAGTCGCTCAGTCGACCGCGATGCCCTGCGCGCTGGTGGGGATCCCTCCGGCCACGGTGACCTGGATGAGCGATCCATCGCGATGGATCTGGAACCCGGTGACGAGTCCGTCGCCGCCGCGCGAGTACAGGTACTGGTCATCGCGCGTGACGGCGAGGTCCAGCGGATTGGCTGGCGAGCCGGCCGCTACACTGAGCAACGACACGGCGCCATCGCGGTCGAGCGCGAGACTCGAGATCGTGCTGCTGCCGGTGTTGGAGGCGTAGGCGTGGCGGCCGTCGTGCGTGACGATCAGCCAACACGTGGCGGTCTGGCCGAGCGCGAGCGCGGGGCCGATCGGGGTGAGCGCACCCGAGTCCATCGACTCATAGGCGGACACGGAACTCGATGCCGCTTCCGAGACGATCACGTCATCGCGGCTGACATCGAAGCCGAAGGGTGTGTTGCCCTGGGAGGCAGTGCTCACGGGATGTCGCGCGTAGCCAAAGAGCGCCACTCGATAGGTCACCAAAGCCTGGACGCCTTTCTCGCTGACGTAGATCTGCTCGCCGTCCGGGCTGAAGAGCACTTCGGAGGGCGCGGCGGCGGCGCCGCCGGGCAGGGCCTGCGTGGAACCCGGCAGCGGCTCGAGGCGATCGCCGCGCAGGGACAGGCGGAAGCCACTGATGTTCGGCGTACCGCCGGCATTCAACACATAGACCAACGAGCCGTGCACCGTGACGCTCACGGGCATCGTGCCGCCGGAGGCCACGCGCTGCAGCTCCCGTAGATGCGTGCCGTTCGCGGCGAACATCGTCACATCGTTGCTGCCCGCGTTGACCGCGAACAGGTAGCCGTTGCGATACACGAGCGAACCCTGCGAGGCGAGCGGATCGATGCCGGTGCCGGCCCCGGTGCCGCCCGTGGGCACGGTGCCCGTCGGCGTCAAGCCACCGGTCGCGGCGCGCTGGTAGACGTGGATCAGGTTGCCACTCGGTTCATTGCCCAGCACGTAGACGGCGCCGGAGCGATTGGGTTCGGCGTGCGCGAATACCGCGCCGGCGGGCGCGATGAGAGCGGTCATCAGCAATAGGGCGCGTTTCGTGATCATGGAGGTCCCCTCTATAAGATGAATGACATTCGCGTGTGCAACCTGTTTGTGTGGTGCACATCGGGGTCATTCGCTGCGCGCGCGTGGGGGTTACGCGATTATGGATTCCGGATGAGCCATGTGTTCATCACGTTCGGGCATGTAACCTTTTCGATGCTCGAACGAATGACGGGACCGCTTTCATTCGATGTCTTGCACCGGTTCGTGCAGTTGCCTGGATGTATGTCGAGATCGCGCCGGAAGATGGAGGACGACAAATTGCCCATTCGCACCCGAAATACGCCCCTGACGTACATACGCCAATGGCGTACCGTACGTTGTAATGGTTATAATTGAGACACCGTTGTTTACCAGGCAAATATCGGTCTTGCTGGGTGACGATGACTACGCAGCTCTGCAACTGGCGCTGATTCGAAATCCGCATGCGGGCGACGTCGTCAAGGGTGGTGGTGGCATCCGGAAAGTGCGCGTGCAATTGCCTGGCAGGGGCAAGAGTGGCGGCGCACGAGTTATATATGTTTGGGTTCGAAGTTCGGCGCGAATCTATATGCTGGTCGCATACGCTAAAAACAGGCGAAGCTCCTTGACCGACGGTCAGGTGAACCAGTTGAGGGCTTTGGTCAAGGAGTTGACGTGATGGACAAAAAGCTCTTTGCAGACCTGGTAACGAGTCTCAAGCAAGCAGGAGAGATTGCACGTGGCGAACGCAAACCATCGCGCGTGTTCAGGATTTCTGATTCGCGCGTTCGCGCGATTCGGGAGCGCACTGAACTATCACAAGCCGATTTCGCGCGACTGATCGGCGTGAGCGTCAAGACACTGCAAAACTGGGAACAGTCTCGTAGACAGCCAACAGGGCCCGCGGCTGCGTTGCTAAGAATCGTGGAACGAAGTCCGCGAATGGCAGTGAAGGCGCTCAATCCCACGCTGTAGCAAGTCCACGTATGATGAACGCGCGTCCCCCTTCCTCGCGAAGTGCGTCGTTAGAAGGTGAGGTAACAGCGCTGCGTCGTTCTTTCGTCCGCACGGATTCACACCGGGTTCCCCAACGGCTCACTCCGCGCGCGACATCCTTTTCATCAAGCGCCAGGTGTATTCGACGCTCTCGTCGAATTCACGCGCGCCGATGCGCTCATCGCGCCCGTGCGCGCGATCCTCGTCCGCATCCATCCAGGTTCCCGAAAGATCGTAGCTCGGGATGCCCGCGTTGCGCGTCTGGCGGTCATCGCTGAAGCCAGTGGCCATCGTGGGCACAATTGGCACGCCCGGCCACATCGAGTGCGCCACATCGGCGACGCGCTTCAGCATTTCGGCCGTCGGCGCTGACTCGGGGCTCACGATCGGCGGCGCATCGAGCGTGAGCGTAATGCGGGGGTCGGCCAGCACGCGCACCAATGTCGCACGCACGTTCGCCTCGCTGTCGCCGGGCATCATGCGGCACTGAAGGGTGGCGCGCGCACGCTGCGGCAGTGCATTCTCCGCGTGTCCACCGGAGATCAGCGTCGCCGTGCACGTGGTGTGCAGCTGTGCGTTGAAATACACGTTGCGGCTGAGCCGCTCGGCTGCGGCAAGGTCAGTCGGCGTCTTGGCCACCGCGTGCATGTCGGCGCTCTCGGCGCGCTGCGGCAGCTCGGCGCGCGCATCGAAGCTCGCGTGCGTGGTAGCCGTGAGCATCACCGGGAACTGGAAGCGCTCGAGCCGCGCGAGCGCGTCGGCCAGCGTGTAGATCGGGTTCTCGGGCCGCGGCAGCGAACCGTGGCCGCCCGGACCGGTGGTCTCCGCCGTGTAAGTGAAGTAGGTTTTCTCGCTGGTCCCGAATTCCAGATAGGCGCGCTGGCCGTTTCGGTAGACGCCGCCGCCGCCATCCAGATTGACCGCGAACGCGGCATCGATGAGTTCGCGATGTTCCTTCAACAGGAACGCCGGACCATTGGCATCGCCGCCGGCTTCTTCGTCGGCCGTCAGCGCCACGATCAGGTCGCGCTCAGGCCGGAAGCCTTCGCGCTTCAGGCGGACCAGCGACTCGACCATCGCGGCGTCGCCGTTCTTCATGTCGATGGTGCCGCGGCCGTAGATCCAGCCTTCCTGTTCGGTGAAGCTGAACGGATCGACGCTCCAGTCTTCGCGTCGCGCCTCGACCACATCCAGGTGTCCGAGGAATAGCACGGGTTTGGCCTTGCCGCTGCCGTGCATGCGTACGATGAGATTGCCTTTGGCGGGGTGTTCGGTCGGAGTGACCAGCGCAAGGTCGCTGGCCAGGAATCCCGCTGCCTGCAGTCGCTCGCGTATGGCCATCGCCAGCGTCGTCGAGCCTTGTGTGTGCGTCGTATTGGTCTCGATCATCTGCTTGAAGATCTCGCGCGCGAGGATCCGGTCTGCCTCGGGCGGCAACGGCCCGGGCGTCGCACCGCTGACCGATGTCGATGCGGAAAGCACAAGGGGGAAAAGGATGGCCGCGATTAGCAGCGGGCAAGTGCGGTGCATGGCGACTCCTGGCGTCCGAGACTTAGTTTATTTTCACTCAATGTTTTGCACCAGCTCGCGGGGAGCAAAGTCTACCTGTTTGAATCATAAATGGGTCTTTCTGACCTGGCGGCGGTCCAGCTACATATGGGAGCTACACGGATCAGGCTTCGCTGTGTTGAGCGTCATTTTACGGGGAACAAATGGACCACTGGCGACAGGCGCCCACGGCCCCGGCCGCCAAGTGAAGTGCAAGCCGGAAATTTCCGGTTGAAGTCGCGGTGGCGGGGAGCTGCCCTGAATCCTGTTAATCCTGATCATGGCCAGATTTTGTTCCAAATGCGGCACACCGCTCGATAAGAGCACCGCCTATTGCACCGTGTGCGGTGCCTCCGCTGCTGGCAGTCCTATGCCTGCGGTCGCGTCGTCAACGTTGATACCACCACCGAAAACGGATTCGTCCCCGACGCCCGCGGACGATGGAACCGAGCGCGCGCGCCGCAGACGCGGGCGCGTAGTCCTCTTGTGCCTGTTGATTTTCTTGCTGGGCATCGTCATCGGCTATCTGCTCGCACCGAAGTGCCATCAATGTCCGAAACCCAACGCCGCGGGCTCCTCGACGCAAGGCGGCGGTGGCGGTGGCGGTGGCGGAACCGGCAGTGGTAGTGGAGGCGGCGGCGGCGGCGGCGGCGGCGGTGGTGGTGGTGG
>JBEPVS010000019.1:0-20974 GCA_041690875.1 Gammaproteobacteria bacterium
CGAGGCGCCGGTGGCAATGGTCCCCGCTCTCGCGAACGCGCAGCACTACGAGGTGCCCGCGGAATTCTTCGCCTCGGTCCTGGGCCCACACCGCAAATACAGCTGCTGCCTGTTCGAGCACCCGGACGCCACGCTGGCAGTGGCTGAGGCCGACGCGCTGCGCGTCACGTGCGAGCGCGCCGGGCTCGCCAATGGCCAGCAGGTGCTGGAACTCGGCTGCGGCTGGGGATCACTGTCGCTGTGGATGGCGGCGCACTATCCGCAGAGCCAGATCACCGCGGTGTCCAATTCCCGCTCGCAGCGAGCCTACATCGAGCACTGCGCGGCCGAGCGCGGTCTCAGGAATCTCAGCATCGTGACCTGCGACATGAACGAATTCGATGCGGGACGGGAATACGACCGCATTGTGTCGGTGGAGATGTTCGAGCACATGCGCAACTGGCGCCTGCTGTTCGAGCGCGTGGCCGCCTGGCTGCGCCCCGATGGCCGCTGCTTCGTGCATGTGTTCTGCCATCGCGCCGTGCCCTATGCCTATGAGGACCAGGGACCCGGCGATTGGATGAGCCGATATTTTTTCAGTGGCGGCATGATGCCGAGCGACGAACTGCCATTGCGTTTCCCGGATCATTTGCAGCTCGAAGCCCGCTGGCGCTGGGACGGCCGCCACTACGAGCGCACCGCCAACGCCTGGCTGGCCAACATGGACCAGCGCCGTGCGCAGATCTGGCCGGTCCTCGAGCGCACTTATGGCGCAGCGGAGGCCCAGCGCTGGTGGTCGCGCTGGCGCATGTTTTTCATGGCCTGCGCCGAGCTTTGGGGGTATGACGAGGGCCGGCAGTGGTGGGTGAGTCACTATCGGTTCAAGCGCCGCGCGCGCGCCGACGCATAGAAGGCGCGCGCATGCCTCGCTCCACCCAGCTTCTTTTAGCCAATATCATCACCTTCCAGGTCGGCTGGTTCGCCTGCGTACTCGCCGCGGCACGTGGCGACACGTGGTTTGGCCCGCTGTTGGTCCTGCTGATCGCCGCAGCGTGGCTGCTCGCGGCGCCGCGGCCGAGCGCACTGGCGCTGGTGATCGCGCTCAGCGGAATCGTCGGTTGGTGCTGGGACAGCTGGCTATCAGTCCTGGGCTTCATCGGCTACGCACCGGGACCGCTCCCACCGCCGTTCGCGCCGCTGTGGATTCTCGCGCTATGGGTGCTGCTCGGCACGACGCTGCACATCTCGCTGCGCTGGTTGCGCGGCAAAGGGTGGCAGGCCGCGCTGCTCGGTGCCGCGACGGGCCCGCTCGCCTACCTGGCCGCAGCACGGCTGGGCGCGCTGCAATTGCTACGTCCCACGGCGGCCATGTGCGCTGAGGCCATCGGCTTTGGCCTGCTGCTGCCGCTGCTGGTCGCGTTGTCGAGGCGCTGCAATGCCTGAGCCTCAGCTGCTGCACACCTGGCTCGACGCGCTCGGCCTCATCGCGATACCCGCGTTGGTGTGCTGGATCGCGAGCATTCCGCTGCGCGATGTCAGCATCGTCGATCGTGCCTGGTCATTGCTGTTCGTCGCGGCTGCAGGCGTCTACGCGTTCGGGTTGGGTCCAGCGAGGCCACGCGTCCTGCTCACGGGAGCGCTGTTGCTGGCGTGGGCGCTGCGCCTCTCGTTGCATATCACGCTGCGTAACTGGGGTCACGGCGAGGATCGCCGTTACCAGCAGATCCGCCGCAACCATGAACCGGACTTCGCGTGGAAGAGCCTGTATATCGTGTTCGGATTGCAGGCCGTATTGGCCTGGATCATCTCGCTCCCACTGCTGGGTTCCATGGCGGGAGATCGCCCACCGGGTTGGCGCGACCTGCCAGGTGTTGCGTTGTGGTTGATCGGCTTCGTATTCGAGTGGGTGGGCGATTCCCAGCTGAGGCGATTCCGCGCCAGCAAGCGGCGCGACGATGCGGTGCTCGACACGGGCCTGTGGCGCTACAGCCGGCATCCGAATTATTTCGGCGAGTGCTGCCAATGGTGGGGTTTCTACCTGCTCGCCGTGTCGGCCGGCGCGTGGTGGACCCTCGTCGCGCCGATCCTGATGACGGTGCTGCTGCTGCGCGTATCCGGCGTGGCGCTGCTCGAGCGCGACATTGGTGCGCGGCGGCCGGCCTACCGTGAATACATCGAGCGCACGAACGCGTTCATTCCCGGGCCGCGGAGGGCAGCGCGATGAAGATCGCTGTCATCGGCGCCGGCATCAGCGGCAACGTCGTCGCGCGCGGCCTGTATCCGCGCCACGACGTCAGCGTGTTCGAGGCCGGCAATCACATCGGCGGCCACTCGCATACGCACCCGGTCGAGGTCGGCGGCCGGACGCTCAACGTCGACACCGGGTTCATCGTCTACAACGATGCAACTTACCCGCGTTTCAGCGCGCTTCTGGCGGATCTCGGCGTCGCGACGCAGGAAACCGCGATGAGCTTCAGCGTGCGCAACGAGATGACCGGGCTGGAGTATGCGAGCACATCGATCAACACGCTGTTCGCGCAACGGATGAACCTGCTGCGCCCGCGCTTCCATCGCATGTGGGCCGAGATTTTGCGCTTCAACCGACACGCCACCGCTTTCCACGACGCGCACGCGCACCACGAATGGACGCTGGGCGACTACGTGCGCGAGCAAGGCTACTCCGATCGGTTCGTCGGCGACTACCTGGTGCCGATGGCATCGGCGATCTGGTCGGCAGCGCCGGCCGACATCGGCGCGATGCCGGCGCGATTTCTGATCGGTTTTTTCCGAAACCACGGCATGCTGACGGTCAACGATCGCCCGCAGTGGCGCACGGTAAGCGGCGGCTCCGCGCAATACGTGGCGAAGCTCGTGGCGCCGTTTCGCTCGCGCATCCACCTGCGCACGCCGGTGCTCGGCGTGCGGCGCGGGCCCGGCGGCGTCGCCCTGCGCATCAAGGGTGGCGAAACGATGCGTTTCGACCGCGTGTTTTTCGCCTGCCACAGCGACCAGGCACTCTCGTTGCTCGAGGATTCCACGCCGCTCGAGCGCGAAGTGCTCGGCGCGATACCCTACCAGGACAACGAGGTCGTGCTGCACACCGATGCGCGCCTGATGCCGCGGCAGCGCCGCGCCTGGGCAGCATGGAACTACCACGTGACCGCCGCGCCGACGACGCGTGTGTGCGTGACCTACAACATGAACATCCTGCAGTCGCTTCCAACCCGGAGCGCAGTGTGCGTGACACTGAACCGCGCCGAAGCGATCGATCCGCGGTGCGTGCTGCGGCGCCTGAGTTACCAGCACCCCGTCTTCACTCGCGAGGCGGTCGCCGCGCAGGCGCGCCTGCCGGAGATCAATGGCGCCGATCGCACGTACTTCTGCGGCGCCTATGCGCGCTATGGATTCCACGAGGACGGCGTCGTCAGCGCCGAAACTACCCTGGCGAAATTTTCGGGCGAGGAATTGCTTGGACAGCGCGCTCTACATCGGCTGGCTTAGTCATCGGCGGCGCGGAGCGCGCGTCCACGCGTTTCGCATTCCGCTGTTCATGGTGCTGCTCGACCTTGACGAGCTCGACCACGTGTTCAAGGGCCGCTGGTTCTGGGGAGTCGAGCGGCGCGCCGTGGCTTCATTTCGCCGCGCGGATCACATGGGCGATGCGGGCGTTCCCCTGGCTCAGTGCGTTCGCGAGCTCGTGCTGCGCGAATGCGGAGTGCGTGTCGAAGGCCCGGTTCGGCTGCTGACGCACCTGCGCTATTTCGGGTACTGCTTCAATCCGGTCAGCTTCTACTATTGCTACGATGCCTCTGCCCAAAACGTCGTCGCTGTCGTCGCCGAGGTCACCAACACGCCTTGGGGCGAACGGCATTGCTACGTGCTCGATGCGCGTGTTGCCGAGCCGACTGCCGAAGCATCGACACCGCTGTTGCGCTGGCGCACACCCAAACGCATGCACGTGTCGCCGTTCATGCCGATGGACCTGCAGTACGAATGGGCGTTGGCCGCACCGCAGGCTCGATTGCACTTGCAGATGCGATGTCGCCGCGATGGCGAGACGGTCTTCGATGCGGGCCTGGCGCTGCGGCGCCGCGAACTGACGGGACGTACGATGGCGGCGACGCTGTTGCGTTACCCCTGGATGAGCGCGCGCGTCATCGTCGGGATCCACTGGCAGGCATTGCTGCTATGGCTCAAACGCGTTCCTTATTACCGTCATCCCGCGGCGACCAGCGGCACCACGAAGATGACCGGTCCGGTTGTGTGACCGGTCGGTGAACCGCCAAGCGGCTCGACACTGACCGCCACTTGTGTCGACAGCGCCAACGCGCGCCGTTGCGCAGGGCTCAACACGCGCGCGAGTTCGCCGCGCACGGGCATGACGCCCAGTGACACGGCGGCCTCGCCCGGCGGCAAGGCCCACAACTCGTAGTCGCGATCGGCGGGCTTGGCTGCCAGTTGGGGGCTGCGCACGACGAGGCGATCGCGCTGCACGTAGAGCTCGACGCGCCATTGCATGGCGCCCGCGCTGTTGTTGATGACGGCCAGGCGATCGGGCGGCACTGTGCGCATTGCAGGTCCATACAGCAGCAGTGAGGCGCACAGCGCGATCAGTGCCAAGCCCGCGGCCCAGCGCACCGGCGCCGGCGTGGCGAGCGACAATCGTTGCTGGATTTTCGCGAGCAATGCCGGGGGCGGAGTCACGGGCCGCTGCCGCAGCGCCCACCTCGCCAGCTGCTTCTCCCAACGCTGGATGTACTCATCGACCAGCGGCGATGCGCCACGCCAGCGCGCAAAGCGCACGCGGGCGCGGCCCCGCAACGTGCCGAGCACGTATTCGGCGGCGAGCCGGTCGATCCAGGGAGCGTGTTGTGGCGCGGGACGCACGTTCTCAGGACTCCAGGCATTCGCGCAGCGCAAACAACGCGCGGCGGATCCAGCTCTTGACGGTGCCGAGCGGATTGCCCGTCAGCTGTGAAATTTCCTGGTGCGAGCGGCCATTGATGTAAGCGAACTGCAGGCATTGCTGCGCTTCCTGCGGCAGCTCCCCGAGGCACCGTTCAAGCAACGCTGTCGGCACAGAAGTTTTTTCATCTGCGGTGACGGCAGCGACGTCCTCGGCAGAGTCGGGCAATTCGGGCATCAGCACCGGCGCAGCGCGCTCGTGGCGAAGCTGGGCGATGGCACGATTGGGCGCGATCCCGATCATCCCCGCGAGCGCGGCGCGGCGCTCGGCGTTGAATTGGCCGGCGCGTTGCCAGATGCGGACGAAGACATCCTGCAGCGCTTCCTCGGCCAGCGCGCGCCGTCGCAGCATGCGCGTCAGCAATCCGAACAGCAGGGGTCCGACCAGTTTGTACAATTGCTCGAGCGCTTGTGGCTCGCGTCTGGCACAGCGTTCCACCAATGATTTGGCGGTGGCTTCGCGGGCGTCGTCATCCATGCCGCGATTGTAGCCAGTCTGGTAGGCTCGTGTTCCAGGCTCGCGCTGGCAGGAGGCGCCGAAATGGATTTTTACGGATTCGAAGTCCGCGACATCGACGGCAAGACGGTGCGGATGGACCGCTACAAGGGCGAGGTGCTGCTGGTCGTCAATGTTGCCAGCAAGTGCGGCTACACGCCGCAATATGCCGGTCTCGAGGCGCTGTTCCGCAAATACCACGCACAGGGTTTCGAGGTGCTGGGATTTCCCTGTGACCAGTTCGGCCACCAGGAACCGGGCAACGAAGGGCAGATTCGTGATTTTTGCAGCGTCAACTACGGGGTCAGCTTCCCGATGTTCGCGAAGCTCGAGGTCAACGGCGCAGGCGCGCATCCGCTGTACCAGTTCATGAAGGCCGCGAAACCGGGGGTGCTGAGCACCGAGGCGATCAAGTGGAACTTCACCAAGTTCCTCGTGGCGCGCGACGGTGGCGTGCTGCACCGTTATGCGCCGGCCGATGAACCCGGATCATTGAGTGCCCCGATCGAGAAAGCCCTGGCAGCGCCGCGCGCTGCGACGGCTTCAGGCTGACTTGCCGGCCAGCAGCATCCACGTCGCGACGACTGTATCCGGGTTCAGCGAGACGCTGTCGATGCCCTGATCGACGAGCCAGCGCGCCAGGTCCGGATGGTCGGACGGACCCTGGCCGCAGATGCCGATGTACTTGCCCTGGCGCCGGCACGCTGCGATGGCCATTGCGATCAGCGCCTTCACCGCGCCGTCGCGCTCATCGAAACTCCGCGCGACCAGCGCCGAGTCCCGGTCGAGCCCGAGCGTCAGCTGAGTCAAGTCATTCGAGCCGATCGACATGCCGTCGAAATACTGCAGGAACTCGTCGGCCAGCAGCGCGTTCGATGGCAATTCGCACATCATGATGAGCTTCAGTCCGTCGACGCCGCGCTTCAGGCCGTTCGCAGCCAGGAGTTCGGTGACCGCGCGCGCTTCCGCCAACGTGCGCACGAAGGGCACCATGACCTGCACGTTCGTAAGGCCCATCTCGCCGCGCACGCGCCGCAGCGCGCGGCACTCGAGCTCGAAGCAGGGGCGGAAGGCCGCATCGATATAGCGGGAGGCGCCGCGGAAACCCAGCATCGGATTTTCTTCGTGCGGTTCGTACTGCTTTCCGCCGAGCAGGTTTGCGTATTCGTTCGACTTGAAATCGGACAGCCGTACGATCACAGGCTCCGGCGCGAAGGCACAGGCGATCTGCGCCACGCCTTCGCTGAGGCGATCGACGAAGAATTCCACAGCATCGTCGTAGCCGCCCAGCCGCGCGCGCACCTGCTGCTGCAACCCGGGTTCGAGCCGCGCGAAATCGAGCAGCGCGCGCGGATGCACGCCAATCATGCGGTTGATGATGAATTCCAGCCGCGCGAGGCCGACGCCACGATGCGGCAGGCTCGCGAAGCTGAACGCGCGATCGGGGTTGCCGACGTTCATCATGATGCGCACCGGCGCCGGCGGCATCGCATCGAGCTCGATCTGTTGGTGATCGAAGGGGAGGAGTCCATCGTAGACGAAACCGGTCTCGCCTTCGGCGCAAGATACCGTGACCTCTTGTCCGTCGTTGATCGCCCGGGTCGCGTCGCCGCAACCGACAACGGCCGGCACGCCCAGCTCCCGCGCGATGATCGCCGCGTGGCAGGTGCGGCCGCCGCGATTGGTGACAATCGCGGACGCGCGTTTCATGACCGGCTCCCAGTCCGGGTCGGTCATGTCGGCAACCAGCACATCGCCCGCCTGCACGGCGCTCATTCCGCTTGCATCGCGCACGATGCGCGCGCGTCCGGCGCCGATGCGCCCACCAATGCTGCGCCCTTCGGTCAACACGCTCGAGCGCGCACGCAACGCGTAGCGCTCGATGCTGCGGCCGACGCGGCTCTGCACGGTCTCGGGCCGCGCCTGCAGGATGTACAGTTGCTGGTCCTGCCCGTCGCGCGCCCATTCGATGTCCATTGGGCGCTGGTAGTGCTGTTCGATGATGAGCGCCTGGCGGGCAAGGCTTTCCACGTCGGCGTCGCTCAGCGAAAAGCGCGCCCGCTCGGATGCGGGCACATCGACGGTGCAAACGGGCGCGGCGGCACCGGGTTCTGCATAGACCATCTTGATGCCCTTGGCGCCGAGGTTCCGCCGGACGATCGCGCGCTGGCCGGCCCGGAGCGCAGGCTTGTAGACGTAGAACTCATCCGGATTGACCGTGCCCTGCACGACGGTCTCGCCCAGCCCGTAGGCGCTGGTGATGAACACGACCTCACGAAAACCCGATTCCGTGTCGAGCGTAAACATGACGCCGCTCGCGCCGATATCGCTGCGCGCCATGTACTGCACCCCGACCGACAGTGCCACCTGCGCATGATCGAAATTCTGGTGCACGCGATAGGCAATGGCGCGGTCCGTGAACAACGAGGCGTACACCTGGTGCATCGCCGCCAGCAGTGCCGTCTCCCCGCGCACGTTGAGGAAGCTCTCCTGCTGGCCGGCGAACGAGGCCTCCGGCAGGTCTTCGGCCGTCGCCGAGGAGCGCACCGCGACCGCGATGCCGCGTCCCTGGTCCATCTCGCGCCACTGCGCCAGCACGGCTTGCTGGAGCGAGGACGAAAATGGCGTCTCGAGTACCCACTGGCGAATGCGCGCGCCGCTCGTGGCGAGTGCATCCAGGTCGTTCACATCGAGCGCGGCCAGTTCGGCATTGATGCGCGCGGCGAGTCCGCCGTGCGCGAGGAAATCGCGGTAGGCGCTGGCCGTGGTAGCGAAGCCCCGTGGCACGCGCACGCCCAGTTGCGACAGCGAGCGCAGCATTTCGCCGATCGAAGCGTTCTTGCCGCCGACACGATCGATGTCAGCGAGGCCCACCGCATCGAAAGACAGGACGTATTCGCTCACCGTGGATTTCCATGCCCGCTGGGGAGGCTTATTGTCCACCATTTCTGGGCGTGGGACACTGCAGCCAGTGAGCAGCGCATGCAATCAGCGGGGCCGATAGTGTGAACAAACGCACGGTGTTCTTCGTTTCCGACCAGACCGGCGTTACCGCCGAGACCATGGGTCATAGCCTTCTGACGCAGTTCGATGGCGCGCAATACCAGTCGCAGACATTGCCGTTCATCGCCAGCGCGGTGCAAGCCGAGGAAGTGGTGCAGCATATCGATGAAGCGGGGCGCATTTCCGGACTGCGGCCCATCGTGTTCGCGACGCTGGTCGACGACGCGGTGCGTGTCGTCTTGCAGAAAGCCAACGCCCTCGTGCTCGATTTCTTCGCGGCCTTCCTCGGGCCGCTGGAAACCGAGCTCGCGATGCCCTCGGCGCATGCGAGCGGGCGCGCACATGGCATGGCGGACCTGGCCGCCTACACGGCGCGCATCAACGCGACCAACTTCACGCTCGCCAATGATGATGGGGCCGGCGCTCGGGACTATGCCGCGGCCGATGTGGTCCTCGTCGGCGTGTCGCGCTCGGGCAAGACGCCGACTTGCCTGTACCTGGCACTGCAGTACGGGGTGTTCGCCGCGAACTATCCGCTGGCCGATGAAGACCTGGAATCCGGCGAGCTGCCCGCCGTGCTGCAGCCGCACCAGGACAAGTTGTTTGGACTAACGATCCGCCCCGATCGCCTGCAACAGATCCGCCACGAGCGGCGCCCGAACAGCCGCTACTCCTCGTTGCCGCAGATTCACGCGGAGTTGCGCGCTGCACTGGCGCTGTTTGCGCGCGTCGGCGTGCCATACCTGGATACGACCGAGTGCAGTATCGAGGAAATCGCCAGCCGTATTCTCGAACGCAAGCGCCTCGTGCGGCGGGTGCGGTTATAGCCGATGACGCCGCGCTAGCTTCCCTTGAAACGCGGCTCGCGCTTCTGCAGGAACGCGGCGACGCCTTCGCGAAAATCATCGCTGTTGATGCACTGCGATTGCGTCTCGACTTCGCTCCGGTAGCTGTGTGCAAACGTGGCGCCGTTGGCCTCGCGCAGCAGCCGCTTGGTATGCCGCAGCGCCAGCGGCGCGCGTTGCGCGAGCCGTTCGGCCCATTGCAGCGCGGTTTCAACGGCCGTGCCTTTCGCGACGACACGATTCGCCAATCCGAGTTCGTGGCAACGCGCCGCGCTCACGCGAGTGCAGTCGACGGCGAACTCGTACGCGCGGCGCGCGCCAATTTGCCGCTCAAGCAGCCAGTTGATGCCGCCATCGGGCACCAGGCCGATGTTGTGGAAGGGCAGCGTGAAATAGCTGTCGTCGGCCATGACGACCAGGTCGCTCGCCAGCACGAACGCGCAACCAATCCCGGCGACGAGTCCCTCAACCGCGGCGATGACGGGTTTGGCCATGTCGAGGATGGAACGAATCCCAAGGCCGTACTCTTCATTCAATTGCCGGCTGACTTCATCGCCGTCGGCCCTGGCAGCCCCCATGGCCTTGAGGTCCGCTCCGGCGCTGAATGCGCGTCCGGCGCCGGTCAGCACCACTGATCGCACTGCGGGTTCGGTGGCGGCACGTTGCAATGCTGCGCCGAGCTGCGTGCGCAGCGCGCCGTCGAAGGAATTCAGCGCCTCTGGCCGGTTCAGCGTGATCAATGCGACCGCGCCCCGCAGCTCGTACCCAACGACTTGCGCCGCTTCGTTCATCGGGGTCTCCTGAGCTCCCTGAGGCCCGGCACGAAGAAATCCGGCGTCAGGTCAATGTCGGCGACGCCGGGTGGCCCGTAGCGCGACAGGTCGGTGACGCCGTGTGCTGCGAGCAGTTCGTCGTCGATATAGAAGTTGCCCGTTGCCGTGTGCGCATCGCTCGTCAGGATGAGATAGGCCGCATCCGCCATGATGGCCGCCGAACGCAAGGCTCCGACAGGCAGGGTACCTTTCAGCATCGCCATCGCGGCGGTGTCGATCGCGGTGCGCGGCCACAGCGCGTTGACGCCAACACGGCCGCGGTATTCACCGGCCACGCCCAGCACGACCATGCTCATGCCGAACTTCGCCATCGTGTAGGCCAGGTGCGGGGCGAACCAGCGTTCCTGCATCGCGAGCGGCGGGGACAGCATCAGCAAGTGCGGGTTCGCGGACTTGAGCAAGTGCGGAAGCGTTTTCTGCGTGACGAGAAAGGTGCCGCGCGCGTTGACGCCGTGCATCAGGTCGAAGCGCTTCATTGGCGTGGCCAGCGTCGGCGTCAGGCTGATGGCGCTGGCATTGTTGACGCACAGATCGATGCCGCCGAAATGCGCGACGGTGGCGGCAACGGCGGCCTCGACCTGCGCTTCGTCGCGAATATCGCAGGCGAGCGCCAGCGCCTGGCCGCCCGCGGTCTCGACGTCGGCAGCCGCGGTGTGAATCGTTCCCGGAAGGCTCGGATGAGGCTTGTCGGTCTTGGCCGCAATGGCGATGTTGGCGCCGTCGCGGGCGGCGCGCAGCGCGATCGCGAGACCGATGCCGCGCGAGGCGCCGCTGATGAACATCGTCTTGCCGTGCAGCGGGCCCATGGACCGATTATATGGCAGACTTCGCAGCCTCGATGAACCCAAGGTCAGGCGGTGATTCTCCCATGAGCAAGCCAGCGAGCGCGGGCGCGCGGTTCCGGGCGGCGGTGCGCGAGGAGCAGCCTTTGCAGGTCGCCGGCGCCATCAATGCCTACGCCGCGCGCATGGCGGAGGCCGTCGGGTTTCGCGCCCTGTACCTGTCGGGCGGCGGCGTTGCGGCGAACTCGCTCGGCATGCCGGATCTGGGACTGAGCAATCCCGAAGACGTGCTCACCGACATCCGTCGCATCACCGATGTCACGACCGCGCCGTTGCTGGTTGACGCGGATACCGGCTGGGGCAGCGCCTTCAATATCGCGCGCACCGTGCGCGCGATGACCAAGGCTGGCGCGGCCGGGCTCCATATCGAGGACCAGGTGCAGGCCAAGCGTTGCGGCCACCGACCCGGCAAGGAAATCGTGCCATCGAGCGAAATGGTGGATCGAGTCAAGGCCGCGGTCGATGCGCGCGCCGATGAAAGCTTCGTCATCATGGCGCGCACCGATGCTCTCGCCGCCGAGGGCATTGAGCGCGCGATCGAGCGCTCGCTCGCGTGCATCGAGGCGGGCGCCGACATGATCTTCCCGGAAGCGGTGACCGACATTGCGATGTACAGGCGCATCAAGGATGCGGTGCGCGTGCCGATCCTCGCGAACATCACCGAGTTCGGGCAGACGCCCTTGTACACACGCGATGAACTCGCGGCGGCAGGCGTCGACATCGTGCTGTATTGCTGTTCGGCTTACCGCGCGATGAATGCCGCGGCGCTGAAGACCTACGAAATCATCCGGCGCACCGGCAGCCAGCGTGAAGCGGTGCCGATGATGCAGACACGCGAGGAGCTATACCGTTACCTCGACTATCACGCCTACGAACGCAAGCTCGATGAGCTGTTCGCAGCGGGCCGGGACTGAGGCCGCGATGGGCGAGCAGCCGGCAAACCTGGGCAACAAGCCCAAGAAATCGGTGGCGCTGTCGGGCGTCGTCGCCGGCAATACGGCGTTGTGCACGGTGGGCCGCACCGGCAATGACCTGCATTACCGCGGCTACGATATTCTCGAGATTGCCGAGGCCTGCGAGTTCGAGGAAATCGCGTTTCTTCTGGTGCACGGCAAACTGCCCAACGTGGCCGAACTCGCCGCATACCGGCGCAGGCTCCAGGGCCAGCGTGGACTGCCGGCCGCACTCCGCAGCGTACTCGAGCTGCTGCCGGCCAACGCGCACCCAATGGATGTCATGCGCACGGCGGTGTCGGCGCTGGGCTGCCTTGAGCCTGAACCGCCAGGCCACATGGCGGAGGCGGCGCGCGCACTGGTCGATCGGCTTGTGGCCTGCCTGCCATCGGCCCTTTGCTACTGGCATCACTTCGTGCACGGTGGCCGGCGCATCGATGTGGAGACCGACGACGAGACGGTCGGCGGGCATTTCCTGCGCATGCTGCACCAGAAGCCGGCGCCGGCCGAATGGGTGCGCGCGATGCACACCTCGCTGATCCTGTACGCCGAGCATGAGTTCAACGCCAGCACTTTTGCCGCACGCGTCATCGCCGGGACGGGCGCCGACATGTACTCGGCGATCACCGGCGCGATCGGCGCGCTGCGCGGCCCCAGGCATGGCGGCGCCAACGAGGTGGCGCTCGAGATCCAGCAGCGCTATCGCGATCCTACCCAAGCCGATGCCGACATTCGCGCGCGCGTCGCGCGCCGCGAAGTCGTGATTGGCTTCGGGCATCCGGTGTACACGATTTCCGATCCGCGCAACGAAGTCATCAAGCGCGTGGCGCGGCGACTGGTTGAACAATCCGGCGATGATCGCCTGTTCCGCATCGCCGAGCGGCTTGAATCGGTGATGGCGGAGATCAAGCGCATGTTCCCGAACCTCGACTGGTTCAGCGCCGTCAGCTACAGCGCGATGGGCGTGCCCATGTCGATGTTCACACCGCTGTTCGTCATTGCGCGCACCACCGGCTGGGGTGCGCACGTCATCGAGCAGCGCGAGGATGGCAAGATCATCCGCCCGAGCGCGAACTACACCGGGCCGGAACGGCAGCCGTTCGTGCCGCTCGCGCAGCGCGCCTGATTCAACGCGCGTGATGCGATGAGCGGGCACGACTACAAATCCACGCGGCGCCCGCCGTTTGATGCGCTGCTCACCGACATCGCGCACTACGCGCGCGATGCGGTCATCGACAGCGATGTCGCGTACGACACGGCCCGCTACTGCTTGCAGGACTCGCTCGCCTGCGCCTTCCAGGCGTTCGACTATCCTGCCTGCACAAAGCTGTTGGGTCCGGTCGTGCCGGGTGCGTCGCTGCCAGGCGGTGCGCGTGTGCCTGGGCTCAATGTTGAGCTCGACCCGGTGCAGGCGGCCTTCAATATCGGCACGCTGGTGCGCTGGCTCGACTTCAACGACACCTGGCTGGCGGCGGAGTGGGGTCATCCCTCCGACAATCTCGGCGCGCTCCTCGCAGTGGCCGACTATCGTTCGCGCGGTGCACCCGGCACGGGTAGCGCCGCACTGACGGTGCGCGAACTGCTGACCGCGATGATCAAGGCGCACGAAATACAGGGTGTGCTCGCGCTCGAAAACAGCTTCAATCGTGTCGGCCTCGATCATGTGCTGCTGGTGCGCGTCGCCTCGACGGCGGTCGCCACGTCCATGTTGGGCGGCACGCTGGAGCAGGTGTGCAATGCGGTATCGAACGCGTGGATCGACGGCGGCGCGCTGCGCACGTATCGTCACGCGCCCAACACCGGCTCGCGCAAGAGCTGGGCAGCCGGCGATGCGACGGCGCGCGCGGTGCGTCACGCATTGATCGCGCTGACCGGCGAGATGGGTTATCCCTCGGCGCTGTCGGCGCCGACCTGGGGATTCCAGGACGTGCTGTTCAAGGGCAAGCCGCTCGTCACGCCGCAACCCTTCGGCAGCTACGTTATGGAGAACGTGCTGTTCAAGATCAGCTATCCGGCCGAATTCCACGCGCAGACCGCGGTCGAATGCGCCTTGAAACTGCATCCGCAGGTGCGCGATCGCCTCGCCGACGTCGAGCGCATTGTCATCGAGACGCAGGAGCCGGGCGTGCGCATCATCGACAAGACCGGGCCACTCGCCAACCCGGCCGACCGCGATCATTGCATCCAGTACATGACGGCCGTGCCGCTGGTGTTCGGCCGCTTGTCTGCAAGCGACTACGAGGATTCCGTTGCCGCCGATCCGCGCATCGATACCTTGCGCGCGAGGATGCAGGTCAGGGAAAATAAAGGCTTCACGGCCGACTATTATGAACGCGAGAAACGCTACATCGGCAATGCCGTGCAGTTGTTTTTCCGGGATGGCACCGCGACCGATCGCGTGCAGGTAGACTATCCGGTCGGGCACCGGCGACGGCGCGCGGAGGGCCAGCCCTTGCTGGTGCGAAAATTCGAGGACAGCGTGCGGGCCCGCTTCGATGCCCGGCAGGCGCAGCGCATCGTGGCCTGCTTCGCCGACAGCGAAGCGCTGCTGGCGATGCGCGTTGATGAACTGATGGGCCTGCTGGTCAAGCAGGGGTGATGGAGAAGAAATGAAGATCGTGGTCGGCGTCAAGCGAGTGGTCGATTACAACGTGCGAGTCCGGGTCAAGCCCGACGGCAGCGGGGTGGCGCTCGATGGCGTCAAGATGAGCATCAATCCCTTCGATGAAATCGCACTCGAAGAGGCCTTGCGCATCCGTGAGCGCGGCCAGGCGACGGAAGTGATTGCTGTCGCAATTGGTCCCGATGAGGTGCAGACACAGCTGCGCAGTGCGCTCGCGATGGGCGCTGATCGCGCCATCCTGGTCAAGTGCGACGTGGCGCTTGAGCCGCGCGATGTGGCGCGCACGCTGCTTGCCGTCATCAAGCAGGAAGGCGCCGGGCTCGCGTTTCTTGGCAAGCAGGCCATCGACGATGACGCCGGCCAGACCGGCCAGATGCTCGCCGCACTGTGGGACCGCCCGCAGGTGAGCTTCGCCTCGAAGGTCGAGTTCAAGGATTCGGTTGCGCTGGTCACGCGCGAGGTAGACAACGGCCTCGAGACACTCGAAGTCGACTTGCCCGCGGTGATCACGAGCGACCTGCGACTGAACGAGCCGCGCTACATCAAGCTGCCGGACATCATGAAGGCCAAGAAGAAACCACTGGCCATCACAGACCTGGCTGCACTTGGCGTAGCGCCGCTGCCGCAGTTCAAGGTGCTGAAGACCGAAGCGCCGCCGCAGCGATCGCGCGGCATCATTGTCAAGGATGTTCCGGAGCTGGTTGCGGAGCTCAAGAAGCGCGGAGTGCTGGCATGAGCAAGGTGTTGATTGTTGCCGATCATGACGGCGCAAAGCTCGGCGCGGGCGCAGCGCGATGCGTGACCGCCGCCGGCAAGCTCGGCGCAGCCGAGATTCACATCGCGGTGCTGGCTTCGCCCGCTGGGGCGATTGCGACCGAAGCCGCGGCGCTCGCCGGCGTCAGCAAGGTGTTGACGGTCGAGCGTGCCGAGAACGCGCATCCGCTCGCCGCGGTACTTGCTCCGCAGGTCGCCATGCTGGCGGCGAATTACGACTACGTGATCGGGCCATCCAATACATTCGGAAAGGATTTGCTGCCGCGCGTTGCGGGGCTGCTCGGCGTCGGCCAGGTGAGCGATTTGATGTCGATCGACGGACCGCACACTTTCAAGCGCCCCATCTACGCAGGCAATGCGATCATCACCGTCGAGTCGGCGGCTGATGCGAAACTCGTCGCGACGATTCGCACGGCATCGTTCACTGCTGCGGGCAGTGGCGGCCCGGCGCCCATCGAAGCCGTCAGCGTCGATGCCGCGTTGCCGACGCATACGCGCTTCGTCAGCCTTAACGCTGCCAAGAACGATCGTCCGGACCTGCAGTCGGCATCGCGCGTCGTCTCGGGCGGACGTGCACTCGGCAGCGCCGACAATTTCAAGATCATCTACGCGCTCGCCGACAAGCTTGGCGCCGCCGTCGGCGCATCGCGCGCCGCGGTCGACGCCGGCTATGTGCCGAGCGACATGCAAGTCGGGCAGACGGGCAAGATCATCGCGCCGGCGCTGTACATGGCAATCGGAATTTCCGGGGCGATCCAGCACCTGACCGGCATCAAGGACGCGCGCACGATCGTCGCGATCAACAAGGATGGCGAAGCGCCGATCTTCGAAGTGGCCGATGTCGGATTGATCGGCGACCTTTTCAAGATTGTTCCAGAGCTGACGGCGTTGCTTACTTAAAAAGCCGGCCTGCGCAGGCCGGAGGAGGGGACGATGATTTTTTTCCTGGCATTGCTTCCGGCGACGATGCTGACGATGGTCGGCTACGCGGTGATCTATCTCGCCAACCGATCGGAAGGCGGATTCAAGAATTTCGGCAAGTACCTCGGATTCTGGGCGTTCACGCTGGCCGCGCTGGTGCTGCTCGCATCACTGCTGTGCGCATCACGTGGCGGCGGCATGCACCACATGATGATGCGCATGCACGGCGATGAGATGCACTCGTGGCACCAGGATGGCCCGCCGGGGCGTGAACCAGCGCCCGGCATGACGCCGCCTGGCGAGGCGCCCGCAGTGCCGCCGGCGCAAAAATAGCGGCGCTGTCTGCAGCAACGATCGTACTGGAGCGATACCGCTCCTGCGCCGAGCGAAGCGGAATCCGCGCCGCTCCCGGCGCGCGCCGATGTGGCGGTGCTCGGCGGCGGCATCACCGGGTTGACTGCAGCATTGGCACTCACACGGCGCGGAGCGAGCGTCGTCGTGCTCGAGGCGAACACGATCGGCTGGGGTGCGAGCTCGCGCAACGGTGGCATGGTGCTCACCGGCCTCAAGATCGATGCGGCCACGCTGATTGCGCGCTACGGACGCGATTTCGCGCGGGAACTCTTCAAGGCATCGGTTGATTCCGTCGATTCGGTCGACCACCTCGTCCGGAGCGAATCGATCGATTGCCAGTTTGCGCGTCGCGGGCACCTCGCGCTCGCCAGCAAAGCCAAACACTACGCGAACTTCGAGCGCTCAGCGGAATTGCTCGCGCGCACGTTCAATCACCCCACCCGTCTTGTGCCGCGCCCCGCGTTGCACGCCGAGCTCGGATCAACGCGGTATTTCGGTGGTCTCATCGATGAGGCGAGTGGCGGCATCAATCCGGCGCAATACGTCGCCGGCCTCGCGCGCGGTGCGCGTTCTTCCGGCGCCATGCTGCGATCGAACGCGCGCGTGCAGCGTATGGAACGGCAGGGCGCTACGTGGCGCCTGGCCACGGCGCGAGGCATTGTCGAAGCGGCTGACGTCCTGGTGGCGACCAGCGGATATACCGGTGCGGCGACACCCGAGCTGCGCCGCCGCGTCCTGCCGATCGGATCGTACGTCATTGCGACTGATCCATTGCCCGATGCGCTGGCGCAGGAACTCAGCCCAACGCGCCGGATGATGTATGACTCGATGCACTTTCTGTACTACTTCCGCCTGACCGCGGACAACCGGTTGCTGATCGGCGGCCGCGCCCGTTTCGTGCCTGAAAACGACCGAACCGTACGCGCCAGTGCGGACGTTCTGCGCGCCGGGATGCTGTCGATCTATCCGCAGCTGCGCGATGCGCGTGTCGCCTATGCATGGGGCGGCACGCTCGATTTCGCTTTCGACACGATGCCTCATGTCGGCCGCGTCGATGGTTATTACTTCGCGCTCGGCTACGCGGGCCACGGCGTCGCGTTGGCGACGCACCTGGGCCTGGCGGTTGGCAATGCGATTGGCGCGGACACGCTCGAAGCAAATCCTTTCGCGCGCGTACCGTTTCGCGGCGCTCCGCGATCGCTTCGGGCAGCCAAGGACCGCGTGCTGCCGCTCATCGCGGCGTGGTATCGCTTCCTCGATGTCGTGGGCTAGTGGCGCGATTGCAGAGCCTGCGCTCGTAAAGCTTGCGTAACAACGCACTGCTGAGCGACGGGCTAAGGCCGGCAAAGCATGAGCGTATGACTTCATGAGAGTCCGGAACTGGGAGGTCACAATGAACAAGACCATGCAGGCGTCGGTAACGGTATACCTCCAAGCGACTGTCTTTGCGCTGCTATCGGCAACGGCCACGATGTACACGCTAGCCGGAACGCGGGTGGCGACCACTGGTGCGCTGGTAAAACCGCCTCCGGCCGAGGATCCACGGAAGGGCGATATCCAGAAAGTGGTTCGTTCTACGTATCCTGAATTGTTCGCCTCCTCCACTGCACCGGGTTGGGTAATGGTTACGCTCCTGATGAACCAGGACGGCACGGTCTTTAGAGGCTACAAGGACGAAATACTGGCGCAGCCGTACATCACGAAAAGACTGAAAGCCTTTAGTGTGATGGGAGCCGACATTGAGAATTACGGCGACATCTTGCAGCTCGACATGCGAGGTGGGGCCGCAGGTGCGACTCGTATTTACGTCCGCACGTACTTTCCAAATGCTGTTGCCGATCAATCCCACAATGCAGCCGCAACGAGCGTAGGCGACTCTGTGCCCAAGCGATGGAAGCCCAAACAAGAGGGGCCAGCGGCTCCCAATGATAATCCGGCGGTAAACCGGGCGATTGCGGAGAAATATTTTCCGAATCTCTACACCTATTCCACTCCGAACAACGAGGCGGATGCCGATTTCTGGGTGCTTCTGAATCGCGAAGGGAAAGTGCTGGCAACAGGTCGGCGGTATTCGGGCAGCAAAGGAGACATGAAAGAATATCTTGAATCGCTCTATCCCGGTATTCGAACCGATGAGTACCAGACCACGGAACTCAGAAGTGACCATGGTCGTCCGGGCGTTGCGATCTTCATGTGGCTCGCCGCAGATTCGCCGCTAACGGATCTGTCCAAAGTGGATGTATCCAAACGCGCCAATTTGGCTTTATACGCAAAGATCGGTGAGGGAGGCGGTTCTGAGACAAACCTCATTGTATTGAAATTCGGTTCACCGGGTGTCGTTGTCTGCGACACCAAGAATCTCGATCTGCGGGTCACAGCAACCGATGGTGGCGCGGATTCAGTGATACTCCGCGCACAGATTCAGCATGTAACTCGCATGCAACCGGCTGAGTTTGAATTCGGAAAGCCCAATGCCGTGGAGGCAGCTTGGCCGCCCGAGTCGCCGCCGACCAGAGTTCGTTACGGGAGCTTAGCGAAGGTTATCTTGACTGATCAGGACCATAACCAATGGAAGGTAGAGCTTTATCCTGATCGCATGCAGGGTGTACTCAGATGAGTCAACGTAAGCTGGCGTGGATCGAAAAGACGTCTCGTGGCGGTGACGGCTTTAGCAGGCGCGCGATTTAAAACATTAGGCGCACAAGTGCGCGCAATAGGAAGTACATGGCAGCGGCTGTCACTATGTTGGGAACCCACCCTAGAACCTTCGCTGTGCTGTTCGGCCAGCATTGATCGAACGTCCAGCGCTCTGCTATCCGCTTCCTGTCTTCAGGCATAGCCGCAATGCTGCCCGAGAGATTTGGGGTAAGCCATTTCGATCGTTTGCTAACCCGCCAGTTAGGTTTTTTGGCTGGTGTCGCTATCGAGAATTTCGGGAGACATTTGGGAGACACATCGTCTCGTGCAGCGACTAACCCTTTGATTTTGTGGCGCTCCCTACGAGATTCGAACTCGTGTTCCAGCCTTGAGAGGGCCGTGTCCTGGGCCTCTAGACGAAGGGAGCGAATCTCCGGCGGGCGAGGCGAAAAGGCGCGGTATTATAGGCGGCCTCGTCTTTTCCTCAAGTAAATCAGGGCTGTTTTGAACCAGAATCCGGACCTTTCCGCGGCCCCGGGCGTGCCGCGCGTCATTCCGCGCTCCGAACATCCGGTTTCGCGGTCCAACATCTCCCCCAACGCGCTGCGCGTGCTGTATCGACTCAAGGAAGCCGGTTTCCAGGCGTTCCTGGTCGGCGGCTGCGTGCGCGACATCATTGTCGGCCGGCATCCGAAGGATTTCGACGTGGCGACCGACGCGCTTCCCGAAGAAGTGCGGCGCCTGTTCCGCAACTGCCGCCTTATCGGCCGTCGTTTCCGCCTGGCGCACATCGTCTATGGTCGCGAGGTTATCGAGGTCGCGACCTTCCGCGCGGCCAGCGCGCCGCCACCGAGCGAAGAGCCGGTGCCGCCGCGTAGCGACGACGAAGCGGAGTTGCTCGAGGAAGAACTCGAATCCGCGGATGAAGACGATACCGACGACGCGACCGCGCGCGATGAGCACGGCGACGTCGATGGCAATCGCGACACGAATTTTCGCAACGCGGGCCATCGCGTCCAGGACGATCATGGGCGCCTCTTGCGCGACAACATCTACGGCAACATCGATGCGGACGTGTGGCGGCGCGATTTCACCGTCAATGCGCTGTACTACAACATCGCCGATTTTTCGATCTGGGATTACGTCGGCGGGCTCGAAGACATCCACGCGAAACGGCTGCGCCTCATCGGGGATGTCGAGACTCGCTACCGCGAAGATCCGGTGCGAATGCTGCGAGCCGCGCGTTTCGAAGCGAAGCTCGGGTTCACGATCGACGCAGCGAGCGCCGCGCCGATCGAGGGGTTGCGCGGCCTGCTCTCCAGCGTTCCGCCGGCGCGCTTGTTCGATGAAACCGCCAAGCTGTTCCTGACCGGGCACGGCGCAGAAAGTTACCGCGTGCTGCGTGCGCGAAAATTGTTTGCAGCGTTGTTTCCCGCAGTCGACCGCTACATTGACGAGCACCCCGGGAGCCTCGTTGAAGCACTCCTCGTGCAGGGATTGCGCAACACCGACCAGCGCATCGAGGACGACAAGCCGGTCACGCCCACGTTTCTGTTCGCGTTGCTGCTATACGGACCGATTGCAGCGATCATCGAATCGCTCCCCGCGGAACGTTGGCATGACACGCAGTCGATCCTCGCTGCCTGCGACCACGCGTTGCGAGAAGCGCAGCAACGCGTATCGATTCCGCGCCGCATCGCGCTGGGCGTGCGCGAGATGTACGCGCTGCAACCGCGCCTGGAGGGGCCA
>JBEPVS010000020.1:0-19598 GCA_041690875.1 Gammaproteobacteria bacterium
TGCTGAAGCAGTTGAATCGGTGACTTGAATGATGAGACTGGCAGGAGAGCACAGTTGAGTTCCAAGCAGTTCAGGAAAATCGTCATCGCCGGCGGTGGCACGGCCGGCTGGATGACCGCGGCGGCTCTGGCGAAGACGATGGGTGCCGTGCTCGACATTTGCCTGGTCGAATCGGATGAGATCGGCACGGTCGGCGTCGGCGAGGCGACAATCCCGCCGATCATCCTCTTCCACCGGCTGCTGGACATCAATGAGCAGGAATTCATGGCCGAAATGCAGGCCACGTTCAAGCTCGGTATCTCGTTCGAGAACTGGCGCACCATCGGCGAGACCTATATTCATTCGTTCGGCACTTCGGGCACCGATCATTGGACCGCCGGCTTCCAGCATTTCTGGCTGCGTGGGCGCGAGCGCGGATTGGCGGGCGAATACGGCGAATATTGCCTTGAATTGAAAGCCGCGCTCGCCGGTCGTTTCGCGCACCTGCCTCAGGGCGGCATGAACTATGCGTTCCATCTCGACGCGAGCCTGTATGCGAAATACCTGCGCAAATTCAGCGAACCCTTCGGCGTGCGGCGCATCGAGGGCAAGATCACCGAGGTGAAACTCGACGCCGACAGCGGCGCGATCGCATCGCTCAAGCTCGATTCCGGCCTCGAGGTCGCAGGCGACCTGTTCATCGATTGCAGCGGATTCCGCGGGCTCTTGATCGAGCAGACGCTGCATGCCGGCTACGAGGACTGGACGCACTGGCTGCCCTGCGACAGTGCGATCGCGGTGCAGACGAAATCCGTCGGCGAGCCGTTGCCATACACGCGCTCGATCGCGCGAGAGTCGGGCTGGCAGTGGCGCATCCCGCTGCAAAGCCGCGTCGGCAATGGGCTCGTGTATTGCAGCCGTTATCTCAGTGACGAGGAAGCGAAGAAAACGCTGCTGGACAACATCGAGGGCGAGCGGCTCACCGAGCCGCGCGTGCTGAAATTCCGCGCCGGCCGCCGGTTGCGCCACTGGGTCAAGAACTGCGTCGCGATCGGGCTGTCGAGCGGATTCATCGAGCCGCTCGAGTCGACCAGCATCCACCTGATCCAGCGCGGCATCATCCGCCTGATGCAGATGTTTCCATTCGCCGGCGTGTCGCAGGCCGACATCGACGAATTTAACCAGCAGACCAAGCTCGAGTTCGAGCAGATCCGCGATTTCATCGTGCTGCACTATCACGTCACCGAACGCTCCGACACGCCCTTTTGGCGGCATTGCCGCAGCATGGAAATTCCGGCAACGCTGTCGCATCGCATCCGGCTGTTCCGCGAGACCGGTCGCGTGTTCCGCGTCGCGAACGAACTGTTCGCCGAGAATTCGTGGATCCAGGTCATGCTCGGGCAGGGCATCATGCCGGAGCACTACCATCCTGTTGCCGGCGTCATGACCGATGAGGAGTTGCGCGCCTTCCTCGCGAACATCAAGACCCGGGTCGACAAGACGGTGGCGCAGCTACCACCGCATCGCGTGTACGTCGAGCAATACTGCGCGGCCGCGCGATTAAATCCTTGACATGCCCGCGGTAAACGCGGAGCATCACTGAAACCGGTTGCAGAAAGCCGGTCGCCGGGGCCGAAGTACATAAAAAGCGCCTGATTCAACGCAACGGTCAGTCATGAAGCCCGACAAGCTCAACATCACCGGATTGGCCCTCGCCGTGGCCATGGGCGGCTTCCTGCTGGGCTTCGATGCGACCGTCATTTCCGGCGCCGGGCCGTTCGTGCGGCGATACTTCGGGCTCGAGGGCGAGAGCGGCAGCCTGCAGTATGGCTGGGCGGTGAGCAGCCTGGGCTGGGGCGCGATGGCCGGTAATCTGTGCGCCGGCCTGCTCAGCGACCGACTCGGACGCCGCGCGGTGTTGCGCTTGACCGCGGTGCTGTTCCTCGCTTCAGCGTTGCTCGCAGCATCCTCCACGAGCTTCACGATGTTCGTCATCGCGCGCATCTCCAGCGGCCTGGCGGTGGGCGCGGCGATCCTGACGGCGCCGGTCTACATCGCTGAGATCGCGCCGGCCAACCGGCGCGGCGGCCTCGTCTCGCTAAACCAGCTGATGATCGTCATCGGCATTTCGGCGTCCTTCTTTTCGAATTATTTCCTGCTCGGCATGGGCGCCGACAACTGGCGCTGGATGCTCGGCGTGCAGTCGGTGCCGGCGTGCGCGTTCCTGCTGATGCTGCTCACGGTTCCGGAGAGCCCGCGTTGGCTGTTCGGCAAGGGGCAGGGGCAGAAGGCGCTGGACATCCTCAGCTCATTGCACGGCGGCGCGGCAGCGCTGGAAGAACTCGGGCAGATCCGCGCCAGTCTCGATTCGGGCGCAAGCGCAACGCTCGCTGCGCGCTTGCGCGGCGTGTTCGGCGCGCGGCTCAGGTTCGTGCTGCTGTTCGCGATCGGGATCGCCTTCTTCCAGCAGATCACCGGCATCAATGCAATCTTCTACTACCTGCCGACGATTTTCGCGCAAGCCGGTGGCGGCCTCGCATCGGCGTTTGCGCAATCGGTCGTCGTCGGGTTGGTCAACGTCGGCATGACCTTCGTTGCGATCAGGCTCATCGATCGCATCGGGCGCCGGCCGCTGCTGATCGCCGGCGTGGCGGGAATGGCGATCTCGCTGTTGACGATCGCCTGGGCGTTCAACGCCGCGCACATCGCGGCCGATGCAACACCGGTGGTGAACGCGCCGCTCGTACTGTGTGCGATCATCGGCTTCGTCGCCTGCTTCGCGATTTCGCTGGGCCCGGTCATGTGGGTCATGCTCGCGGAAATCTTTCCAAACGAGCAGCGCGGTGCGGCCATCTCGGTGGCGGGTTTCTGGAACTCGCTGGTCAGCGCCAGCGTCACGATGATTTTCCCCTGGGAATTGCAGCGCTTCGGTGCGGCCGGAACATTCCTCGGCTACGGCCTGATGGCGGTGGCGGGCCTCGTCTTCCTGGTTACGTGGGCGCCGGAAACGAAGGGCAAGACGCTCGAGGAACTGGAAGGCGTGCTGATGCGGGCGGCGACGCGATGAAAAAGCACAAGGCGAAGAGCGTTCCTCCGCCGGTGCGTGGCAAGCGCGGCCCGCGACCGCGCAATTCGGTCACGCTGAAAATGGTCGCGCGCGAAGCGGGCGTGTCGGCCAGCACCGCATCGCGCATCATCAACCGCACCGTCAACGTCAGTGATGAGTTGCGCACCGCAGTCGAAGCAGCGATCGCCAAATTCAATTTTCGTCCCAATGCGGCAGCGCGTGGACTTGCGTTGGGGAAGACGTCAACCATTGGCGTGATCAGCCAGGCGATGGCGAGTCCGTTCTATGGCCAGGGGCTGCGCGGCATCGAGACGCGATTGCAGCAGGGCGGCTATGCGCCGCTGTTCATGAGCGGCAATTGGCAGGAAAAGGAAGAAATCCGCTGCATGGAGGAGCTGATCAACCGCGGCGTCGACGGAATCATCCTCTTCACCGGATCGATCAACGATGCGGCGCTGAAGGCGTATGCACGCAAGGTGCCGATCGTCGTGACCGGACGCGCGCTGCGCGCGAAGCAGTTTATTAGCTTGCAGGTGGACGATCGCCACGGCGCGACGGTGGCGATGCGCCACCTGCTGGACCTCGGTCATCGCCGCATCGCGTTCGTCACCGGCTTCGAGAATCATCCGGACGCGAACGAACGGTTGATTGGCTATCGCGACGCACTCGCGGCGGCGGGCATACCGTACGATCCGCAGCTCGTGATCGCCGGCGACTTCCACGAGGAAGGCGGCATGCAGGCCGTCTACCAACTGATGGATTCCAACATCGCGTTCACGGCGATGTTCTGCGTCAACGACGAGACCGCCTACGGCGCATGCCTGGCGCTGTTCCGCAAGGGCATGCGGGTACCGGAGGATATTTCCATTGTCGGTTTCGACGATCTGCCGTCGTCGACCTATCGCGTGCCGCCGCTGACCAGCGTGCGCCAGTCAGTGCAGCAGGTCGGCGAGTGCGCGGCAGAAGCGATGCTGCAGCTCATCGCCGGGCGCCGGCCGCAGGTGACGCTACCCGCGGTCGAACTCGTCGTGCGCGAGTCGACGAGCCGCATCAATCGCTAGCGCTGCCATGAGCGATGTTCGGTCCTTGCAGGCGTTGTCCCGGCGATTTCCGGCTGCGTTCGTCTGGGGCGTCGCGAGCAGCGCGTACCAGATCGAAGGCTCGGCGGCGGCCGACGGCAAGGCCGCATCGATCTGGGATGAATTTTGTGCGCAGCCCGGCGTCATCGCCGATGGCAGCAGCGGAGCGATCGCCTGCGATCACTATCACCGCTGGGAGGCGGACCTCGACCTGCTGCGCGATCTGGGCGTCGGCGCGTATCGATTCTCCATTTCGTGGCCGCGCATCCAGCCGACGGGAAAAGGCGCGCTGAACGAAAAAGGATTGGCGTTCTATGAAGGGCTCATCGATGGGCTGCAGAGCCGCAACATCAAGCCGTATGTCACGCTGTATCACTGGGATCTGCCCGCAGCGCTGCAACTCGAACAGGGCGGGTGGGCGTCGCGCGACACGGCGTACCGCTTCCGCGACTACGCCGCGATCATCGCGCAGCGCTTCGGCGATCGCGTCGCTTCGTTCGCCACGCACAATGAGCCCTGGGTCACGGCAACGCTCGGCCACGAACTGGGGCTGTTTGCGCCCGGCGTGAAGAACCGCGCCATTGCCTCGCAGGTCTCGCACCATTGCCTGTTGAGCCACGGCCTCGCGGCGCAGGCGATCCGTGGTATACGCCGCGACGTTCCGGTCGGCATCGTGCTTAACCTCTCGCCGATCACGCAGGCGACGCAATCGGGCCCTGATGTCGCGCAGGCCGTGCTCGAAGACGGATTGCTGGTGCGCTGGTACATGGATGCGCTCTTCAAGGGGCGCTACCCCGCCGATGTGCTTGCGCATCTTGCAGCCGACGCGCCGAGCGTCGAAGCGAACGATTTCGCGCTGATTACGCAGCCGATCGATTTCCTCGGCATCAACTACTACTACCCCACGATCGCTCATGCCGGCAAATCTTCATCGCCCGCGGCGCCGGGGGCGGCGATTACCGACATGGGGTGGGAAGTCGCGCCGGCCAGCCTCACCGATCTGCTGCTGCGCCTCGCGCGCGATTACCGGTTGCCACCGCTCCTGATCACCGAGAACGGCGCGGCGTACCGCGACCGGCTCGAGAACGGTCGCGTCGAGGATGAAGCGCGGCGCCAATACCTGGAGTCGCACGTGCTCGCCGCGGCCGATGCGATCGAGCGCGGCGTCGACCTGCGCGGGTATTTCGTCTGGTCGCTGCTCGACAATTTCGAATGGGCGTCTGGCTATGAAAAGCGCTTCGGCCTGTACTACGTGGACTACGCCACGCAGCAGCGCATCGCGAAGAGGAGTGCCGGCTGGTTTTCCGGGCTGATGCGCGCTTTCAATGCCGCAAGCGCTGCGGTGCGAGTTGCGCGGCCGTGAGTTGCTGCGCGGCCAGCGCAGCCGGCAGCTCACGTCCGAGAATCGTCGCGGCGGCAAAAGAGCCGAGCGCTGCGGCCGTCTGGATGCCATAGCCGCCGAGCGCCGCGTGCCAGTAGAAGCCGCTCGCTTGGTTCTCGAAGCCCGAGACTGGATCGCGATCCGGACTGAAGACGCGCAAACCCGTCCATGAGCGCAGCACGCGCTGCACCGGAAAATCGATGACCTGTTCGATGCGATCGACGGCGGTCGCGACATCGAAATCATCCGGCTGCGCATCGACGGGCGGCGAGGGCACTTCCTCGCCGAGCGACCCGAGCAGACGACCGGCGTCGGGCTTGAAGTAGAACAGCTCGTCGGCATCCGCGACCATCGGCCAGCTCACCGTCTCGACGCCGGCGGGGGCATCGAAGATGAACGCGGTGCGCCGATGAGGAACCAGACCCAGCGGAGCAATGCCGGCGAGCTTCGCCACATCGTCGGCCCACGCGCCGGCCGCGTTGACGACGATGCGCGAGCGCAGTTCAAAATCGGCGCCGAGCGCCACGCCATGGATGCGCCAGCCTGCGCCATCGCGCGCGATCGCGGTGACTTCGTGCGAACCGAGCCAGCGCGCGCCGCTGGTGCGCGCGCCGCGCAGGAATCCTTGCAGCAGCGCGTCGACGTCGAGGTCCCAGGCGTTTGCATCGAGCATCGCCCAGTCGCAGGCCCCGGCACGCAGCACCGGCACGAGCGCGCGCGCTTCGATAGTGGTCATGCGCGCGGTCGTCAGCCCGGCTGCGGCGGCCTCACGCTCGTATTGAGCCAGTGCCGCGATCTGCGCATTGCGCCCGACCATCAAATAACCGCGCTCGCGCAGCAGCGCCACGGCGCTGAAACCAGTCGGCGGCGCCTCAAGGAAGGGCTGTGCCGCCAGCGTCAGTTGTTGCACCAGACGACTGCAATAGTTCGGCGAGAACAGCGCAGCGGAGCGGCCAGTGCTGTGATAGCCCGCATGCGGCTCGCGTTCGAGCAAACCGACGCTGGCATGCGGGGCGAGATACCAGGCAATCGATGCGCCGGCCATGCCGCCGCCGATGATGCATACATCGACCGAATCCATCGGCGTCGCTTCCTTAAGGCGCTGCGTGCCCGGCTCAGGCGTTGGCCTGAGCGCGCGCCATTCGGCCGCACAGGTACGTCCATACCAGCGTGGCGGCCGCGTTGCTGCTGAGCTCGGCGTGATCGTACGGCGGCGAAACTTCGCACAGATCCATGCCGATGTAGTTCAGCCCGTCGAGGTCTTCGAGCAGCGTCAACGCCTGCGTCGTCGTCAGTCCGCCGGGTTCGGGCGTGCCGGTGCCCGGCGCGAATGCCGGATCGAGGCAGTCGATGTCGAAACTGAGGTACACCGGAACAGTCGGCTGCGCCGTCAGTCTCGCGCGCACGGCTGACGTGACCGGTTCCAGCTGCGAGGAGTTATAGAGTCCGCGCAAATCGCGTGCGGTGTAGATCAACCCGCCGCGATCGGCGATCATGTTGGCCGTCGCGGGCGCAGCGGCCGACCGAATGCCGAACTGCACCGCCAGTTTCGGATCGATCAATTCTTCGCGCAATGCTTCGAACACCCATGTGCCATGGCCAGAAGGCTCATCGAAGTGTGATTCCCAGGTGTCGCAGTGCGCGTCGAAGTGCAGCAGCGCCAGCGGTCGGCCGACCTGCGCGCGATAGGCGCGCAGCAGCGAGAGCGTGATCGAATGATCTCCGCCGAGCCAGACCATGTGATGTCGCACCAGCAGAGCGCGCGCCTGCGGTTCGAGTGCCGCGCGCATCGATCCGAGCGCAGTATTCGGCAACGTGAGGTCGCCGCAGTCGGCGAGTTCGGCCGTCGGCGAAAGGCGATAAGCAGGATGGATGCCATCGCAGAGCATGTGGCTTGCGCGCCGGATTTCGCCGGGACCCATGCGTGCGCCGGGACGATTGGTGGTGGCACCGTCCCACGGTACGCCGGCGACGACGTAACGCGCGTCGGGCCGCGCGGCAAGCGGCGGCGCACGCAGGAATCCGGCGTTTGTCGTCGATGACTGGAAGGCAAACAGGTATTCATTCATGGTCGAATTATAGCTTGGCAAGATCTGCAACAGCGCACCCGTACGGGGCTGCCACGCTCAGGGCTTTCGGGCAATCCCAGTTCCAGGAGGGCTACATGCCATCGATCACCCGATTGTTCCGCACATTGATCACGGGCTTTTTGTGCTGCGCGTTCGGCGCCGCTGCCACGGCGCAGGAGCTCGACGCCGCTCTGGCGCAATTACAGGCCGGCGATGCCGCCGGCGCGGCGACGGCGTTGCGCCGCCTGACGGTGCGCGATCCCCGCAGCGTGCCGGCCTGGCGGGCCTTGGCGCGTGCCAGCCGGCAACTGCACGATTACGATCAGGCCGTACGGGCCTACCAACATGCGTTGCAACTCAAGCCCGATGCGCAAGCAGATTTTTTCGGGCTGGGATCGGCCTACGCGGGCCGCCATGACTACGCCAATGCATTCAAGTGGCTGGCGCGCGCGGCCGCAACGCATCGCATCGACATGACCGAGCTGGGCGAAGATCCCAACCTGGCCAATTTCCGCACCGATCCTCGTTACCAGGCGCTGCTGCCGAAGCCTGCTGATTTCGAGCATCCGTTCGTCGAACCGGTCAAGATCATTCGCGAGTGGCGCGGCGAAGCCGCCGGCGACCAATTTGGATGGATCGCGCGCAACATCGGCGATGTCGATGGAGACGGCGTCAACGACGTCGTCACTTCCGCGCCGACGCACGGCGCAGGCAATTCCAACGCCGGCCGCATCTATGTCTACTCAACTGGCAGCGGACGGTTGCTCTGGAGTGCCGACGGCGAGCCGGGCGACCAGCTGGGAACCGGTGTCGAGGCCGCCAGCGATACGAATGGGGACGGCATCCCCGATGTCCTCGCCAGTGGACCCGCAGGCTTGGGGATAGCGCACATTTATTCCGGGCGCGATGGCCACGTGCTGCAGACATTCCGCTCATCGAACGCGGACGAAACCTTTGGCAATCACGTCTCGGGCGCTGGCGATGTGAACGGCGACGGCTACGCCGACGTGATCGTCGGCGCACCGGGCAAGGAAGGCGAGAGCAAGGTGCCTGGACACGCCTACCTCTATTCAGGCAAGGACGGTTCGCTGTTGTTGGCGCTGTCGGGCGAACAGGCGGGCGATGGCTTCGGCAGCGCGGTTGCCGGCTACGCCGATGGAAAAAATCATGTGCTGGTGGTCGGCGCATCGGGCGCGGGCCCAGCGCATCACGGCCGCGTGTATATCTACGACAGCCGCTCGCGACAACTCAGGTTCACGATCGAGGCCGATTCCACCGGCGACAAGCTGGGGTACATGTTCGTTTCGGTGCCTGGAGACGCCGATGGCGATGGTGTGCCCGAAATCTACGCCTCCGACTGGAGCAATTCGGCACTCGGACATTCAACCGGCCGCGTTTACCTCGCATCCGGCGCGAGCGGCAAGCTGTTGTACTCGCTGACCGGCGAGACTGCGGGGGACGGTTTCGGCACGAGTCCCTCGATGGCGGGTGATGTCGATGGTGACGGTCGCGCCGACCTGATCGTCGGCGCCTGGCAATTCGGCGGCGCCGCCGCGTCGGGAGGAACGGCGTACCTCTACTCCGGACGCGACGGCCGATTACTGAAGACCTACACCTGCCGCACGCCCGGCGACACCTTCGGCTTCGACGCCGTCGGCTTAGGGGACGTGGACGGCGACGGCACCACGGATCTATTGATCACGTCGGGCTGGAGCGCCGTCAACGGCCATCACTCCGGGCGCGTGTTCGTCATCTCGAGCGGCGTCGTGCGCAAGCGAGCGCCAACACGCTGAGTGTGAACAGACTCAAAAATCCGCCGCCTCATATCCTGCCTTGCCCAGCGTGCCCGCGCTGGGTGGCAATGCGTCACCGCAACAGCAAATAGGCAAGTACTGCAACTGGCAGCCGGATCGCCCTCGCTACAGTTTGAACCCATAAGGCGGGTCAACGCGCCGGCCTGTGGTTTTTCAACTTCGAGGGGGTTGTTTCATGAATGTCAGGGCAATACTTTGCTGCGGAATGTGGTTGGCGGGTGGCGCTGGGTCGCTCGATGCCGTTGCCCAGGCAACTTCCGCCCAATCTGCAACTGACAGTGCTCCCCTGGAGGAAGTGGTCGTCACCGGATCCCGCATCAGCGTGCCCGCCGGCGTGGGGTCTACCAGCCCACTGCAGGTGATCTCCAGCGAGGAGGTGCAACTTCAAGGGCATACGGACACTATCGACGTACTCAACAGCCTGCCGCAAAATTTCATTAACGCGTCGGTCGATTTTGGCAACAGCTCCAATCCTCTTTCTGCCCCGGGCGGCGTCACCACGGTTGATTTGCGCGGATTGGGGCCGCAGCGCACTCTGGTCCTGGTGGATGGTAAGCGCCTTGGCGCTGGGGATCCGAATACCGCAAACCCCAATCCGGCGCCGGATATCGACCAGATTCCGGCTGCGCTGATCCAGCGCGTCGAGATTGTCACTGGCGGAGCTTCAGCCACCTACGGTTCCGACGCGATCGCTGGCGTCGTGAATTTCATCATGAAGCGGGATTTCCAAGGTGTTCAGGTCGATGGCACCTATGGTTTTACGCAGCATTCGAACGGCAACCGCGACTTTCAGCAACTGCAGGCTGATCTCGATTGGAATCCACCCACGGGCAGCGTGACAGACGGTCAAAAGCGCAATCTGTCGGTTGTCTTGGGCACGGGCATTGCCGACAACACGGGCAACCTGACCGCCTACTTCACATACCACAACCAGGCATCGGTGCCCGGCAGTACCCGCGATTTTTCCAATTGCGAGATTGGATCAAACGGAGACGGCACCTGGAACTGCTTTGGGAGTTCGAATTCAAATCGGTTCACGCTGGCTGCAACGCAGGAGTTGGTGAATGGGAGCTTCGTTCGAACCGCAATCCCTGGACAGCCTCGTCTGACGGTAGTCGGAACCGACTTTCTCCCCTGGCCGCAGGCCGGCTCGGACCCACCGGCGCAATTCAACTCGAATGCATATGAGTATCTGTTGCGTGGCGACTTGCGTTACAACGCCGGCTTTATGGCGCACGTCGATCTGGCCGACTGGGCCAGACCCTATGTCGAATTTACCTTCATGAACGACAAGACCGACGTGGTCGTTGGTCCTTCTGCGCTGTTCAATGGTGGCAATGTCGCCGCTCCGCCTGGCATTACGCCCAATGGTGGCTGGTTCGTGAACTGCAGCAACCCGCTGTTGAGCGCACAGGAGGCCGCCCAATTGTGTAGCCCGGCGCAGATTGCCGCCGATGCGGCAAATCCTGGCTCAGGTCAGGCCGAAATCGGACTTGGTCGGCGCAACGTCGAGGGTGGGGGTAGAGAAGCGATTTTCGAGCACAACAACTACCGCATCGTGGGAGGCATGCGCGGTGAATTGAGCAGTGCCTGGAATTACGACGCCTACGGGCAGTTCTATTACACCTCGCTGTTCAACTCGAACCAGAACTACTTGAATATCCAGAGCGTTCAGAACGCCCTGCAGGTCGCACCGAATGGCCAGTGCATATCGGGGCCTCCTTGCGTGCCGTACGACATCTTCAAGACTGGAGGAGTAACAGCGGGCCAGCTGGCGTACCTGTACACGCCGGGTACCGCCTATGGTCAGAACTGGGAAGAAATCGCCCATGCCGACATGACCGGCGACCTGTCCCATTATGGCGTAAAGCTCCCATGGGCAAAAGACGGTGTGCAAATGAACATGGGTGTTGAGCACCGCTTTGAATCACTGAAGTTTGCGCCGGATGGAAGCGAGCTGAGCGGCGCCCTGTCGGGCTTTTCGGGTGCTTCGGTATCCATAGACAATGGCTATTCGGTCGACGAGGGTTTCCTCGAAGTCCGCGCGCCGCTGGCTGATGACAAGCCCGGCATCAAAAATCTCGTCGTCGATGCCGGCTACCGCTACTCGAAGTACTCGTTGGCCGGAAAGACCAACACGTACAAGTTCGAGGTTCAGTACTCGCCGATCGATAGCTTGCGCGTGCGCTACTCCTTCGACCGCGCGATACGCGCTCCGAACCTGATCGAGCTGTATAACCCGCAATCCTACGGCCAGCAAAGTTTCATTGGCGTCGATCCGTGCGCCCCAACGCTCGACAAAAACGGCAATATTGTCGCGGCCACCGCAACGCTGACGCAGTGCGAGCATACCGGCGCAACTGCCGCGCAATATGGAAATGGCGGCTCGACCAACACCATTCAGCAGTGCGTTTCCAACCAGTGTGGCCAGGTCATTGGTGGAAACACGGCTTTGAAGCCGGAAACCGCGGATACGTATTCAATTGGCGTTACCGCGGCACCCGGCCTGGTAAGTGGATTGACTGGCACGATCGACTACTTTCACATCAAGATGGATAACCTGGTTGGCTCACTGCCCGGCGCGGTACTCTTCAACGGGTGCTTGCTGAATGGTACGCCGCAATTTTGCAGTCAGATCGTGCGCTCTCCACTCGGTGCCCTGTCAGGTGCGTCTGTCGCTGGAGGCGGCTACATCCTCCAGACTTCAGTCAATACCGGTACCGCATTGTTCTCCGGTATCGACCTGGGGCTGAACTACCGGCTAAGCCTGGGGCGATTTGGTGCGCTGGCCTCCGCACTGAACGGAACCTACCTGGAGCACACCACCGCCACACCGTACACCGGTGCCCACACCTACGATTGCGCGGGACTGTTCGGCACTTCCTGCGGCAGTGGCGTCAACCCCCGGTGGCGTCACACCCTCAGGTTCAATTGGGAAACGCCGTGGCGCAAGCTGCTGGTCTCGCTCAATTGGCGCTACCTCGGCAGCACGTCTTTTGACAACAACAGCAATGATCCATCGTTGCACTTCGTAGAGAGCACGGCAGCGGGCGCTCCGGGCTTCGATACGCAGCGCGCAACAATCAAGGCGTACAATTACTTCGACTTGGCGGTAGCGTGGCCCGCGTGGAAAGGCGTCGAGTTGCGTGGTGGAGTGAATAACATCGCGGATAAGGATCCACCCATTATTGGTGACGATATCACCGGCACTGGATCGCCCAACACCTATCCCAGCTACGATATCCTCGGTCGGCAAATCTTCGTGGCGTTCACTGCAAAGTTCTGACGCTGCAATGAGAATTGCCTAAGACTTCAAACTTGTCGTACCTGCCAACCGGACCTCGCCCGCAGACACGCGGGTGAGGTCCGGCTCGTCCTCGTGATCCTTAAGTTCTGAGTGGCGCGAGTCCACCGGACGGCCAGTCCATCTACCGCTGGGCGCATCCAGGCGGAGCGCCGCAGTTCACCCCAGCCTCGTTTGATAGCGTTGTGCGCATCCTCCCTCGCCGATTCTTCGGCCTGCTCGCGCTGCAATCGGGTGGTTCGCTGCAGGCCGCACCGAGTTGTTGCCGCATGCGACTACGCACAGGGCCGCCAGACCACAAACACTTCTTGCGATATGAGTCATGCTCGAGCGGACCAATGATCTACAGCAGGAGAATTTGTACATCTAGACGGCTACATTTCGATCTGGGCATCGCGTGGAAGGTTAGAACGACAACCGAAGTTCATTGCGGAATCAGCAACTTACTCGACAAGGACCCACCAGTGTCGGGTGTGGCAAGAAAATGGCAAGATCTGCAACAACCGAGGCCACTGCCGGTCTTAAGCTGCAAGGCTGGGGCATTGGCAAGTCCCCGTCATAGGTGTCTGGTGATCTACAGGGAAATGCCTGCGACTTGGGATCCGGCCTTCAGGCCGCAGTTCTATGAGCGCTGGGGCCGCGAGAGCGCGATCATCTCCGCGCGCGCGCGCCGCGTGGAGTATCCGGAATTCCGCCAGCTGCTGTCGATCAAGGCCGCCTTCGGCGGCGCCGAAGATTATTTCCTAGACGGGCACCGCGTATCGGTCGACGACGACACTTTTGCCATCATCAATGCGGGGCGCACCTATGGCAGCCGCATCGAAGCGCTGTGGCCGGTGCATTCATTCTCGATCTTCTTCGATGCGAAGCTGGTGAACGACGTATGGAATTCGCTTTCCGCATCGGTCACGCGCCAGCTCGATGATCAATCCGAAGCGGGAACGCACGGCGGAGAATTCGCCGAACGCTTGTATGAGCACGATCGCCTCGTCAGCCCGGTGCTGCGCTACATTCGCACCGCAGTCGATTCAGGGTTCGATGATGAGCAGTGGCTTGATGAGCAGCTGCAGTTCCTGCTCGCGCGCATGATCCGGCTCCAGCATCGGCATCTGCACATCGAGGCGGCGATGCCGGCGCGCCGTCCAGCCACGCGGCGTGAACTGTTGCGGCGCCTCGGGCTGGGAGTCGATTTCATCCATGCGCGCTATCGCGATCCGATTGCGCTAAAGGACATCGCTGCCGCCGCGCACATGTCGCCGTTTCATTTCCTGCGCACATTCAAGTCGGTGTATCACCTCTCGCCAGCCAACTACCTCAACCGCAAGCGCGTTGCTGCCGCTCTCCGCCTGCTGCAGGAATCGGACTGGGCGATGACCGCCATCGCCGAACAGGTGGGATTCGGCGGGCGCACCAGCCTGTTCCGTCACCTGCGCGCGGAATATGCCGTGAAGCCGCAACGGTTGCGCAAGCGCGAGGGCGTCAGCGCGGGACCTCACTCGATTCGCGCGGAACGCCACGCACCCCAGCACTGAAGTGCCCGCGCCCGCTGCTGGCACGAGCCGCGCCTAAGCCTCGCGGCGCAGCACCAGCACGTTGCCGGCCACGCACAGCGCGACGCCGATCCACAACGATGTCGTCCACTGCAGGTGCTCGAGGGTCGTCGAGATCAGCAGCGCGACCACCGGAATCGCAACCATCGAGTAACCCGCGCGGCTCGCGCCAATGCGCTTCATCAGCGTCAGGTAAGCGCCGAAGGCCAGCACCGATCCGAATACGGCCAGGTAGACGAGCGCGCCGACGTAGCGCCAGGACCAGTCAAACGTGAAGCGCTGGCCGAGAATCGCGGCGATGAGGCACGTGAACAGCGCGCCGTAGAGCATCGACCAGCCATTGACCTGCAGCACCGGCATCTGATGGCGCTGGTTGCGCGTCGCGGCCATGTTGCCAAGCGAAGCGCTGATGGTGGCGCCAAATGCCCACGCCATTCCCGCAATCGCGCTGCCGCCACGCGACAATGCACGCAACTCCGGCCAGAACAACACGATGACTCCGGTGATGCCGAGGAGGGCGCCCAACAGGTTGAGTCGGCGAGTGTGCACACCGAAGAACACGCGCATGCCGATGATGTTGCCGACCGTCAGCATCGAGCAGATGACTGCCACGAGTCCGGAGGCCAGGTATTGCTCCGAAACGTAGAAGCCGACGTAGTTGAGGCAAAACAGCAGCAGGCCCTGGACCGCCATCCACAGGTGTTCGCGCCGAGTGAAGTGCAGCGGCAGGCCGCGCAGTAGCGAATAGCTGAGCAGGATGGCGGCCGCGGCCAGGAATCGCCACGCGACCGACACTGCAGGTGGCACCGTGCCGAGCTGCAACGTGATCGCGAACCACGTCGAACCCCAGATCAGTACCGTGACGACGTAGAGAAAAAGGTCGCTCACGCGCGGGCAGGATGCACTGGCGGTCTTAACGGCGCTTGCGCGCCTCGCGCTTCCACACCTTCGCCATCCACGCCTCGACCTCATCCGGTTCACGCGGCAGGATGGCTGAAAGGTTGCGATGCCCGGTGCCCGTGACGACGATGTCGTCTTCGATTCGCACGCCGATGCCGCGGTACTTCGCCGGCACCGTCAGGTCGTCGGTCTGGAAATACAGGCCGGGCTCGACCGTGAGCACCATGCCGGGACTCAGCTTGCCGTACTTGTAGTTCTCGGTGCGCGCCTGTGCACAATCGTGCACGTCCAGGCCGAGCATGTGGCTGACGTTGTGCAGCGAATAGCGTCGGTAGAACTGGTTCTCGTCGCGCAGCGCTTCGACCGCGCTCGTCGACAGGATTCCCAAGCGCTCGAGTCCGTGTGCCAGCACCTGCATCGCGGCCTTGTTGGGTGCCATGAAATCATTGCCCGGCTTGACCATCTTCAACGCAGCGCTCTGCGCGGCCAGCACGATTTCATAGACAGCGCGCTGTTCACGCGTGTAGCGCCCGGAAATGGGCAGCGTGCGCGTCACATCCGACGTGTACAACGAATGACCCTCCACGCCGGCATCGAGCAGCAGCAGGTCGCCCTTGCGGATCGTGCCGTCGTTGTGTTTCCAGTGCAGTGTGCAGGCGTGCGAGCCGGAAGCGACGATGGAGGTGTAGCCCACCTCGTTCCCTTCCATGCGCGCGCGCGTCCAGAACACGCCTTCGAGTTCGCGCTCGCCTTTCGCGGTCTTGAGGCGCGCGATGACATCTTCAAACCCGCGCTTCGTGGCATCGACCGCGCTGCGCAACGCCTTCAGTTCGCTGGCGTCCTTGATGAGGCGCATTTCGGCCAGGAATGTCGCGAGTTCGTCGTCGCGTTTTACCTGGTCGGCGCCGCCGGAACCGAGCAGTGCTTCGGTGTCGCGGGAAAAACCGCACAGCACGCGCTGCCGCGCATGGGGCAGCGCCGTCGCCGCCTGCAGTGTCGAGGCGAGTTCAGGCAAGGGCTTGCAGGCGATCGCGTAGCGCGTCGCGCTTTCCTCCACGCCGAAACGCGGGCCTTCCCACAGTTCGCCCTTGTTGCGGTCGGTAAAAAATGTAGCGTCCGATTTTCCGGGGCTCGTCTCGACGAACAGCAACGCTTCGTGTGTATTGCCGTGCGGCAGCATCACCAGCACGCAATCGGGCTCGAACGCGCCAGTCAGGTAATAAAAGTCGGTGCCCGGACGATAAGCGTAATAAGTATCGTTCGAACGTACTTTCCGGTGACCCGTCGGTATCACCAACACCTCGCCCGCAAAGCGCTGCGACAACCGCTCGCGCCGCTTGCGAAAGCTCGCGGCATCGGGAATCACCCGCGGGAGCTTGCGGCCTTTCGGATTCCAGCTCTTCAGCATGAACTCCATCAGGTTCGGCGGCACGTCCGAGTCGTAGCCGGTGCGGATCGGTGTGGCGTTGGCGTCGAAGGTGTTCATGGCGGATTCCCGCGGCGCGTAGCGCGCGCTCAGAGTTGATGGCCAATTATACAACGCTTGGAGCTGGAAGGCGGTCAGGACAGCTTGTGCGCCGCCAGCGTCGCGTAGTGTTCATGCGCCTCATCGGCGATGCGCTGCAGCTCACCCGGTAGCTCCGGCACCTGGGGAGCCGTAGTGGTTGGTGGAGCAAAGCCGGTGGAACTCTCGACCGCAGAGTACCAGGCGGGCGCCCACACGCCGTCCGTGTCGCGCCGGCCGGCGCCCCAGTGCAGCATCGCGTCGGTGTATGGGATGCCGAGCGCGGCGCACAGGCGCGCGAGCATGCGCGGCGGATCGGCGAGCACATCGGCGCCCTCGACGACCGGCGGCGCGACGCCGAGCCGATCCGCCTCGCGTGCGAACAGTTCGCGCTGTTGCACGATGCCGATGTCGGCGAGCGTCACGGCGCTGCGGTCGCGAATGCGCGTGTAGGAACCGAGCACATAACGCGGATCGCGTATCAGGAAAGCGTTGTGCATGCTGCGCATCCACTCGCGCCCGAAGGAGGGCAGCATGTGGTGCGTCATCAGCTTCTGGTACCAGATCGGCTTGCCCGCTGGAACGGGGCCAAGCAGCAACGCGGCCACGTCTCGCCAGTCGTTGGCCTGCGAGGCCAGCACTTCCGCGCGCATCGGGTGATCTGAACCCGACTGCGCGAGATAGGCGGCATAAAAAGGCTCGTCGATCACCGCGCAATCGGCGCGCGCACCGAAAGAACGCATCATCGCGCTCGAGATGTTGCGCGGGCCGGACCACATCGCAATGCGTAACGGCGCGGCAGGCATCACTCAGCGCCCACCGCCTGCGTGTCGCGCAAGGCGGCATAGAGGTCACGCACGCGCCGGGTGATCGGTCCAGGCAGGGTTGCTGACAAGACCCGCCCGTCGATCTCGCGCACTGGCGTAACGCCGCCGAAGGTTCCGGTCAGGAAAGCTTCGTCGGCATCCTGCACTTCGGCCAGCGTGAACTCGCCGGTGCGCAACGGCAATTGCGCCTGCTGGCACAACCGCATGACGTTGCCGCGCGTAATGCCGTTGAAGCAGTACTCGCCAGTCGAGGTCATGATCACGTCATTCTTCACGAAGAAGAAGTTGGTCGCGTTGCAGCTCGATACGAATCCGTTCGGGTCGAGCATCAAGGCTTCATCGGCGCCCGCATCGATCGCCTGCAGCAGTGCGCCGATCAGGTTCAGGCGGCTGTGCGAATTCAGGCGCATATCGAACATCGACGCCGGCGTGCACAGCAACGACGAGGTGGCGAGGCTCGCGCCGGTAGTGGCCAGCGAGGGCGCCGGCACCTTGTATTCCGCCGCGATCGCCACCGTGGCGCGGCCGAGCGCGTTGCGCGGATCCTGGTTCAGCGCTGATTTCTCGCCGCGCGTGACCATCAACCGGATGTGCACGCCATCGTGCATCTGGTTGGCAGCCAGAGTGCGCTTCAGTTCGGTGGTGAGCGTCGCGCGGTCCAGCCCGAAGTCCAGGCGGATGTGCGCAGCGCCCCAGTACAGGCGATCAAGATGCTGGTCGAGGAACATCAGCGCGCCCTTGTGCAGCCGGATGCCTTCCCAGACGCCATCGCCGCACACGAAGCCGCCGTCGTACAGCGACACGCGCGCCTTGGCGCGTGGCACGAGCGCACCGTTCAAGTTGATCAGGACGCGTTCATTGCGCGGGTCGGGGACTTGTTGCTGACTGCCGGCCATGCGATGTTCCAGTGCGTTTGCAGCCGCTATGGTTGCGCGACGACGTCGAAAGATGCAACCCTGCACGCATGCTGAGCGCTGTCGAAGCCGAAACCGCACCGAATCCAACACGCTCCATCGTCTGGCTGCACGGCCTCGGCGCCGATGGCCACGATTTCGAACCCGCGGTCCCTTACCTGCACACACCCGGCGGACTGGCGCTGCGCTTCGTTTTCCCGCACGCGCCGGTTCGCCCCGTTACGCTCAATGGCGGACTGCCGATGCGCGCGTGGTATGACATCGGTGCGCTCAACGCCCAAGCGCGACAAGATGAAGCCGGCATACGCGCGGCCGATGCATCGATTCGTGCCCTGATCGGGCGCGAGAACGAACGCGGCATCGCGACCGAACGCATCGTGCTGGCTGGATTTTCGCAGGGCGGAGCGATGGCGCTGTACACCGGCACGCGGCTGCCCGAAAAACTCGCCGGAGTCGTCGGCCTGTCCTGCTACAACCTGCTGTCCGCCAGTTTTGCCGTCGAGCGAACGGCGGCAAACCAGCACACGCCGATTTTTCTCGGCCATGGTACGCAGGATCCGGTCGTCATTCCGGAACTTGGCGCGGAAGCACGTGCGCAGCTCAGTGCGACGGGCTACAGCGTTGAATGGCACAGCTATCCTATGGCGCATTCGGTGTGCGCCGAAGAGCTCGCGCACATCGCCACGTTTCTGCAGCGGGTTCTTCAGTAGGCCGCATTCACCCGGGCGCATTCGCCTCGAGCCACCAGCCACGTACCGCGGGCTGCGCCTGCAAATGCAGCGGCGCGCGAGGCGGATTGTGCCACCAGGCCAGCGACATCGCCGGTAGCTCGCACGTTGCGGCATCACCGGTGCGAAGCGTGACCGGCGACGTTACGAACAATGCCACGAGTTCAGCACTCGTCTGCAGCGATGCGTGACACCGCAGGGATTGTTGATGCAGGGTGCCGCGCGCACGGCGCAGCATGATGTTGAAATCCTGCGTCTCATCGCCGATTGCCGTGCACTGCGTCGACGCATCGCCGGGGAACGCGTGCAACTCCTCGAGCGAAGCGCCGAGCCGCCGAGGCGCCAAGGCGGGCGTCGCCAGCAAGACATCGCCGCCGCTCAACACAGCGAACCATCGATCCACGCCCTCTAACACCGAGAACGGGCCGGATGTCTTTTTGTCCGCGACATTGACTCGAAGGATCCATTCGGCTGCGTTGGGC
>JBEPVS010000021.1:0-19546 GCA_041690875.1 Gammaproteobacteria bacterium
ATAAGAGACAGGAACGGCACCGGGCCATCGGGCAGGCCGCGCATGAACTGGTTGACCGCCGGAGTCGCCGCCGCAAGCAGTTCCTTGGGACTTCCGGCCGCCGCCGCGAGTCCGCCGGCGAGCAGGTAACTCTGGTGCGCGATGCGGCTGATCTCCTCGACATCATGCGTGACGACGATGCTGGTGATGCCGAGCGTGGCATTCAGCGTCTGGATCAGCCGCAGGATCACGCCGAGCGAAATCGGATCGAGACCGACGAATGGTTCATCGTAAATCAGCAGCTCCGGATCCATGACGATCGCCCGCGCCAGCGCTACGCGCCGCGCCATGCCACCCGACAAGCTGCCAGGTGACATATCCGCCGCGCCACGCAGGCCAACCGCCTGCAGCTTCATGAGTACCAGCCGGCGCAACAGCGGTTCAGGCAGGTTAGTGTGCGCGCGCAACGGAAAGGCGACGTTTTCAAACACCGAAAGGTCGCTGAGCAGCGCACCGTTCTGGAAAAGCATTCCGATGCGCTTGCGCAGCGCGTAGAGCGGTGCTCGGCGCAACTGCGCGACTTCTTCGCCAAATACCGTGAGGCGCCCCGCGCCGGGCCGGATCGCGCCCATCAGCAACCGCAACAACGTCGTCTTGCCGGTGCCGCTCGGGCCCATCACCGCGGTGATTTGCCCGCGTCGCGCGGTGAGGTTCAGTCCGTCGAATATGCTGCGGCCGTCGATCGCATACTTAAGATCCGTAACCTCGACCACGGCCTCGGCCGTTGGGGATGCACCCATCAGGCGGCCTGCGTGTCCATCCCTGCCGTGTAGCGTCCGCTGCGCGCGAGGCCATTCAGCTGCGCCCACTTCGCGAATGCCTTTTGTCCGGCCGCGAATCCGGCCGGCTTGCCGGTCCATGCGGACAGCGCTGCATCCTGCAACGCGCGCCCATAACTGAACGTCAGCTGCCACGGCAGGTTGCCCTGCGCGTTCATCAGCGACAGGTGCAGCGTGGCGTCTGCCGGCGATTGCCCACCGGAAAGAAATGCAATGCCCGGCACGGCGCCCGGCACGTGGCGCATCAGGCAACGCACCGTCGCCGCCGCGACTTGTTCTGCACTGGCCTGTTGCGGGCATTTCTTGCCGGAGATGACCATGTTGGGCTTGAGGATCATGCCTTCCAGATGAATGCGATGGCCCTCGAGCTGCTGGAACACTTCGGTCAGCACTTCGCTCGTGACCTCTTCGCACCGCTCGATCGAATGCGCGCCGTCCATCAAGACCTCGGGTTCGACGATCGGAACGATGTTTTGTTCCTGGCACAGTGCGGCGTAGCGCGCCAGCGCGTGCGCATTGGCTTCGATCGCAAAGCGCGTCGGGAACCCTGCGCCGATGTCGATCACGGCGCGCCACTTCGCGAAGCGCGCGCCGAGCTTGTAGTACTCCATCAGCCGCTCGCGCAGGCCGTCGAGTCCTTCGGTGATCGTCTCGTTCGGAAATCCGGCCAGCGGCTTCGCGCCCATGTCGACCTTGATGCCGGGCACGACACCGAGCTTGGATAGGAATTCCGGGAACGGCACGCCACTGCTGGTTTTCTGGCGCAGCGTCTCGTCGTAGAAAATGACGCCACTGATGGACTGTGCCATCGCGGGCGTCGTGAACAGCAATTCACGATAGGTGCGGCGGGCCTCTTCGGTGGACTCAAGGCCGATCTTGTCGAAGCGTTTCTTGATCGTGCCCGAACTCTCGTCCGCGGCCAAAATACCCTTGTTTGCGGCGACCATTGCTTTTGCCACGTTCTCCAGGTCTACAAGACTCATGCGCCCACCTCCAGAAAAGAAGCCGCCAGCATACCAAAGCGGGACTGCCCCCTTTAAGTGTAGCCAATCTAGGACTAAACTAGTCCTATATAGGAAGGTCCCATGTTGCGCATCAGCAAAATGACCGATTACGCCACCGTGCTGCTGGCGCGGCTGGCCGTGGCGCCAGGGGTGCAGCTCACGGCAGCACAGTTGTCGGCCCAAACCCACCTTGCCCCGACGACGGTCGCCAAGGTGCTGAAACAACTGCATCGCCGTGGCCTCGTCAACTCGACGCTCGGGCAGCGTGGCGGATACCGCCTGGCGCGCCCCGCCGCCGAGATCACGGCCGTACAGGTGCTCGACGCACTCGAGGGTCCCGTTGCACTGATCGAGTGCGCGCAGCATACGCACCAGTGCAGCATCGAAAGCACCTGCGGCGTAGGACGCGCCTGGCAGCGGGTCAACCTCGCCATTCGCCGCTCGCTGTCTGAAATCACTCTGGTTGAATTGTCTGGGCTCGGTGGCAACCCGGTGCGCTTTGCCGCGCTCGAGCGCTCGCTGCGCAGCGGCCGGACGGACCGATCGTGAGCAGCAACTCCGAGCTGTCGGCGCTGTTCGATCGCGGCTACGAGCATGGCTTCGTCACCGACATCGAATCCGACACGATTGCGGCCGGCCTCGATGAATCGGTCGTTCGGCTGATTTCGGCCAAAAAACGCGAACCACAATTCCTGCTGGACTGGCGCCTGCGCGCGCTCGCGCACTGGCGCACGATGAGCGAACCGCACTGGGCGCACCTGCACTATCCGCCCATCGATTACAACGCGATCTCGTATTTCTCGGCGCCCAAGGCAAATGCAAATGCGCCCAAGAGCCTCGAGGAAGTCGATCCCAAACTGCTCGAGACCTACGCCAAGCTTGGTGTTCCGCTGCATGAGCGCGCGCGGCTTGCCGGCGTCGCGGTCGATGCGGTGTTCGACAGTGTTTCGGTTGCAACCACGTTCAAGAGCCGCCTGGCCGAAGCGGGCGTGATTTTCTGTCCCTTCTCCGAGGCGGTGCAATCGCACCCTGGGCTGATCGAGCAGTACCTCGGAAGCGTCGTGCCTTATACCGACAATTTCTACGCGACGCTCAATTGCGCTGTGTTCTCGGACGGTTCCTTCGTCTATGTGCCGCGAGGCGTGCGCTGTCCGATGGAGCTTTCGACATACTTCCGCATCAATGCCGCGAACACCGGGCAGTTTGAGCGCACGCTGATCATCGCCGACGAAGGTAGCCATGTGAGCTACCTGGAGGGCTGCACCGCGCCGATGCGAGATGAGAACCAGCTGCATGCCGCTGTCGTGGAACTGGTCGCGCTCGACGATGCACAGATCAAGTATTCGACGGTGCAAAACTGGTATCCGGGCGACGCGGAAGGACGCGGCGGCATCTTCAACTTCGTTACGAAACGCGGTGAGTGCCGCGGTCGCAATTCGCGCATCTCGTGGACCCAGGTCGAAACCGGTTCGGCGATCACGTGGAAATATCCGGGCTGCGTGTTGCGCGGCGAAAACTCGGTTGGCGAGTTCTACTCCGTGGCGACCGCAAACAACTACCAGCAGGCCGACACCGGCACGAAGATGATCCATCTCGGCGCCAATACGCGCAGCACGATCGTCTCGAAGGGCATCTCCGGTGGCCATGGCCAGAACACGTACCGTGGCCTCGTCAAGATGATGCCCTCTGCGCACGGCGCCCGGAATTTCACGCGCTGCGATTCGCTGCTGCTCGGCTCGACGTGCGGCGCCCACACATTCCCTTACATCGAGTCGCGCAACGCGCAGGCGACCGTCGAGCACGAGGCGAGCACCTCGCGCATCAGCGAAGACCAGCTGTTCTATTGCCAGCAGCGCGGACTCGGCCAGGAGGATGCCGTCAACATGATTGTCAGCGGTTTCTGCCGCGAAGTGTTCAAGGAACTGCCGATGGAATTCGCCGTGGAGGCCCAGAACCTGCTGTCCGTCAGCCTCGAAGGGGCAGTCGGATGAGCGCCCCGCTGCTCGAGATCAGGGAACTGCGCGTGAGCGTCGCTGGCACCGCGGTGCTGCACGGTGTGTCGCTCGAGGTGCGCGCCGGCGAAGTGCACGCGATCATGGGACCGAACGGTTCGGGCAAGAGCACGCTGGCACACGTGCTGGCCGGCCGTTCGGGTTACACCGTCGACGGCGGCAGCGTGCGCTTTGAAGGCGCCGACCTGCTCGCGATGCCGCCGGAAGAACGCGCGCGCGCTGGTCTTTTTCTCGGCTTCCAGTATCCGGTCGAAATTCCCGGCGTCAACAACGCCTACCTGCTCAAGGCCGCGCTGAATGCCAGGCGGCGCGCGCATGGCCAGCCGGAAATGGACGCCTTCGATTTCCTCAACCTCGTGCGCGACAAGATGCGCGTCATGCAGATCGACGAGTCACTGCTCGCGCGCGGCGTCAACGAAGGATTCTCGGGTGGCGAAAAGAAGCGCAACGAGGTCCTGCAGATGCTGGTGCTCGAGCCGCGCCTCGCGCTGCTCGACGAAACGGACTCGGGTCTCGACATCGACGCACTGAAGCTCGTCGGTCGTGGCATCAACACGCTCCGCTCGCCCGATCGCGCCGTCGTGCTCGTGACGCATTACCAGCGGCTGCTCGATCACGTCGTGCCGGACCAGGTGCACGTGCTGGCGCGCGGCCGCATCGTCCGAAACGGCGGCCGTGAACTCGCGCTCGAACTGGAACAGCGCGGCTACGACTGGCTGCTCGAAGCGGCGCCGGCGGTTGCTTGAACACGCTCGATCGCATGCTGGGTGAGTTCGCCGCGCGACCGGCGGCCGCGCAATCCGCCGCGCGCGCGGCTGCCGCACAGGCGCTGCGCGCAGCCGGGCTGCCGACGCGGCGCGATGAGAACTGGCACTACGCAAACCTGCGCGCGCTCGAGCATCTCGGTACGTTTCAATCGGCTCCCAGGGAAACCTCGGGCGTACCACTAACGCGGCCGGAGCCCCTGCAGGGTTACCACCGGCTTGTGCTCGTCGACGGAAGACTGTCATCCGATACGACATGGCCTGCAAATCCGGGCATCACGCGGCGGCCCTTCGAAGCGGCCGTTGCGGCCGAGGCACCGATGGCTTTTGCGACGAGTGGCGATGGGCGACTCGGACTCACGGCACGCCTGTTTGCGCCGGAGGCCCTGGCGTTGCGCCTGTCCGGCCACGCCGCGGTGGAGGTCATCTCCATCTCGACTCCAGCCCTCACCGGCTGCTACACCGACTTCGTCATCGACATTGCGGCCGGCGCACAGGTATCGCTGGTCGAGCGACGACTGACGGCATTTGATGCCGGCGTTGCTCCCGCCGAAGCGACCGCGATCGACGGCCACAACCTGCGGTTGCGCATCGAATCCAGCGCGAGCCTGACTCACACGCGGCTACAACAGACAGCCGATCACGTCGTGCAGCACGACACGCTCGCCGCGACGGTCGGCGAAAACGCCATGTACCGACTACGCCAGGTGACGGCCGGCGGGGCCAGTGCGCGCAGCAGCGCGCAAGTGCAGCTTGCGGGCCGCGACGCGAAGTTCGATTTGCGCGCTGTCACCGCCGCCAGGGAGACGCAGGTCGCGGATTCGCAGTTCACGATCCTGCATGACGCACCCGGGACGCGGAGCGACCAGGTGTTTCGCGGCATCGCGAGCGATCGCGCGCACGTCGCCTGCAGTGCCGATGTGCTGGTGGCGGCCACGGCAACCGGGGCGCGCGTGCAGCAATCGTTGCGTGGATTGATCGATGGCAAGGGCGCCGAACTCGATTTGCGCCCGCGCCTGACGATCAACACCAACGATATCCAGGCGACGCACGGCGCCACCACGGGGCGCCTCGACGAGAACCTGTTGTTCTATCTACTCGCGCGCGGAATCGACGAACTCGCCGCCCGCTCACTGCTGAAGTGGGCCTTCCTCGGCGAAGCCCTCGGTGCGATTGACCCGCCCGCCCTGCGTCGCGCGGCCGGCCTCGCCGCAGCCTCGAGACTCAGCGACGCACCCGCGACGGAACTGCTGCTGTGAGCGCAGCGCTGCCGTTGGCAAATGATGCCTATGCAGCACCCGACGGACGCTTGCTCCCTACGCGCGTGCGCGCTGATTTTCCGATACTCGATCGCGAGGTACACGGGCGGCCGCTGGTCTATCTCGACAGCGCCGCTTCCTCGCAACAGCCGCGCGCGGTGCTGGATGCCGTCACGCGCTATGGCGAATTGCACCATGCCAACGTGCACCGCGGCGTACACACGCTCAGCCAGGAAGCCACGGCGGCTTTCGAAGGCGCGCGCGAGACCGTGCGGCGTTTCATCAATGCCCGCTCGACGCGGGAGATCATCTTCACGCGCGGCACCACCGAGGCGATCAACCTCGTTGCCCAGAGCTGGGGCGGCACCCACCTGGCCGCCGGCGATGAGGTGTTGATCACGCAGCTCGAGCATCACGCCAACATCGTACCCTGGCAGATGGCCTGTGCACGCGTTGGCGCAAGGCTCGTCGCGGCACCGCTCAACGCCGCGGGTGAAGTCGAATTCGAGTCCTTCGCGGCGCTTCTGGGTCCGCGCACGAAGCTCGTGGCGCTGGCGCATGTTTCGAATGCGCTGGGCACCGTGTTGCCGATCAAGCAAATGATCGCATTCGCGCACGAACGCGGCGTGCCAGTGCTCATCGATGGCGCGCAGGCGATTGCGCACCAGCACATCGATGTACAGCAGCTCGACTGCGATTTCTATGTGTTCTCCGGCCACAAGGTCTACGCGCCAACCGGCATCGGCGTGCTGTACGGGCGCGAAGCGCAACTCGAGGCGATGCCGCCGTGGCAAGGCGGCGGCGACATGATCCTGACCGTGGCGATCGAGCGCAGCAGCTACAACGAATTGCCGTGGAAATTCGAGGCGGGCACGCCGAACATTTCCGGCGCTGTCGGGCTGGCCGCCGCCCTCGACTACGTCGAGCTGCTCGGCCGCGATCGCGTGGCCGCACACGAGCAACGCCTGCTGGCGGTGGCGACCGAGCGGCTGCGCGCGCTGCCCAACCTGAAGCTGATCGGCACCGCAGCGGCCAAGACCGGCGTGATTTCTTTCACGCTCGATCGCATCCACCCGCACGATATCGGCACGATCCTCGATCGCGAGGGCGTTGCGATCCGCACCGGACACCATTGCGCGATGCCGGTCATGACGTGGTACGGCCTCGCCGCAACCGCGCGCGCATCGTTCGGGTGCTACAACACCGATGGCGATATCAACCGCCTGGTCGACGCGCTCGAACGCGTGCGCGAGGTCTTCGCGTGATGGAGATCCGCGATCTCTATCGCGACGTGATCCTCGATCACAATCGCAGCCCGCGCAATTTCGGCCGGCTCGAGCCGGCCGACGCCGAGGCGCTGGGCCACAATCCGTTGTGCGGCGATTCGCTCGCCATCACGCTGCGATTCGACGGCGAGCGGCTCTCCGACCTTCGATTCAATGGCCAGGGCTGCGCAATCTCGGTCGCCTCCGCATCGCTGATGAGCGAGGCCGTCAAGGGCTTAGGCCTGGCGGATGTCGAGGCGCTGTACCACGAGGTGCACGCGTTGCTGACCGAGCCATCGCATGTACCCTCGCGGCCGCTCGGCAAGCTGATGGCCCTGGCAGGCGTCCACGAATTTCCGGTGCGCGTCAAATGCGCGAGCCTGTGCTGGCACACGCTGCACTCGGCGTTGGCGCGCCACGCCGCAGTCGCGAATGCCGGCGCTGCCCCATCGGGCACGTCGCCCGCTCCGACGGTATCGACGGAATAACCATGGCCGGCTACGAGAACGAACCGGTCGTATTGAGTCGTGACGTCGAAGGCGTCATCGTGCCCGCCGGCACGTCGGTGACGCTCAAAGCGGGCCTTGCCGGATACATCACGCAAGCGCTCGGCGGCAGCTTCACGCTGTACATCGAAGGCAACCTGTATCGAATCCCGGGCGAGCAGGCCGATGCGATCGGCAAGGAACCAATCCACGCGCCAGAGTTGAAGCCGGGCGCAACGGAAGACGACGTACGCGACCTCGCCTGGGCGCAGATGCGGCAATGCTACGATCCGGAGATCCCGGTGAACATCGTCGATCTCGGCCTCGTCTACGGCTGCGCCGTCACCCCTGAGCCCGATGGCACACGCAAGCTCAGCGTCAGCATGACGTTGACCGCACCCGGTTGCGGCATGGGCGAAGTGCTGGTGCGCGACGTGAAGGAAAAGCTCGAGCTCATTCCCACCGTCAGCCGCGCCGACGTGCAGCTGGTGTTCGATCCGCCGTGGAGCCAGAGCATGATGTCGGATGCGGCCAAGCTGCAGACCGGCATGATGTGGTAGGCGTGCACGAGCTGATCTTGATGCGCCATGCCGACGCCGCGCCTGCGACGCGCGACGCCGACGACTTCGAGCGACCGCTGACCGATGCCGGGCGTATTTCCGCGGCACGCGCGGCGAAGTTGCTTGCCGTCGGCGCGCCGATCGAGCGCGTGCTCTACAGCCCCGCGCGCCGCACCAGCGAAACCGCGGCAATCGTCTCTGACTTCCTGCAGTTCGAGAAATCAGCGCTGCAGGCCGTGCCGAAACTGTACCAATCCACCGCGCACCTTATCGGCGCGGTGCTCGCAAAATGGCAAGGCAGCGCGCGCGTCATTCTCGTCGTCGGCCACAACCCCGGCGTCAGCGACCTGGGCGGGGAACTCTCGCCCTCGCATGCGGGAACGATATTGCAGGCTGCAGCTTACTGGCGCCTGCCGCTCGATGATGCGCAGTGGCATGCACTGACGACACCGTGATGAGCGCGCCACATCCGGCGCTGTTCCTGGGTCATGGCTCGCCGATGCTGGCGATCGAGCCGAGCCGCTACAGCGAGGCTTGGCAGCAACTTGGCCGCACGTTGCCGCGCCCGCGCGCGATCGTGGCCGTGTCGGCGCACTGGTACATTCGCGGCACCGCGGTCACGGCGCAGGCGCAGCCGCGCACGATCCATGATTTCTACGGCTTTCCGCCGGCCCTGTACGCCGTGAAGTATGCGGCGCCGGGCGATCCGCAGTTGGCGAGGCGAGTTGCGCAGTTGCTCGCGCCGACGCCGGTGCAGCTCGATGAGGAATGGGGGCTCGATCACGGCACCTGGTCGGTGGCGCGTCATGTTTACCCGGAGGCCGATATCCCGGTCGTGCAGCTGTCAATCGACGCTGCGCTGAGCCCCGCACAGCATTACGCGCTGGCGCAGCGGCTTTCACCGCTGCGCGATGAGGGCGTGCTGGTGCTCGGCAGCGGCAATGTCGTGCACAACTTGGCGCTGCTGCAGTTCGATGGCGCGGCGCTTGCACCGGTGTGGGCGCAAACATTCAACGGGGCAGTGCGCGCCGCGGTCCAGGATCGTCGACATGCCGATCTGGCGAACTATGAAACACTCGACGCCGGCGCGCCCATGAGCGTGCCGACGCCGGAACATTATCTGCCGTTGCTCTATGTGCTGGGGCTACAGCGTGCCGGTGAATCAGCGAGTATGCCGGTCGATGGCATCGAGCTCGGTGCGATCAGCATGATGTGCGTGCAGGTCGGCGGCTGAGGCCGCGCTATCAGTCGACTTCGCAGAAGCAATACGCGACCGCGCGCTGCGGCGTGGCCGCGAGACTCTGCCAGCGCGCCAGTTCGCGTTGCAGCGGTGCGAGTTCCGGCCCAAGCTGCGTGCGAAGTTGGGCGGTCAATGAAATGCTTGAATCCAGGCCGGCGGCGTGCACGAGCGTCGCGTACGTGCCGTGCGCGTTCAGCAAGAACTGCTCGGTGAAGCTGAGTTCCGGTTCGAAGACCCGCACGTCGTAGTCCTTGCCGAGCCCGGCGCGCTTGGCTGCTGCCTGCAACGCGTCGTCGTAGCCTCCGATGCGATCGATGAGGCCCAGGCGCAACGCATCGCGCCCCGCCCACACACGTCCCTGTGCCATCTCGTCGACCGCGGCGGGTGTCTTGCGCCGGCCGCTCGCTACGCGCTGGACAAACTGTGCGTAGGCGTGGTCCACGCTGGATTGCAGGACGGCTTCAGTTGCCGGCTGGAGCGGACGATCGAGCCGTAACGTACCGGACATCGCGGTCGTACCAACGCCATCGACATGAACGCCAAGCTTGGCGAGCGCGCGATCAAACGTGGGCACCGTGGTGAATACACCAATCGAGCCGGTAATCGTGTTGGCGCTGGCCAGGATCTCATCGGCCGGCGCCGCGATGTAGTAGCCGCCTGAAGCAGCCAGGTCGCCCATTGAGGCGATGACCGGCTTGCCGGCCGCGCGCAGCAGCTGCACCTCTCGATAGATCTGCTCTGCGGCGAGTACGCTGCCGCCCGGACTGTCGATGCGGAGTACGACGGCCTTGATATTGCTATCGAGACGCGCCCGCCGCAGCAACGCCGACGTGGATTCTCCGCCAATCGAACCCGAGGGCTGCTGGCCGTCCAGCATCGTGCCGCTCGCCACGATGACGCCAATGGCCGGGCCGGCGCCATGGCGCGACCGATTCTCGGGAGGCAGCGCGTGCAGGTAATCCTCAGCCGTCACGCTCTGGAAGCCACGCTTGTCATCTTCGACGCCGACCAGCGCGGCCATGCGATTGGCCACCTCACCGTCGGTGCGCAGTGCCGTGACCAGGCCCGCGGCTTTCGCTACGCCGGCCAGGTCACCGCCGGCCTTCTGCACGGCGGCTGAATAACCGTCGGCATAATTGGAGAGCGCTCCTGGGTCCATGTGGCGCGCCGCGCCTACCGCCGTGCGATATCCGAGCCACAGCGATTGCAGGTACGCAATACTCTCCTGACGTTCCTCATCGGACATGTCGCGGCGTGTGAACGGTTCCGCGGCATTCTTGAACTTGCCGGCGCGCACGAGGTGCACGTCGACCGAGATCCTGTCGATCGCATCCTTGAAGTACATGCGATAGCGGTCGTAGCCAGGCAGCAGCACGAACCCGAACGGATCGAGGTAAACCTCGTCGGCCTGCGCCGCGAGGTAGTACTGGGGCTGCAGGAAATAGCTGCCGTGCGCGATGATCTTTTTGCCGCTGGCGCGGAACGTGCCGATCGCTGCAGCGAGTTCCTCGAGCTCTGGCTGGCCGACATGCGTGATGTCGTCGGTCTCGATCAGCAGTGCCTGGATATGCGAGTCGGTGGCGGCGCTGCGAATCGCGCGCGTCAGATCCCACAACAGCGTTTGCGGCGCGCTCTCGCCGCGCGCCTCGCTGATCGCCCGCTGCAGCGGTTCACCGGCGAGCTGCTCGACGATTTCGCCGCCCGGGTGCACAACCAGTGCGGCGCGCCCAGGCAGGCGCGGCGTTGACGCGCGCAGCGCCACGATCACGAGCAAGAGCAGCGCGAGCATCAGCAACAGGTGCAACACACGCCGCAGCACATCCAGCCCGTGCCAGAGACTGCGGAAGAAGTTGAGCAGGTAGCGCATCGATGTTGCGAGCCGCGCCGCGCGCATGCGGCGCGTCGTTAGACCTTCTCTTCGATGCGGGCCGACTTGCCCGCGCGGTCGCGCAGGTAGTACAGCTTGGCGCGCCGCACGTTGCCGCGGCGCTTCACGCTGATGTCGCTGATCGAGGGACTGTGCGTCTGGAACGTGCGCTCGACGCCCTCGCCGTGCGAGATCTTGCGCACCGTGAACGAGGAGTTGAAGCCGCGGTTGGAAATCGCGATGACGACGCCCTCGAAGGCCTGCACGCGCTCGCGTTCGCCTTCGACGACCTTGACCTGCACGACGACGGTGTCGCCGGGCTTGAAATCGGGCACCTTGCGCGTGATGCGTTCGGCTTCCAGTGTCTGGATGATGTTCATGGCTCGCCTTCCTGTTCTCGTTCCTGCAAAAATTCCTGCAGCAGCGCCGCGCGCTGCGCGTCCAACTCGATACCTTCCATCAACTCGCGCCGCCGCAACCAGGTGCGTCCCAGCGCCTGCTTCAACCGCCAGCGGCCAATCGCCGCATGGTCACCCGACACCAGCACGGGCGGCACAGGCCGGCCCTCGTGCAACTCAGGCCGCGTGTAGTGCGGCCAGTCGAGCAGGCCCTCGCTGAACGATTCCTGCTGCGCCGAGCGATCATCGCCCAAAGCGCCCGGCAGGAGCCGCGCCAACGCATCGATCAGCACCAACGCCGGCAGCTCCCCGCCCGAGAGCACATAGTCGCCGATCGACAGCTCAAGTTCGACTTCGGACTCGAGCACGCGCTCATCGATTCCTTCGTACCGCCCCGCGACCAGCAGCAATGCCGGACGGGACAACAATTCCATCACCCGCCCCTGCGTGAGGCGCAAACCTTGCGCCGACAGCGCAACGGTGAGGCTCCCCGCCGGCAACCGCGCCCGCGCCACGCGGATCGCCGCGCACAAGGGCTCCGGTTTCATCACCATGCCCGGTCCGCCGCCGTACGGCCGATCGTCCACCGTTCCATGGACATCGTTCGTGTGCGCGCGCGGATTCTCCGTGCGCACCTGGAGCAAACCGCGCTGCTGCGCCCGACCGACAACGCCGTGGCCCAGTGCCTCCCGGATCATTTCCGGAAACAGCGTAACGACCTCGACCAGCACCTGCACTCTCCGCGCCGCGAACGGCCCCTAGATTTCCACGGGCCAATCCACTTCAATCTCGCCCGATTCCAGCCGCACGCGCCTCAAGTGCGCGGGCACCGCGGGAATCCACACCTCGCTCGCGCCTTTCACCACCATCACCGGCACCGCCGGCGCGTCGATGAAATGACTCAAGCGTCCCAGCTCGCGCCCATCGACGGTAACGACGCGCAGGCCGACGAGGTCGTCGCGGTAGTACTCGCGCGCTGCAGTCGGCGGTAACGCCGAACGCTCGACCTCGATATCCGCGCCGCCCAGCAAGCCGGCGGCATCCCGATCTTCAATACCTTCGAACCGGGCCCGCAGCCGATCCCGGTCAACGACCGACTCGGCGACCTTGAAGCTCCTTCGCCGGCCCTGCGAATCCAGCAGCAGCCACGATGGGTATTTCAGCAGGTTCTTGGGGGGATCGGTGTATGACTGCACCTTGAGCCAACCCCGAACGCCGGCGGGTCCCAGGACCTTGCCGAGCTTCACGTGGCGCGGCGGCCGAGCTTCGGCCACGGCCTCGCGAACCTTTAAGCCGCCGCCTGCTTCCGGTACGTGGCCACCAGCTGGCTCACCCGATCGGACAGCTGCGCACCCAGTTTCACCCAATGATCGATGCGGCCCAGTTCCAGGCGCAGGCGGCTTTCCTTGCCGCGCGCTACGGGATTGAAAAAACCAACCTGCTCGAGGCTGGAGCCACCCTGGCGCTTGCGGCTGTCCGTCACGACGACGTGATAGAAGGGCTGGTTCTTGGCGCCGCGGCGCGTGAGACGGATCGTGACCATGTTTGCCTTGGGACCTGGGGCCAAAAAAGAGCGCGGATTCTACGCAATGGAGGGCCGGACTTAAAGCCCCTCAATGACTTAGTGCATACCGCCCTTGAAAGCACCCATGAGCCGCTGCAAGCCCCCGCCTTTGAGCTGCTTCATCATCTTCTGCATATCCAGGAACTGCTTGAGCAGCCGGTTGACGTCCTGCACCTGCACGCCCGCGCCCCGGGCTATACGGCGCCGTCGCGAGCCATCGATGACGTTGGGCAAGCGCCGCTCCCTGGGGGTCATGGAGTCGATGATTGCGATCTGGTGCTTGAGGTCGCGGTCTGCACGGTCTGGAGGCAACTTAGCCTTCTGGGTCAGCTGAGTAGGTAGCTTGTCCATCAGGGCGCCCAGGCCGCCCATGCGACGCACCTGCTCAAGTTGCGAGCGCAAGTCCGCGAGATCGAAGGACTTGCCCTGTTTGAATTTCTGGGCAATGCGCTCGGCTTCGCCAACGTGGATGTTGCGCTGCACAGACTCGACCAGCGCCACGACATCGCCCATGCCCAGGATCCGCTGTGCCATGCGCTCGGCATCGAAAGGTTCGAGCGCCTCGGTCTTTTCGCCGACGCCGAGGAACACGATCGGCTTGCCCGTCACCTCCCTCACCGACAGCGCCGCGCCGCCACGCGCATCGCCGTCAGCCTTGGTGAGGATGACGCCGGTGAGCTCCAGCGCGGCGCTGAAGGCCTGCGCCGCGTTCAGCGCGTCCTGGCCGGACATCGCATCGACGACGAACAGGCGCTGCTGCGGGCTCACGGCCGCGTCGATCTGCCGCACTTCGTCCATCAGCGCCGCATCGATGTGCAATCGTCCGGCCGTGTCGACGATCAGCACGTCGTAGACGCCGTTGCGCGCGCGCTCCAGTGCGGTTGCAGCGATGGCGGCCGGCACAGCGCCCGTCGATGGCGAGTAGAAATCCGCCTGCACCTGCGCGGCGAGCTTTTCGAGTTGCAGGATTGCCGCCGGACGCCGCACATCGGTGCTGACCAGCAGCACGCGTTTCTTGTGCGATTCAATCAGCCAGCGTGCCAGCTTCGCGGCAGTGGTGGTCTTGCCCGCACCCTGCAGGCCCGCAAGCAGCAGCACCAGCGGCGGCGTCGCATTCAATGCGAGTCCGGTGCCGGCGCCGCCGAGCACCGTGACCAGTTCGCGGTGGATGATGCCGACCAGTGTCTGGCCGGGCGTGAGGCTTGCGCTGACCTCGGCGCCGAGCGCGCGCGCCTTGACCGCGTCGATGAATTTCTTGACGACCGGCAGCGCGACGTCGGCCTCGAGCAACGCGATGCGCACCTCGCGGAGCGTCTCGGCGATGTTGTCCTCGGACAGCCGCCCGCGTCCGCGGAGCGCCGCCATCGCGGTGCTGAGCCGGCCGGTCAATTGGTCAAACATCGGGCAATTGTACGCGCAGGCCCTATGCTATGGACCCTTTGGTGCATCACTTGAGGGTGTGCGACGTGAATTCTGCCCCGACGCTCGTCCTGCTACTGACGCTGTTCGGCCTGCTCATCATCATTGCCTTTTCAGCGGGCACCGAAGTCGCGATGCTCTCTGTCAACCGCTACCGCGTGCGCACGCGCGCCGCCGCCGGCGAGCGGCGCGCCCGCGCGCTGGAAAAACTACTGGCCAAGCCGGACCAATGGCTGGGCGCGAATCTCGTGATCCTGGAGATCGCCAGTGTCGCCGCTTCCTCCGTCGCGACGCTGCTGGCGCTGCGCGTACAGCATCCGCAGGCGTTGCCCGCCATCATGATTGCGCTGATGGTGTTCATCATCATCTTCTGCGAGCTCGCGCCGAAGATCTACGCCGCCGAGCACAGCGAATCGGTCGCGCTCAATTCGACGTTGGTCTACCGCGTGTTGTTGTGGATCACCTGGGTGGCACGCTGGTTCACGAGTCGCGCCGCGTACGGATTGCTGCAGATGTTCGGATTGCGCAAGGCGAAACACGATTCGCACGTGCTCGGTGCCGAGGAGTTGCGCACCGTCGTGAGCGAGTCGAGTGGACTGATTCCGGTGCGCCATCGGCAGATGCTGCTGTCGATCCTTGACCTCGAGCGCATCACGGTGAATGACATCATGATCCCGCGCCAGGATATCGCCGGCATCGACATCTCGGCCGACTGGGAGGACATACTCGAGCGCTTGCGCCAGACGCCGCACACACGGCTGCCTGTCTACGACGGCGAACTCGACAACCTGATCGGCATCCTGCACATGAAGCGCACCGCGCAGGAATTCGCGCGCGCCACGCTGACGCGCGAGCGGCTCATCGAACTCGCACAGGCGCGCGAACCCTACTTCGTGCCCGAAAGCAGTTCGTTGATGCACCAGCTGGCGCAATTCCAGCGCTACCGCCGCCGCCACGCCTTCGTCGTCAACGAATACGGCGACATCGAGGGCCTGGTCACGCTCGAGGATTTGCTCGAAGAGATCGTGGGTGAGTTCACGACCGACCCCGCCACCGTCGGCCACAAGGATGTGCACCGCGATGCCAGCGGCGCCTGGCTCGTCAACGGCAGTGCGACGATTCGCGCGCTGAATCGTTCGCTCGGCTGGCAGCTGCCGGACCTCGGGCCCAAGACGCTCAACGGCTTGCTGCTCGAGAAACTGGAAAACATCCCGCAGCCGGGCACCTCGCTCCGCATCGGCGCGCTGGAGTTCGAGGTGCTGCAGACGATGGACAATTCGATTCGCACCGTGCGTGTGCGGCCGATCATCGAAACCGTCGACGCCGACCATGACTGAGCGCGCCGCTAGAGCGCTGTCAGCGCTGGAATGCCGACTCGATCGCTTCGGCCAGTGTTGACACCGCATGCACCGTGAGGCCCGGGATGGGCTGACGCGGTGCATTCTGCTGCGGCACGATCGCCCGCGTGTAGCCTTGCTTTTGCAGTTCCTTCAGCCGTTCCTCGCCATACGGCACGGGCCGCACCTCACCGGTAAGCCCGAGTTCGCCGAAGGCCACCAGCGTCGCATCGAGCGCCTGGCTTTTCAGGCTCGAACCGATGGCCAGCGCCAGCGGCAGGTCGGTGGCCGTTTCCGTTATCGTCAAGCCACCGACGAGGTTCACGTACACATCATGCTCGGCGGGTGAGAGGCGTGAATGGCGGTTCATGACGGCCAGCAGCATCGCGAGCCGATTGGCATCGACGCCCTGCGCGACGCGGCGCGGCGTCGAGAAGCGCGTAGCATCGGTGAGCGCCTGCACCTCGATCAGCAGCGGACGCCCGCCATCGCGCGCCACCATGACCAGGCTTCCCGGCACCGGCTGCGGATTGCGCGACAGGAAGATTGCCGACGGATTGCGCACTTCGCGAAGCCCCGTATCCGTCATTGCAAAGAAGCCGAGCTCGTTGACGGGACCAAAGCGGTTCTTCGTTGCGCGCAACATGCGATAGCGGCTGCCCGCATCCGCATCGAAATAAAGCACCGTGTCGACGAGGTGCTCGAGCAGTTTCGGTCCTGCGATCGTGCCATCCTTCGTGACGTGGCCGACGATGATCACCGCGGTGCCACCCTGCTTCGCGAAGCGCACCAGTGCCGCGGTGCATTCACGCAGTTGCTGCGGCGAACCCGGGCTCGACTCAGCCACCGCGGTCTGCATCGTCTGGATCGAATCGACAACCAGCAATGCAGCGCGCCGCTCGGTGCTCAACGCCAGGATTGATTCGAGCGAGTTGTCACTGAGCAGCGTGAGCCCCGGCGCGACCAGCGCGAGCCGCCGTGCGCGCTGCGTGATCTGCTGTGTTGACTCTTCGCCCGATGCGTACAGCACCGCTTGCCCAACGCCGATGGCCGCGGCCACCTGCAGCAGCAACGTCGATTTTCCGATGCCGGGCTCGCCGCCGAGCAAACTCACCGAACCCGCGCCGATGCCGCCGCCGAAAGCCCGGTCGAGTTCGCTCATGCCAAGGCTCATGCGCGTTTCCGCAGATGCATCCGTCGCCAGTGCCACGTGTATTGCCGCTGCGCCACCCGCGGCGTGCGCCGCCACTGCGGTGCTCGCCGCACGAACTCCAAGCAAGCGCGTCAGCGTGTTCCATTCACCGCAGTGCGGGCATTGTCCCTGCCATTTCAGCGATTCGCCGCCGCAGGAACTGCATACGTAGACCGGTTGATTTCGAGCCATGCCCGCAGCATCCCCTCGAGTGTCAGCTGACGCTAAGTCGCCGCCCATCGCGGCGCAGTCAAAACTCCAGTACGATGCCGCGCTATTGCGGTCTGGCCTGGCCCAATCCGGTGCATCTGTGACCCCAGACGCGCCCCGGAGTGGCCGCCGATGGTAACTTTTGCAGCGCGGCGCGCTACGGCCGCTCGATCAGGACGGCAGTGGACCAGTATCTGTGATCCAGTTCACGTTTCCAAGCAAGCTCCACCAGCCCGGCCGCGGGGCCCGGCGATGAGTCTGAAAGGCAAGCTGCGTTGCGTGGGCCTGACGGACACCGGACGCGTGCGCGAACACAATGAAGACACGATCGCCTGGGACGCGAACCTCGGGTTGTTGGTGCTGGCCGATGGCATGGGCGGCTACAACGCCGGCGAAGTCGCGAGCGGCATCGCGGTCAAGACCATCGTCAACCTGGTGCGCGAAGCGATCGAACGCGAAGATCTTTCCGCGCCCGATCCAGGCACCGGATTGTCACGCACGAGCATCATCCTGCGCGATGCGATCACGCGCGCGAACAAGATCATTTTCCAGACCGCGCGTACGCAACCCAATTGCGAAGGCATGGGCACGACCGTCGTCGGCGTGCTGTTCCACGACAATCGCGTCACGATTGCGCACGTCGGCGACTCGCGCTTGTATCGCTTGCGCGGCGCCGCGTTCGAGCAGGTCACGCTCGATCACTCACTGCTCCAGGAGCTGGTCGACCGAGGGTTCTATTCGCCCGAGGAAGCGCAGCGCGCAGCCAACAAGAACTACGTGACGCGGGCGCTCGGCGTCGAGGCCGGCGTCGAAGTCGAGATCCAGGAACACCCGGCCCACCGTGGCGATATCTACATGATGTGCTCGGACGGCTTGTCCGACATGGTGGAAGACGACGATATTCACTTAACGATCAACACCTTTGGTGCTAACCTTGATACGGTAGCGCAACAGTTGATCCAGCTCGGCAACGACAACGGCGGCAAGGACAATATTTCTGTTTTGCTGGCCCAGGTCGTAGATTCCTTCCCCGTCCGTCGGGGAGTATTGGACCGGATGTTGGGCTGGTTCAGTTAGGCTCTTAAACAGGCGAGAACTAAGGCGAGCATTTATGGCAAGGCTGATTCTGAGTCTCGACGGCCAGGTGATGGCCGAATACAACATGAACAAAGAGCGCTACACGATCGGGCGCCTGCCGGATAACGATATCCGCATCGACAACCCGGCTGTCAGCGGCCACCACTCGCTGATCATCAACATCCTGAATGACTCGTTCCTCGAGGACCTGAACAGCACCAATGGCACCTACGTCAACGGCAAGCTGATCAAGAAGCACGCGCTGCAGCACGGCGACGTCGTCACCTGCGGCCATCACCAGTTGCGCTTCGTCGAGGACGATACCGCGCAGCAGGACGAATTCGAGAAGACCATGGTCATCCAGCCCTCGGCGCGCCCGGTCGAAAAGGTTCGCGCCGCGATGTCCCAGGGGTCCGATGCGACCGCCTCGCGCCGCACGCTCGGCAACGGCACGCCGGCGATGAAGAAGGCCCGGTTGCAGGTGCTGTCGGGCGCCTTTGCCGGCCGCGAACTGGAACTCACGAAGACGCTGACAACGCTCGGCCGCCCGGGTGTGCAAGTTGCCGCGATCACGCGCCGCTCGGAAGGCTACTTCCTCGTGCACGTCGATGCGGACACGTCGGAGAATTTCCCGCTGGTCAATGGTGCGCCGATCGGCGCCACGGCGCGCAAGCTCGTGGACAACGACGTCATCCAGCTTGCCGGCGTGAAGATGGGGTTCTTCGAAGGCTGATAGGCGGGCAAGCCCAGCAGGGCGTGCCACGTCAAATCACCTGAGTACACCCTCGGCGTACGAGTCGGCGGCGTAGTTCGCGAAGCGGCTGTATTGCCCCTGGAAGGTCAGCACGAACGTGCCGATCTCGCCATTGCGGTGCTTGGCGAGGTCGATTTCCGCCATGCCGCGCTTCGGCGTGTTCTTGTCGTAGACCTCTTCGCGATAGATCAGCAGGATCATGTCTGCGTCCTGTTCGATCGCGCCTGACTCGCGCAGGTCTGACATGACCGGCTTTTTCTCGGTGCGTTGCTCGACGCCGCGATTGAGCTGCGATAGCGCGATGACCGGCACGGCCAGTTC